>NZ_MKWH01000037.1:0-234065 GCF_001899705.1 Sphingobacterium sp. 40-24 | reverse complement strand
AGGTGGGAGAGTAGGTCGGTGCCTTTTTTTACACGGAAGCCCTTGCTGGAAACAGTCAAGGGCTTCTTGCGTTTAGGTACTTTCCTTGTGAAGTATCTCGCCTGTTCTAGAACTCCCATATCTAGGTTTTTTGTATATTGCTGTAAATATTACTTACTGGCCGTATGAGAATTTGTTTGATCATCGTCTGTCTTCTCTTGTTGAATGTGAGATCAGGTATTTGCCAAGATAGACAGGATTACATTTTTGTTTCTTATCAAAACTACCTTCCAACCCCGAAGATAGGTATTATCGATTTTTATAGGCAGTTAAATGAAAAATGGAAACGTGATATGGATATGCTTAATGATGAGGCTCATGTTGGATTCGAGGTTTATAAGGATAGCACTATCAGAGTTGTTTCTAGCAATTTTGGTCATGTAGATAAGACTGAAGAAATGAATCAAAAATTTTCGTCCATATCAAAGTGGATACCGGCAAATAAAGATGGTAGATCACCAATATAGCGCGTGAATATATCATTCATCTTGGGGAAAGGTCCTCTATTGGGGAATTGGGGACATATACGCGGAGTAAGGATACAATGGTTGTCATCGATCCAGGTCATATCCAATTTATTGGCGGCAAATGGTTGAATGCACTGTATTATCAAACACTTGATTATTTTTATACAAATGGCAGGCTAAAAAGAATTGAAATATTGGTTTCAAGAAATAGGAATAGGTTTTATGGCTATTTGTCATTTAAAGAATTTGAACAATTTTTCGTATTCTATTACGGTTTACCTACTTATTATGATAATTCTCCCAGTTTAGCTGTTAAAAGCAGTTATTTTGATTTGGAGAATGCAGTTAAGGATAGTTTGTATAAATTATCTTGGGAAGATTTTCGTGATGGCCGTATCAGTTTAACATTTGATCCTGAGAAAGTAATGGTCACATATGATTTTTATTGAGTAACTTTGCAGCGCAATGGGTACATTATTGGACAACGGAATTAAACCGTATAATCATTACGGGGCTTATTTAAAGCAAAAGTATAACGGACAGAAAGTGTTTAAAGTGATTGTGGATGGTAATTTTACCTGCCCCAATCGTGATGGTAGTAAGGGCTATGGTGGTTGTACGTACTGTAATGTAGATTCTTTTACACCGGATACTGCCCGGAAAATTCCTTCTATACGCGAGCAGGTGGAATCGGGTATTGAAAGAGCACGTAATAGCTATGGCGCTGAGAAGTTTATTATTTATTTCCAGCCAAATACAAATACATATGCGCCGACTCATCTACTGAAGATGATGTATGATGAGGCTTTAAGTATTGATCCTGAAAATACTTTGGGTCTTTCTGTGGGTACACGTCCTGATTGTTTGGATTTTGAAAAGATTGCATTGTTGGAGTCTTACACAGATCGTTACGATGTAGATTTGGAGATGGGTATGGAATCTATCTACAATGATACATTGGAGCAGATCAATAGAGGCTGTTCTCACGACGAATTTGTTCAGGCCATGAATATGCTGAAAGATACTCCGTTGGAGCTTTGTGTGCATACCATCTTTGGCTTCCCGTGGGAATCTGAAGAAATGATGTTGAAATATGCAGATGAAATCAACCGCTTTCCACAAATTAAATTTGTGAAGTTGCATCACTTACATATTGTAGAGGGATCTATTATGGGCGTTAAGTTCAAACGTGAGCCTTTTGAACTTTTCTCGATAGAAGGTTATACGGAATTCTTAGCAAAGTTTATTCCTCGATTGCGTCCTGATCTGATCATTCAACGTATTTTCGGGATTGCAGATAAAGAATTGTTAATTGCTCCGAATTGGGGCTTACCGAAATCAGGTATTCAAACATACATCGATAAGGGATTGGAAGCACGTCAGGTCGTGCAGGGGAGTCTTTTTTAGCCGTTCCTAATATTTTATACTCTTTTGATAGATCATTGTATGCTATCGCGTTTAATGAATATATTCAGCGCTATAAAAACAGCAAAGGCTTCTCTAATGAAGCCTTTGCTGTTTACCTACAAAAAAAGGGTACGATTACCATCTTTATTTAGCCCTCAACAATTGTTTTTAGATCGGCTGGAGAGTAATTGATGGATTTTAACGTTTTATTGTCAGCTGTTCTGAATACCAGAAATTTGCCATCAACTTCTTTATAATAGGATTCTACACCTTTTAATTTATAGTGCTCCTGTGTAGCGATGGCTTCTGCTTCGTCTTTACATGCTTTGCTCATATTGGAACGTTGAACTTCATCAAAAAGAGCAGAGAATTTATCTTTTAAACCAAATTCTAATACCGCTCCAGCAAGTACATATTGAATGTCACATAGCGCATCTGCAATCTCGACCAAATCTTTATCCCGGATGGCCTCTTCTAATTCTTTTAATTCCTCAGCGATCAACGATACCCGTAAGGCACATCTTTGTTCAGATGGAATAGTAGGCGTGTCTAGGATTGGATGTTGGAATGTTTTATGGAATTCCGCAACGGATGAAAGTGTTTTCGGATCAGTCATATTCTTTGTTTTATTATTTGAAAGAGCAAATATAAAAAATAAAGGACGGTTAACTGAATGACCGTCCTTTATTTTTATTTATCTGCTTAAGCGATTAAATCAGGTGCTTTAACTGCACGATTTCACGCTCTTCTAAATATCTCCAGCGGCCACGTGGAAGGTCTTTTTTCGTTAAGTTTGCATAAACCACACGATCCAATTTAACGACTTCATATCCTAATGACTCAAAAATACGACGTACGATACGATTTTTCCCCGAGTGGATTTGGATACCGACTTCACGTTTCGATCCGCCTTGAACATAGCTCAAGTCATCTGGTTTAATTACACCGTCCTCTAATTCGATACCAAAGCTGATTTTGTTAAAATCGCCTTGTGTAAGGCTTTTGTTTAACTCGACATTATAGATTTTGCTGATGCTGTTGCGCGGGTGTGAAAGTTTTTCAGCAAGACTACCATCATTTGTCATCAAAAGTAGTCCTGTTGTGTTTCTGTCAAGACGACCAACAGGATAGATTCTTTCTTTTGTCGCTTTAGAAACAAGTTCCATTACGGTATGACGCTCCTGCGGATCATCTGTAGTCGTGATATAATCTTTTGGTTTGTTCAACAAAACATAAACATTTTTTTCACGTTTTAGACGTTCGTTGTTGTAACGGATTTCATCTGTTGCAGGATCCACCTTGGTACCCAATTCCGTAACAGGTTCTCCATTTACCCAAATAACACCAGCAGTGATAAGCTCATCCGCTTTACGTCTTGAACAGATACCAGCATTGGCGATGTAACGATTTAAACGAACTAAGCCGTCATCTTCTGCATCCTCTGCTTTTTTCTTTGGACGTTTAATATATTGTTTATCACCAAAGTTTTTGTTGTCGTCAAAATTTCTACTTTTATCGCCATCAAACTTTCTGTTAGAAGGTCTTGAAGAGTCATTTCTGTCTGAACGTTTGAAACTGTCTCTTTTGTCAAAAGAACGCTCTGATCTATCGAATGATCTTGGGCTGTCATTTCTGTCTGAACGTTTGAAGTTATCTTTTTTATCGAAAGAACGCTCTGAACGGTCAAAAGATCTTGGAGCGTCATTTCTGTCTGAACGTTTGAAACTGTCTCTTTTGTCAAAAGAACGCTCTGATCTATCGAATGATCTTGGGCTGTCATTTCTGTCTGAACGTTTGAAACTATCTCTTTTATCAAAAGAACGCTCTGAACGGTCAAAAGATCTTGAGGAATCATTTCTATCTGTACGTTTGAAACTATCTCTTTTATCAAAAGAACGTTCTGAACGGTCAAAAGATCTTGAAGAGTCATTTCTATCGGAACGTTTGAAGTTATCTTTTTTGTCAAAAGAACGTTCTGATCTATCAAATTTATTGAAGGAATCTTTTTTGTCAAAAGATCTTGAAGAATCATTTTTATCAAATGAGCGGCCTCCTCTACCAAAGGATTTTTCTGAATTATCTTTTGAACGGAAGGAATTGTTATCTCCTCGGAAGGAAGGTTTGTCTGAGAATTTTTTAGATCCGAATGATCTGTTCTCACGATTATCATCTTTTCTGAAAGAGCCTCTTTCAGATTGGTCATTCGACCCATATGATTTTTTTCCGAAACTATTGTTCTTATCGCCTCTAGATTTGAAACTATCTGAGTTGCCTCGTGACTTTCTGGAGTTGTCATCACGACTGTTCCTTTTATTGCTGAATGGCATTGTGTTTTGCTAAAATGTGAACGACAAAGTTAGGTATAATTTTGGGTTTTGCGAAAAAATCCTTATCTTTTTGTCTTTTCTTGAATTTGCTGCGTTTTTACGCTAACAAAGCCGCTTTAAGTTGTCTAGAATGTAACTATTTGTTTTTTAAATAAATAGTGTTTACCTTTGTACCCTTGAATTTGAACCAAGCTATTTTTTGATCGATTGCAGTCGTGGATAGGGTAGCATTAAGGGAGTGAATGATAAGAAAGAGAGTTTTATGTAGTAGTTTGATTTTGTTTGCTTTATTGCTGTCAAAGTTATACTCAACCCCACACAACAATGCTTCAAACGGCGATAAGATCGTTGAACCGAAGCTCGTAGTAGTTCCCGTTCATCATGGGGATGAAGAAGAAAAAAAAGAAAAAAGCAATTCCTTTGAATCGTATATGAATTCATTGACATTTGCCGAAGATTCATTACCGATGGATCGTCCGCTTGTGGAAAGTAAATTGCGTAAATTTTTCAGTCGATTCTCGTTTAAAAAAACAGGATCGTACGATATGCACAAAAAGGCAGAGACCTACTTGCCTATGATTGCAAAGATCCTTAAATCACATGGTATTCCGGAAGATTTCAAGTACATTCCATTGGTGGAAAGTGGCCTTAGTAAAGCTGTTGTTTCATCGAAGGGAGCTGGTGGCTATTGGCAATTTATGCCGGCAACAGCCCGTTTGTATGGATTAAAAGTCAATGGTACGGTAGACGACCGAAAGGATCTTGTTAAATCTACGCATGCTGCAGCGAGATACCTCAAATACCTCTATGGCCAATTTGGTAACTGGACCTTGGTTGCTGCGGCGTATAATGTTGGTGATGGCAGTTTAAGAGGTTCTATAAGAAGACAAAAAAAGGACGACTATTTTGCCTTGAAATTGAATAATGAAACGGGTTCGTATGTGTACAAACTTGTTTCTATGAAGGAAATTATCGAACATCCACAGAAGCATGGCTATTCACGTTATGCCAATAAAGAAAGTGAGACGTTGGATAAGGAACCGAACATGCTGTAAAATAGTGTACTTCACAATAAAAAGGGCTTTCCACTGCATAGTGGAAAGCCCTTTTTATTGTACTATCTTTGATCAGACCTGTAGTATTGTTCTATTTTTACCTCAGATCGACGATGTCGAAGCCTTTATAATCATTTTTGTTGAATACGAATAGACTACCGGAAAGCGCCTTATTACCTTCCTGAGAAGTTAATGTATACGTATAGCGATTACCACTTTTATCAAATACGGTGGTATCATAGATCAGACTGCTTGCTTTGTTAATGCGCAGCTTGATCTTTGAATAGTTTTTTTTGCTATCAAGAGGACTTAATTCAACAACACTTAGTGTAAGCCCTTTTACCTTTTCTGTATTGGTCAAGGTATATTTAAAACCGGTGGTATAAAAGCTGAATATATTTGTTGGATTGATCTCGTTGGTCGAATTGCTTGCTTCTGAGATTTCAACTTCTTTTTCCGCTTTCATGATATTCCACTGTGTCTTGGAATCCGATATCAATACTTGATTTTTGGTATTGACCTGGTACTTGTTGTTACTCTTGTCCAGGTATATTGTTCCGGCATCAGTATGCGAGCCGCCATTAGCTTGTTTAATATCTAATGAGAAATTGGCCTGTATTGTTTTGTATGCATTGTACTTTTGGCTTACTTTCGTCAGTAGCGCCTTGGCAGCAGCGTCATTTTGTGCATAACTGTTTTGGCTGTATGCCATGATTAGCAGACCTACAATAAACCATACTTGTTTTTTCATCTTAGTTGTCCTTTCTTAACGTCTCCAAAAATTGTTCTAATGAATACTCATCTGGATAAAGCACTTCGCGGGCCTTACTTCCTTCAAATGGACCTACAATTCCTGCAGCTTCCAATTGATCGATGATTCGTCCTGCTCTGTTATAACCCAATTTTAATTTACGTTGGATTAATGACGTAGAGCCTTGCTGATGCATGACAATCAATCGGGCAGCTTCTTCGAACAACTGATCGCGGTCTTTGGGATCAAAATCTACACTACCAGAACCATCTCCGTTTTCGTCTACGTACTCCGGAAGCATAAATGCCGAAGGATAGCCTCGTTGCGCACCGATGTAATCGGAAATTTGTTCAACCTCAGGCGTATCCACAAAAGCACATTGAATACGTATCAAATCACTTCCAGTCGCTAGAAGCATGTCACCCCGACCGATCAACTGATCTGCACCGCCTGTATCTAGAATGGTCCGTGAATCGACTTTCGACAACACACGGAATGCCAGACGTGCAGGGAAGTTGGCCTTGATTGTACCGGTAATGATATTGACAGAAGGACGCTGGGTTGCAATAACCAGGTGAATTCCTACCGCACGGGCCAATTGTGCCAATCGTGCAATCGGTGTTTCGACCTCTTTTCCTGCTGTCATCATCAAGTCGGCAAACTCATCAACAATAAGAACGATATATGGTAAGAATCGATGACCCTCCTCAGGGTTTAATCTGCGATTGATAAATTTTGCATTATATTCCTTTAAATTCCGTACCTGCGCATTTTTTAACAAATCATAACGTTGATCCATTTCTATACAGAGGGAATTTAAGGTGTTGATTACTTTCTTCGTATCGGTGATAATCGCATCTCCGTCGTCAGGCAATTTTGCAAGGAAGTGGCGCTCTACTTTTTTGAATAGAGAAAGTTCCACTTTCTTAGGGTCAACAAGGACAAATTTTAGTTCGGCTGGATGTTTTTTATACAGTAGAGAGGTCAGAATCGCGTTAATACCTACTGATTTACCTTGCCCGGTAGCCCCCGCAACCAGAAGGTGAGGCATTTTAGCTAAATCGGCAATATACACTTCATTTGAAATTGTCTTACCTAAAGCGATCGGGAGATCCATATCTGTTTTCTGAAACTTCTCCGTAGCAAGGACCGATCGCATGGACACCATTTCCGGACTGGAGTTTGGTACCTCAATACCAATAGTTCCTTTTCCGGGCATCGGTGCAATGATCCGGATACCTAAGGCCGCAAGACTTAAGGCAATGTCATCTTCCAGATTTTTGATTTTTGAAATCCGTACACCTGGTTTTGGTATAATTTCATACAAAGTCACCGTTGGTCCTATCGTTGCCTTGATGCTTTCGATCTCGATGCTATAGTTTCTCAGTGTATCAACAATCCTATTTTTGTTCGCTTCGAGTTCCTGTTGATTGATGGTAATTTTACCACCACCATAGTCCTTCAATAAATCCAATGCCGGATGTTGGTAGCCAGAAAGATCCAATTTTGGGTCATACTGTCCGAATTGGGCCACAAGATCACTGGCGGTAATTTCTTTTTCCTCTTTGATATCTTCGACCACCAGACCGGGTACTGCATCGGGTTCAATAATAGCTTCTGGCTCTCGTTGGGGTTCTGCTTCGATTTTCGGCGCTTGATATTCCTGGATTAACGGTAAGTCTTCGGCTTCAAATTCTTCATTTGGCTGATCAATTGTAAAACTGATTGAAGGTGTATTCTCTGTTCTTTCAAGCGGACTATCGTCGAAGGTGAGCACCACTTTGTCCTTCGGATCAATTTGTACTTCGGGTACAGGGTGATGCGTAAAGGCAGGACGCTGAAGTTCTTCCTGTACCTCTTTGTCCCGAGCAGATTGAAATCGCTCATTGATTGACGTTGACCGTTGGAAAGATTCTCGCACCGACTGGATGGAATCATCTTCAATATGAATTTTGTTTCTAAGATTTTGTGGAGCGTATTCATCCTCATCCTCTTCGTCCGTATCTTCAGAGAATGACTTGGATTTCCTGTTACTGAATAGGACAAATTTAAAATCGAGGTTGTAAAGTAAGATCAATGTCGTCAGGTAGGCAAAAGCCAATATACAGCCAACGCCGACAATGCCAACTTGTGCTTCCAGTAATTTATTGGTCCAAAAGCCAAATTTACCCTCGAGCATATGCGGTGTATCGGCCATAAATCCATGCAGGAAGCCTAAAGTTACCGAGATAAAAACGATAGCAACAAAAGAATAGACTACAGTACGGTACAAAGGAAGTAATGATTTCTTGAACAACAAGCGATATCCTAAAATGAATAATACGGGGATAAAAAGAAAAGATGCGACGCCAAACCATTCGTACATGAATTGGTTGGCTAGCAATGCGCCAAATTTCCCTAGTTTATTATCGACAACGGGTAGATCAACAGCTTCATCATGAATTTCTTCTGCGGATCGGAATAATGTCGACCATCCACCATTGGTTTTTGCAATATAACTTTGATCGTCTTCCCAAGTGAATAAGTAGGAGACGAAAGCTGTAGCAAATGCCAATGAAAGTAAGATCAATAAAATCCCTAATATCTTGACAGCCTTTTGCTGTGCATCAGAATAATCTCTTGGTACACTGTTTTTTTGACTTTTTTCTTTTTTAAATGTTGTCGATTCCTTTTGAGGGGCACGTTTGCCGGAAACTGAATTCCCTGTCTGCCTAAATGTATTTCCTTTATTTGACATTGAAAAGCTCACAATTATACTGCTTACAAACTTAGTTATTTTGATAGTATTTTAAAGATGCTGATCGCCTATTATTTTAAGTTTGTCGTTTTTTATGAATGAATAAATTTAGATGTAGCTAAAAAGCTTGATAGGTATAATGGCTAGCAAATACTATGCCCTGCAAGTGGGGTGGGCTAAAGAATATGGGATATGGCTAAAGATTGTTTCTGTTTTTGCCTATTCTTTAGAGTTGCTCTAAAATATGTAGTTTTACGAATAAAATAAGAGATAGCATGAACAAGTTTGAAATACGAAAAGCGACATTAGCTGATAAAGGACGGATTTGGGAAATTATACAACAAGCAATTGCCCTCAGGAAAGAACAAGGTAGCCGACAATGGCAAGATGGTTATCCGAATGAAGATGTGGTTCAGTCAGATATTGATAAGGGCTACGGGCATGTCGTTGAAGTGGAGCGTAGGATTGTAGGTTATGTTGCTATTATTTTTGATGTCGAACCTGCATATAATGATATTGACGGAAAATGGTTAAGTGATGGTTCTTATGTCGGTATACACCGACTGGCCTCGGCGCAGGATCCGCATATGAAAGGTGTGGGGACGGCTATTATGTCCGGGGTGGAAGAGATAGCCATCGATCATGGCGTTTATAGTATTAAGGTGGATACTAATTTTGACAATGGGGGTATGCTGCATGTGTTCGAAAAGTTAGGGTACCGCTATTGCGGGGAAGTACATTTTAGGGGAGCGTCACGCAAAGCATTTGAAAAACTATTAAAATAACCGAACCGATTTCTTCTGCGGAGGAAGAATAACATTGGATTTCATAAAAAAGTCCCTTTTACTTTGTTCAAAAGGGACTTTTTTATGTTTATGGATTATTAAATCAGGATACTGCTGATCATTAATCTGCAATAATCAAGTAGTAATTCTTTTTACCGCGTTGTGCAACAATATATTTATTGTTTACAAGGTGATTGTCCGTAATCGAATCTTCAATATCGGTTGCTTTTTCTCGGTTGATAGAAACGCCGCCGCCCTGAAGCATTTTGCGGGCTTCACCTTTTGACGGAAATACCTGTGTCTGAACAGCTAGTAAATCAAGAATATTGATGCCTGCTGCGAGATCTGCTTTAGCGACCTGAAACTGCGGAATGCCTTCAAATACCTCTAAAACTGCGTCGTGATCTAAGTTGTTTAAGAATTCTAAAGAGCCATTTCCAAAAAGAAATTCAGAAGTTTTGATCGCAGTTTCGTACGCTTCTTCGGAGTGGGTACGAATGGTGATATCTTTTGCCAGTGCTTTTTGAACTAAACGTAAGTGTGGCGCTGCATCATGTTCTGCAATAATGGACTCAATTTCTTCCTGAGGTTTGAGTGTAAAAATTTTGATCCAGTTTTTAGCATCATCATCTGACGTATTCAACCAAAATTGGTAGTACTTATACGGAGAAGTTTTTTTTGGATCTAACCATATGGCACCAGATTCGGTCTTTCCAAATTTCTGGCCGTCGGCTTTTTTGATTAATTGCGTCGTGATGGCATAGGCTGTTCCCTGATCTTGGCGACGGATCATTTCGCTTCCTGTTACGATGTTACCCCATTGGTCCGACCCGCCCATTTGAACTTTACAGTTGTGGTGCTTCCAAAGATAGTAGAAGTCATATCCTTGAATCAATTGATAGGTAAACTCTGTAAATGAGAGACCATTGTCGCCTTCCAGACGTTTTTTTACAGAATCTTTTGACATCATATAGTTAACGGTAATCATTTTACCGATATCACGAATAAAATCCAAAAATTTAAAATCTTTAAACCAGTCGTAATTATTAACCATTTGGGCGTCATTTTCCCCTTCTCCAAATTCAAGAAATTTGCCTAACTGCTTTTTCAGACAAGCGACATTATGCTGTAAGGTAGCTTCGTCCAACAAGTTACGCTCTGCAGATTTGAAAGAAGGGTCTCCGATCATGCCTGTTGCTCCTCCAACCAGGGCAACTGGTTTGTGGCCTGCATTTTGGAAATGGATCAACGTCATGATTTGCGTCAAGTGTCCTACGTGTAGAGAGTCGCCTGTGGGATCAAAGCCGATATAACCAGCGACTTTTTCTTTATTCAGTAAGTCTTCAGTGCCTGGCATAATATCTTGCAACATGCCTCTCCAACGTAATTCTTCTACAAAGCTCATTGTTAAATGGATTTAATTTTTTAATTTACAAGATGCAAAGATAGGAGATTAAGCGTATATTGAGCGAATAATTTCCCATAAAAGCACACGCTAATAAGCTGGTATGAATTTTTTATCACATTTCTATTTTGAACGGTTTGCAACTAATCCCGAACGTATGGTGGGTGGATTGTTACCCGATCTATTAAAAAATGCGGATAAATCCTTTATGCTAAAACCGCGTCAGTATGAAGATGAGCTCTTGGACAATCCTTTACTGGAACAATTGTACATAGGCTGGAACCGTCATATCGAGGTCGATCGTCTATTTCACAATTCACCTTACTTTTTTCATCATACACATCAGCTGAAACTAAAAATCCAGTCTAGTTTAGCCGGGCTGCCTATCCGTCCGTCCTTTATGGCCCATATTGCGTTGGAGCTATTGTTGGATCATATCCTAACACAAAATAAAGCGGTCTCCATCGATAAATTCTACGCTGCACTGGTACATGTCAATGAAGATGCTGTTCGGAAGTTTTTGAAAATTAATCAGCTGAGTGATATTCCTAAGTTTGAAAAGTTCTATCATCAGTTTATTGAGTGGGCGTATATTTATGACTATGAACAGGTAGAAAAAATTGCAGGTGCGCTTTTCAATATTTGTAAGCGATTGTGGAAATTTGAAGTTTCAGTGGAGCAAAGACAGCTTCTGACAGAACAGCTGATTTCCTATTTACATACGCAGATGACCGATTATCAAGAAATTTACCAGTATATTCAATATGAGCTGGTGGACTTTAATTAGTCTGTCAGAAAATACCAATAGTATAAGACCTTGAAAATATTTATTTTCGCATAATTTTAAGTATCAAAAACTAAATTTACATGTCACATAGACTTTTTCGGAAGAAAAGTGTTGATCAGATTCTGCATGACACTCAAAAAGAGGAGGGGACGGGCCTTGCAAAGGTATTGGGGGTAACAGATCTGGTTTCGTTGGGTATCGCCGCTATTGTAGGGGCTGGAATCTTCAGCACAATTGGATTGGCGAGTTATGAAGGTGGACCAGCGGTATCACTCCTCTTCGTTTTTACGGCTTTTGCCTGTGTTTTTACGGCATTGGCCTATGCGCAATTTGCCAGTACAGTTCCTGTGTCTGGCTCAGCATATACATACGCTTATGTGGCCTTTGGTGAGTTGTTTGCATGGATTATAGGTTGGGCATTGGTCTTGGAGTATGCTGTTTCCAATACGGTTATTGCCATTTCCTGGTCGCAGTATTTTGTCTCCATGCTGGAGGGCTTTGGACTCCACATACCGGCTTGGTTGTCCATGGCGCCAGGCTATGCTTATGATGCTGTAGAGAAGATGAACCAACATGGTGCGACTGCACTGACCGCAATCGACCAACATGGTCTGGATGCTTTTAATAGTGCACCACGAATAGGAGGAATGCCTATTATTTTCGATTTACCAGCAGGTGTCATTACATTTTTGGTTACTTGGTTGGTTTATATCGGAATCAAAGAGTCCCAGAAAGCGAGTATGATTATGGTTATGATCAAGGTAGCGATTATCCTTGCCGTAATTTTTGGGGGTATATTTTTCATTAAACCTGAAAATTGGACACCTTTTGCGCCGAACGGCCTCAAAGGTGTACTCGGAAGTGTGGCCGCGGTTTTCTTTGCCTTTATCGGATTCGATTCGATCTCCACAACTGCCGAAGAGTGTAAAAACCCGCAGCGCGATCTACCTAAGGCGATGATCTATTGCCTATTGATTTGTACTGTATTGTATGTCGCTATTACCTTAGTCTTGACGGGGATGGTTAATTACACCGAATTAAATGTGAAGGATCCGCTTGCTTTCGTGTTTAAATATGTGGGCTTCGACCATATGGCCGGAATTATATCGGTGACCTCTGTGATTGCCATCACCAGTGCCTTGCTGGTGTATCAATTGGCGCAACCAAGAATCTGGATGACGATGAG
Organism: Sphingobacterium sp. 40-24; assembly: GCF_001899705.1. Taxonomy (NCBI): domain Bacteria; kingdom Pseudomonadati; phylum Bacteroidota; class Sphingobacteriia; order Sphingobacteriales; family Sphingobacteriaceae; genus Sphingobacterium; species Sphingobacterium sp. 40-24. Next base: position 221,119 of record NZ_MKWH01000037.1, on the reverse strand, counting down.
TCGGGATGGTTTGTTGTGGAAGAAGTTTGCGACCATTCACCCAAAATATAAAACACCTTCGTTTGCAACTATTGTAACGGGTTTGGTGGTTGCTATCCCTTCGTTATTTTTTAAAATGGATTTCTTTGTGGATTTAACGAGCGTCGGTACCTTTTTTGCCTTTATACTTGTGTGCGCCGGTGTATTGTATATGGATTATTCGGGTTTATCGGCAAAATCCAAATTTAAAGTTCCTTACATCAACGGTAAGTATTTGGTTGGTGCAGGGCTACTGATTGCTATTGTGTTTATTTTTAGCTATGCGCAAGAGACGATACAGGAGTGGAAATCGCTTACCATCCTTGAAATTCTAGAACATAAAATGTTGGTCATCATATTTTGGTTAACTTGGCTTGGACTGGGAATTTATAGCTTTAAAATGAACTTTTCCCTATTGCCTGTCGTTGGTATTCTGATCAATCTGTATTTAATGACGGAGCTGGGGGCAAGTAACTGGATAATATTTGTGATCTGGCTCGTGATTGGATTGGCTGTATATTTTATGTATGGCTATAAACATTCAAAGTTAAATAAACAGGCGCAAGCCTAGTATAGGAGAAGCGTCGTACAGTAATGGATCAAAGAAAAGGAGCTATCTGCATAAAAGATAGCTCCTTTTTTTGAATATCATGGACTTATTAGAATCTCCATAAAAGGATCCGGCTTACCTTATTACCTTGTTCCATACGGATCACTTCGGTCTCTTTTACGTTTATTTTCTTTAGTTTGTGTTGTAGAAAGCGAATGTCTTCGCGGTGGGCAACTAATGTTGTGAACCATTTTACTTGATCTTTGTGAAATTGGCTTTCAAAGATCATGCGTGACAAGAACGCTTTTTCACCACCATCGCACCATAACTCGCTTCCTTGTCCAGAAAATGCCTGTGTGGCCGGTTTTTCGTCTATTTTAGCGTCTTTGATACCTGTGGTCTTACGGATGGACTGCTGTAAAGCCTCGGTTTGAGAACTAAAAAATGGGGGATTACAGATCACCACATCATATTTTTCCCCTGGAAGAATAATGTCTTTAAATATGGCTTTGGGATTATTTTGGAGACGGATTTGTATGCTCTTTTTTAAGCTCATATTTGTCCGTGTTATCTCGATGGCGTTTTTGTATGCACTCTTGATGATTTCAGACCCTACAAAGCTCCATCCATACTCCTGATGTCCGATGATGGGGTAGATACAATTTGCACCAACACCGATATCGAGGACGTGGATGTTTCCGCCTTTTGGAATTTCACCATTATTGTCCCTTGCAAGAACGTCTGCGATATAATGAATATAATCTGCCCGGCCCGGAATAGGGGGGCAAAGATTCTCTTTGGGGATATCCCAGTGTTGAATGTGGTAATATTTTTTTAGAAGTGCCTTGTTTAACGTTTTAACAGCATCGGGGTTGTTAAAATCGATGGACTTTACTTTATACGCATTTTCTATAACGAAATCTTTGAGCGAAGGTTCCACTTTGCTCAATTCTTCAAAATTGTAGTTATCGAGATGTCTATTTCTAGGATGTAATTTCTTTTTTGGATTAGCGTCTGCCATGATGTATTATTTGCAACAAAAGTAATGCAATTCTATTGAATAAAAAAGGTGATGCTTGAGCATCACCTTGAGGAGTCTTAATCTTTCCGTATGAGATGGACCTCTGAAGTCTGTGGAAAATTGAGCGGAACCCGTTCAATTGTAACAAAGCTGGAATCTAAACCAAAACCTTTTTCTTCGGACAAACTCATTTTTTTGAGGTAACCATAGATGTCCATAATTACTTTTTCTATCCATGTCATCTGGTTGGTTTTGGAGAGTACTTTTTCCAAAACAACAAACTTAAAGTCACCAGGAATATTGTGTTTACGTAGGGTGTCGTATTGACTGGTGATGTCAATTTCACCTTTTTTCACCATTTCCTCAACTACTTTTCTGAACAGTAGACTGATGCGCTGTTCCTCTCTAAAGCCAAGTTTAAAATCAACCCGTATTAACTTACCGGGGATAAGCTGATCGATTGAATATTCTTTTGTATGTGGATGATCCATCACATCAACGTGGACGAGCCAATATACATCCGCACGCTTTGGCTTTTTATTAATAATTGAATAAATAATTTTAGCCTCTATCTCGGATTTGAAATTTGCACTTGTCAGATAGACCAAATGCGACGCATAGGGAGGGACCGATTTGTCCTCGCTCAATTCGGAGATAATGGGGTAATATTTATTGATGTTAATGAAGTTAACAAAACGATTTTTAATTTTTCGCGCTGTGTACCAGCAATACATTGTTATATATAGCGCAGTGGCAAGCAGAAGAGTCAACCAACCGCCATGGGCTATTTTAACACCATTTCCTATTAAGAAAGTTAGTTCAATAACAAAATAAGCAATCAAAAATACCGCAATTAGTACACGGTTGACTTTTTTCATGGCGAGGAAGTATCCCATTAAAATCGTGGTCATCAATACCGTTAAATTGATCGCAAGACCATAGGCTGCATCCATTCGGCTTGATTCTTCAAAAACCCAGATGACAATCATACAGCCGACCCATAAAATTAAATTGATGGATGGTACATACAACTGACCTTTATGTTCACTGGGGTAGCGGATAGCCACCTTAGGCCATATATTCAACCGTACTGCTTCCGAAATTAGGGTATATGATCCGGATATCATGGCTTGACTGGCGATGACCGCTGCAATCGTCGCGATGGCGATACCGTAGCCTATAAACCAATCGGGCATGATTGAGTAGAACGGATTTTCACCTCCAAGGACACGTCCTTCCTGTGTCAATAACCAGGCTCCTTGTCCGAAATAATTTAGTATAAGTGTGATTTTTACGTAGATCCAGCTGATGCGGATATTGTTTTTACCACAGTGTCCCATATCCGAATACAATGCTTCGGCACCTGTAGTACATAAAAACACGGCACCGATCAGTAATAGCGAATGGGGGTAGGTAATCAAAATATGGAAAGCATAATAGGGGTTGATCGCTTTCATCACTTCTGGTGCGAGGTGAAGATGAGATAAACCGATTACACCAATGATTGTAAACCAGATGGTCATCAATGGGCCGAAAACCTTTCCTACAACAGATGTTCCAAATCGTTGGATAATAAACAATAAGGAGATAATTGTAACTACAATAGGTACTGTAGGTAATCCTGGGAATTTGAGATCCAAACCTTCAATAGCCGAGGATATTGTGATGGCAGGGGTGATCATTCCGTCCGCTAACAAGGTCGCTGCACCGATCATCGCCGGGAAAATTAACCAAGGGGCTCGTTTGCGTACCAATGAATAGAGGGATAGGATACCGCCTTCACCTTTATTGTCTGCCCGGAGTGTGATCCAAACATACTTTACTGTTGTCTGGAGCGTCAGTGTCCAAAAAACACAGGATAGCCCGCCCAAGACTAAGTCCTTTTGAATGGCTCCTTGTCCCATGATTGCTTTGAAAACATACAATGGAGAAGTTCCGATATCTCCAAAAACGATTCCTAAACTGATCAATAATCCGGCGAAACTCACCTTATTGATACTGTTGTGATGACTGTTGTCTGCCATTTATCAATTATTTTATTTCAAAATATACTGCAAAAATATACTTTTTGCCTGTACTTTAAGTAGGTACATTTCCTGCGCCAAATTTTAGCATTTACTTTGACATGCGCAAGAGCTGTTAAAATTTGTTAAAAGAAACTTAGAATGAATCTATTTGCTGAAAAACTTTTAAACAAAATACTAACTTTGTTGTTGATAATTCAAATAGTTAGCGTTATATTTGATTAAACCGTAACCAGTATTTGAAGTCTAATTTAACACTATGGGGAGAAATCTACTTAAAGCAGCTTGTTTAACACTTTTATCCGCACTGACATTGTGTAGCGGGTTGACTCGGGTGTATGCAAAGTCTCCTTATGACCATACTATTTCGCAACATATTTGGGACGGCAGTGAGGCATTCGGAGAAGATAATAACATCAAGGAGACAGAGAAACTTATCAATAATGTGAAGGTTTTCTACAATCCGATTGCTGAACAAATAAATCTTTCTTTTAAATTGGCAAAATCGTCGAGTGTGTCTATTAAAGTAATGGATGCATTGGGCAATGAGATTCTCCAATTAATGAATGGTAATCTGGATTCAGGAATTCAAAATCTTTCCTTTGAGCATGGTGGAAAATTAACGACAGGATTTTACTTTGTACGCGTAGTTGCAGGTTCGGAAACTGTGGTGAAAAGATTTTCTATTCGATAAGAAAGTAACATTTTTCGATAAAAAGGTAATTTGTAATGTACGTTCATTCGTATACATAAAACAGCAAAGGGGATCATTTGATCCCCTTTGCTGTTTTATGTATAGCTTGATTTGTTAATTTTGGTCTTGTTGTAGTTCTTCGATCCACAATCCATCATCTTGAATGATCTTGATCAATTCATCTAAGGCATGGGCTGAACTCACATTTTTCTTAACCACCTGCTGACCTCTATATAATGTCACTTTATCAGGGCCCGCCCCAACATAACCATAGTCTGCATCTGCCATTTCTCCAGGGCCATTAACAATACAGCCCATGATTCCAATTTTTAAGCCTTTTAAGTGATTGGTACGGCTTCGGATCATTTGCGTGGTTTCTTGGAGATCAAATAAGGTTCTGCCACAGCTTGGACAGGAAATATATTCTGTCTTGGATATTCTGGATCGTGTCGCCTGTAAAATTCCGAACGAAAGTGAGGCGATATTTTCCAATGCCGTTGCCGGAGAGTCAATCCAAATTCCTGAACCTAAACCATCGATTAATAATGCGCCTAGATCTGTAGAAGCGTACAGCTGTATTTTTGATATCGGTTCTTCGGGATTCATAAAATCACCAATGGGTCCTGAGAATTCTTCCGCCAAATAAGAACGCTTGATAATGACAGGATTGTCAATACCGATTTCCTGCAGATTTCGAAAGAACTGTCTTTGATCTGCCATACCGTGCAAGTAATCGGTTTCTACGATAAATACGACTGTTTTGTCTAGCTGTAAGGATTCAAACAATGGGGTTAATAAATCTGAATTACAGATTTTGACCATATTCAGGACTTTATCCTTATTGTCTGACTTTACGAATTCTTCTAAGGTAAAGAGCGGATGAATATTGGTTTGATCGGTAAGTTTTGACCAGGTATTATAGTTATATACTTGCTTCAGATTTGCCGGCATCGTAAAGGATGGTAAACTGTCTGCGAGATAAACAAAGTCTACAGACTGCTCACCCATGTGGTATTTATCTAATAGGATATCGTAGCGATAACCTACTTTGGTAAGGATCTGAGCGTCCTTTAGATTTTCCTTAGAAATGTCGACCACAACCCTAGGTACCAAAGAGCCGCCGATGAAAGTATTTACTTCTTGGCTGGCATAAGGAATATGTGGTGTCTCCGGAGAGAGCTGAACAATCTTTTGTTTGGGCTGACTCGCGATGTTTGCCTTTCTTTTGCTATATCTATTGACAAGTGCTATAGCGACCGGAGCTTCCCGTTCAGGCTCTTCGGTTAGCGATACACGTACCGTATCGCCCAATCCATCTTCCAACAGTGTTCCGATACCGACGGCAGATTTTACGCGACCATCTTCACCGTCTCCAGCTTCAGTTACACCGAGATGTAGGGGATAGTTCATGTTTTCGGAAACCATTTTTTCGACCAGCAATCGATAGGCTTTGACCATGACCTGCGGGTTGGACGATTTCATGGAGATACAGAGATTGTAGAAACTCAGATCTTCACACATCCGGATAAACTCCATGGCTGATTCGACCATCCCTTCCGGAGTGTCACCATAATGACTCATGATCCTATCCGAAAGTGAGCCGTGGTTGGTACCAATACGCATGGCGGTACCATTTTCCTTACAAATATTTACGAGCGGAGTGAATTTTTGATAGATGCGATCTAACTCGCGCTTGTATTCAGCATCGGTATAAGATAGCTGATCAAATTTCTTCTTGTCTGCATAGTTACCGGGATTGACCCTTACTTTCTCGACGATGCGCGCAGCGACCTCGGCAGCATTTGGTGTAAAATGAATATCAGCGACTAAAGGGACCTTATAGCCTCTTCTGCGAAGTTCATCTTTTATGTTAGCTAAATTTTGTGCTTCTTTAATACTTGGAGCGGTAATACGAACGTATTCGCAGCCCGCCTCTACCATTCGAATGGTCTGCTCAACTGAGCCCATCGTATCCATTGTATCTACCGTAGTCATACTTTGAATACGAATGGGATTATCCCCACCCATGGGAATATCACCGATCTGAATTTCCCTTGTTTTCCATCTCGAATAATCTACCTTGGAATTGCAATAGATTCCAGGTAATGTCAACATATTACTTGTGTCCATATCTAACACAAAGTTAGCTTTTCTTGACTAAAAATCGGGTGTCAATTAATATCTTCTAATTTTTATTGACGCGATGCCACCGTTGATATCGAAATCGAATTTTTGAGCGGCAGAGTCGTAATTTGTCGATTTTACTTCGCCTTCACTTTTTAGGAAATCGCCCTCATAATCTGTCGAGGATAATGCATTGTCGCTTGTAATACGACAGGCCGCGTTTTTGGGGATGGAGATTTCAATAGAGGAGGCTCCAGCATCCATAGAAATTTTAGTTGTTGCCAGCGGTTGACCTAATTTTAACTTTAGACTAGTCGCTCCAGCATCGATATCCAATGTTTCTATCTTGTAGGGTGAAAGATCTAACCTGGCATCAATTGCACCTACATCAAAATTCAGATTCCATAGGATGTTGGGGTTTAAAGCGATAAACGTATTGTTGTTTTTGCTGTTAAAATCCTTGTTTTTGAATTTTCCCTTTAGGTTGATATCTAATTTGTCTGCAGATTCTCCATGCACAGTTATGCCCAGTAGATATTCTTTTGATGTGTTAAATGCCGAGAAGATTTCTGAAGTAGTGCTACTATCATTTCTTAATGAAGTGGCCCCCAAATCGAGGTTTAGGGTAGCACTATGGATTTTATCATCCAGCGGGACGTTTAATTTTTCTGTTGTATAATTTGTTTTATCGTTGGGATCGTCGACATTGATGTTGACGCCTTTACTTTTTAAAAGCTGTGTTAAAAGTGGTTCCTTTGGTGTCGACAGCCCTATGTAAGTCAAAAAACCTAAAATTACGACGGTAGAACCGATGGCGACAAACTGTCCAATCTGTTGGTCTTTGGGTACGAGCATACGAATTCCGGCAAGCACAATAAACAGCGGCCAGTATCTAAAAATACCTACCCAGTTGAAAGAAATTGTGTTGAGCTGTGATAATAATAAGACAGCTCCTATAAAGAGAATGGTGATACCAGTTGTTATTCTTCGTGTATTCATAACTAATTCCGTTTGTTAATATATCTCAAAAGTAAGTCGCTTTGGGAGATACCGTATGAATGTTTAGGCTATTATACATAAAAAATCGGTAAATGTGACTAATTGATCGGTAAGTAATTTCGTTTTTCGTATACTTTTTGGGTTTTTGCTTGTTTATATATTTGCTGGAATTAATTACCTTTAATGGATAGCTTGGCTCAGTATAGCCGTTAAATTGGCGTAATACATTGAAATTAAATAGATAATATGATCTTTCATCACATTGGTGCATATCTCATACTCCTGAAATCAGTTTTTAAAAGACCGGAGAAAGGGCGAATTTATTGGAAGGAAACCGTATTGGCAATGACCGATATTGGTATAGGATCTCTGGGACTTATCGTTATTATTTCCACCTTCATTGGCGCTGTTATGACCATGCAAATTGCCTTTCAGATGGTATCCGACTTGATCCCAAATTCTATTATAGGTTCGATCAACCGGGATTCAAATATTTTGGAATTAGGACCGACGATCTCGGGATTGGTCTTAATGGGGAAAATTGGGTCGTCTATATCTTCACAGATCGGATCCATGCGTGTTACAGAGCAGATTGATGCTTTGGAAATTATGGGGATCAATGCTCCTGGTTATTTGATATTACCCAAAATATTGGCGGGTATCACCATGATTCCGATGTTGGTGATTATTTCTATCGTGTGCGCTTTAGTGGGCGGTTTGTTAGGTGGATCCCTTTCGGGCGCTGTGACACAGGCGGATTATATTTTAGGAATTCAAGATGGCTTCAACGGCTTCACGGTGACAGTTGCCCTTGTTAAAGCTGTTGTGTTTGGGTTTATTATTACCTCGATATCTGCTTATAAAGGGTATAATGTAAAGGGTGGAGCGTTGGAAGTTGGGCAAGCTAGCACGGAAGCAGTTGTCGTTGGCTGCATAACTATTCTTGCGGCGGATTATGTGATAACCGCATTAATGCTTTAAAAAGATTTTATGATTCAAATCGAAGATATTAACAAATCGTTTGGTGACAACCATGTTCTGAAAGGAATTAGTGCAAATTTCGAACCCGGAAAGGTGAGTCTGATTATTGGAGGGTCGGGTTCGGGAAAGAGTACTTTATTGAAATGTATCGTAGGCCTGCACCAACCGGAAAAAGGAAAGGTAATTTTTGATGGCAAGGATTTTACTCGGATGAATTTTGAAGAGCGTGTTCCTATTCGAAAAGAAATAGGTATGCTTTTTCAAAATTCAGCGCTGTTTGATTCGATGACGGTAGAGCAGAATATCATGTTTTCGTTGGACATGTTTACGGATATGTCCAAAGCGGAGAAATTAGACCGTGCAAATCATTGTTTGGAACAGGTTAATCTGGAGGGACGAAATAAACTGTTCCCTGCGGAGCTTTCGGGGGGGATGAAAAAGCGGGTTGGAATTGCACGTGCAATTAGTATGAACCCTAAATATCTATTTTGTGATGAACCCAATTCGGGATTGGATCCGGAGACTTCGATTGTTATTGATGAATTGGTACTAAAAATTACGCAAGAGTTGAAATGTACGACAGTCGTTGTTACACATGATATGAATTCTGTGATGGGAATTGGTGAGTATATTTTGTTTCTCTATAAAGGAGAGAAATTCTGGGAAGGTTCCAATAAGGATATGATGCGGTCGGATGTGGAGGAATTGAACAACTTTGTTTTTGCAAGCCCATTAATGAAAAGTGCGAAAGCTTCTATGGGGCAATAAGGGCTGGGAACATGGCTTTATTGCGCGTAATTTTATGTGTTTGATCTGTGTTAGCATCATGCAGATTTCTTTTATATTGAAATTTAGCTTAGTTTTGTCGGAAAATTTTGATTTTGGCAGCAACAAATATACAACTATTGACCCCACAGCATTGGAAGGACTATGAACTCATTGATTGTGGTGATTTTGAAAAACTGGAACGTTTTGGTGATTTAATTTTAATCAGACCAGAACCTCAGGCTGTATGGCCTAAAGCATTGACTGATGCGGAGTGGAACAAGCGTTATCATATCAAATTCAAAGGTCGTTCGGCTACTTCAGGAGAATGGTTGAAGAAAAATCCTAAGGCCCAAGACCGTTGGCATATCGAATATAAAAATAAGGATGTGGCCATCAAATTTAGATTGGGCTTGACATCTTTTAAACACGTCGGGATATTTCCGGAACAGGCTGTAAATTGGGACTATATTTCGGAATCTGTACGTTCATTTAAGACGGAAAGACCGAAGGTTCTAAATCTTTTTGCATACACTGGTGGAGCATCTTTAATAGCAAAGGCTGCGGGCGCGGATACGACTCACGTAGATTCGATTAAACAGGTTGTTACCTGGGCAAATGAAAATATGGAAATTTCCAATTTGGATAACATTCGTTGGGTGGTTGAAGATGCTTTGAAATTTGTAAAGCGTGAGCTGAAAAGAGGTAATACGTATAATGGGATTATTTTGGATCCACCCGCATATGGGCATGGGCCAAAGGGCGAGAAATGGAAATTGGAAGATCACATTATGGAAATGATGACTGAAGTCGTTCAACTATTGGATCCTAAAGAGCATTTCTTGATTTTGAATACGTATTCATTAGGGTTTTCCTCTGTTATTGTTGAAAATTTAATTAAGACAGCTTTCCCAAAAGTGGAAAACTTGGAAATAGGCGAGTTGTTCTTACAAGCAACTGCAGGACCGAAACTTCCACTTGGGGTATTCGGTAAATTTCGCAAAATAGCGAAGTAAGGCTTGTCAAAAGATTCCTGATAATAACACGGGGCGCTTATTTAAGCGCCCCGTGTTTGTTTAAAGTTATATTAGGAGGTTACATATGGATGTCTTTTAAACGTAGTGATGCCAGTTCAAGCTGTCTGGGTATCGCTGTGCTGATATTTTGTGGAATAAGCGATAAGTGCTGGGTAAGTTCGTTGTAATAAGCTATTCCAGCTTGTAATTGTGCTTTGAATCTAGCTACATATTTTATCTTTTTATCGTTCATGATATTTTTATTGTCTGTGACATATTTTTGAATATGATCGATATACAGGTTGAGTTCGTTGATCATAACAAAAGGTCTGTTGTCATTTTCAAAAACTGATATACGGCCATAGATGTGGTCGATCATTTCCCGCAAAGAATATTGTTTTTTGAACCAGACAAGATTCGGGCCTGGGCAGATGGATACAGCGGTCTGTTCTTTGCTCTTTTGGATATTGTACTTAAGATAAGCTGGTGCTGCGAGCCCTTCACAAAGACAGGTTTTTTCTGTAATGGCGTCAAAGGCTTTATCGTATTCCGCAGCGGACAGATTTTGTTTTTGTAGTTCCTGGATCTTTTGATGTTGATAGACGCGTGATGCAGTGCAGATCGGTTTACCACCAAACTCGGTGTTCGAAATAAGGTATTCTTTTTTACAAGGGCTACCGGGGCGCCCTTTTTTTATACGTTCCAACCGTAGGTACTCTGCGCCACTTTGTCTGAAATTGTTAAAGGGAATTCCCAATGGAGATGCTCCACTACAGTAGAAGTCTTCTTTCTTGGCAAGTTCCAATGCTTTCAGGGTTTCTTGATCTACTGTGGTTGCTTCGGGAACCATCAGGAATGGGGATCCCCATCCTACGGCATCGAATCCATAATAGTCTAATAAGAACTGATGTTCTGAAGCTGTTCCCACGCCTCCTTGAACTGTATATTTGATGCTGGGAGGAGTTGTTAATGAGCGCTCCTGGGAAACCCAATATGCGTGGTATATCTCGAAAAGTTCGGTTTTCAAACTTTCTTTTTTCTCTTTAAACTCTTGAAGGATTGGTCCCAGAAGAAAACCATCGGTTGCGAAAGCATGACCACCGCAGTTCAAACCGGATTCTATTCTGAATTCAGATACCCATACACCACGCTTAGCGAGATATTTTGCCTGGATGAGCGCCGATCGAAAGTCACTTACTTTCAAAACGACTTTTTTGTCAAATAGACCTTCACTATTGGGGAAGAAAGCCGGTAATTCAGCGAGGTAAGCGTATAGGTGTGGATTCATCCCTGCGGAAAGGATAAGGGAGGAATGCAAGTTGGAATTTGCAAAACCACGTAAGGCTGCTGAAGCATCAGAATAACGCTGATCCAATAGGTTACCATCCTGGTAATTCATTTTATCTACTTTGGACATAATATTAACATCGATGTCTCCCGGTTTGAGATAATTGATCAATAGATCTTGCAGCTCGGTTTTAATCGCGCGATTGGTTTCCATTTCCATCGCGTGATAAATCGGTTTTGAAGGATGTGACTCGGGTAAAAGCTGAAAATATTTGGTAAGTTCTGAATTTTCGGTGAAGGGCTGACGCTTCAAGGCCGCGACTTGCTTATTGACCACAAACTGTACGAGATTGAGATAGGCCGTAATTCTTTTTGCCCGGTAATCTTCTTCTGTTTTAGTGATCGGATGATAGACGATTTGATATTGTCCGCAGTAATAGCGGCGCATGCGCTCGATGAGTTCATCGTCAACAATAGACATTACGGTGGAGATACCATATTGTGCGACCTTAAGTGCGGAGTCGATGGAGAAAGCTAAGCCTAATACGGGGATATGAAAAGTATGCGTCATTCTTAAATATTTCTTTTACGAAATAATGGAGAATAACGCTGAAAAAAAGTAATGATTGTTTTATCGGGACATGATCGTAATCACTATTCAAATACAATTGTCTTGTAATCGTTGCGCATCACACGATCTTCACTAAGCAGACGAATTGCTCTGCTCAGAACAGCCTTTTCTATTTCTTTGCCAGCAGTTACCATATCTTTTACAGTATAGGTGTGATTGACATGTCGTATATCCTGTACGATGATGGGGCCTTCATCGAGTTGGTCGGTAACGAAATGCGCTGTGGCACCGATGATCTTAACGCCTCTTGCATGAGCCTGCTTGTACGGGTTGGCACCAATAAAAGCGGGTAGGAATGAATGGTGTATGTTGACCAGTTTATTTTCAAAGGCACTGACAAACTGAGGAGACAAGATTCGCATGAACTTCGCTAGAATGATGTAATCGAAATTATAGTTTTGGATTTGTGCGATCAGTTGTTTTTCGAATGTTTCCTTTGTCAGGTTTTCATGTGAGATGCAATGAAAAGGAATATCAAACTTTTCCGTAAAGGAGCGTAATGATTCATAATTACCAATTACGGCCTGTACTTCGGCTCCCCATGTTTCGAAGTGTTGACGTACCAGGATATCGGCAAGGCAGTGATGCTCTTTGGTCACGAGGACGACGATTTTTTTGCGGTTATTGGGGTTTATCTGTATCTGAGCAGATGGGGGAAGTACTTCGGCAAGGGAATCCGAAAGCTGTTTCTGCTCAGGCACGATACCGTTACACACGACACGCACGAAGAATTTGTTGGCTTCTTCATCCACATATTCACGCATGGTGACAATATTGAGTTGATATTTTGCCAGCGTATTTGAAATGTTGGCGACCAATCCAACGGCATCTTGACATTGGATCAGAATTAAGGTTTGGTTGTGCATGAAAGGTGGTTGTAGGTTGCTAAAAAAGCGGGTTATTTTAACCCGCTTTTTTTGTTAGTTCTTCTTCAAGGTCAACTTCAACACGCAGATTTTCGACAATATGCTTTTGTCGATCTGGTGTGTTTTTGCCCATGTAATATTCTAATAACTGTTGAATTTTATTGTCTTTGGACAAGATAACCGGGTCAAGACGGATATCTTTTCCGATAAATAATCCAAATTCGGAAGGTGATATCTCACCCAAACCTTTGAATCGGGTAATTTCAGGTTTAGCGCCTAATTTTGCGATTGCTTTTTGTCGTTCTTCATCGGAATAGCAATAGATCGTTTCCTTTTTGTTGCGGACACGGAAAAGTGGTGTCTGTAAGATGGAAACGTGGCCAGCTTTGACAAGGTCTGGGAAAAACTGCAAGAAAAATGTCAATAGCAACAGGCGGATGTGCATGCCGTCGACATCGGCATCGGTAGCAATTACGATATTGTTGTAGCGTAATCCATCGAGACCGTCTTCAATATTAAGCGCATGTTGTAAGAGGTTAAATTCCTCGTTTTCATAAACAATCTTTTTGGACATACCGTAGGAGTTTAACGGTTTTCCTTTCAGACTGAAAACAGCTTGAGTCTGCACATCCCGCGATTTGGTAATAGAACCAGATGCAGAATCCCCCTCGGTGATAAACAACGTTGTTTCTTGGTTACGTTCATTTTTATCGCTGAAGTGCACTTTACAGTCACGTAGTTTACGGTTGTGCAAAGAGGCTTTCTTCGCTCTTTCGTTGGCGAGTTTTTTGATACCGGCGATATCCTTACGTTCACGTTCCGATTGAAGAATACGTTTTTGAAGAGCATCTGCCGTAGCCGGATTTTTATGTAAGTAATCATCCAATGCTTTTTTAACAAAGTCATTGATAAATCCTCTTACCGTAGGGCCTTCTGGGCCTACACTTTGAGATCCTAGCTTTGTTTTGGTCTGTGATTCAAAAACGGGTTCCTGCACTTTGATGGCGATGGCACCGATAATTGATGAACGAATATCCGATGCGTCAAATTCTTTTCTGTAAAAATCGCGGATTGTTTTGACTAGTGCTTCACGGAAGGCTGCCTGGTGTGTTCCACCCTGTGTGGTGTGCTGACCGTTGACAAAAGAATAATATTCTTCTCCATATTGCTGGCCGTGAGTCATCGCGATTTCAATATCATCCCCCCGTAAGTGGATAATTGGATAGCGCATGGACTCGGCATCAATATTTCGTTCCAGTAGATCTTTTAGTCCGTGCTCAGAAATAAACTTTTGCCCATTAAAGTTGATCGTAAGACCTGAGTTTAGAAAAACATAGTTCCAGATCATATTCTCTACAAATTCGGGACGGTATTTGTAGTTTCTGAAAATAGAATCGTCTGGATAGAATGTTACAGATGTACCATTCCGTTGCGTCGTATCTTTTTGTTCATCATTGACTAATTCCCCTTTAGAGAATTGGGCAATGCGTGTTATATTTTGACGGTATGACTGGACGGTAAACTGACTGGACAAAGCATTTACGGCTTTTGTACCAACACCATTTAAACCGACGGACTTTTGGAAAGCCTTACTATCATATTTGCCACCCGTATTGATTTTAGAAACAACATCAACCACAGAACCAATTGGGATACCACGTCCATAATCGCGTACGGAAACTTTATTTTCGTTTACCGTGATATCAATAGTTTTACCGGCACCCATAACAAACTCATCAATTGAGTTGTCAACGACCTCTTTCAATAAAACATAGATACCATCATCATAGGCCGAACCGTCCCCCAACTTTCCAATGTACATTCCCGGACGGAGGCGGATATGCTCTTTCCAATCCAGGGACCTAATGCTGTCTTCGTTATATGTACTCATAAATTAATGTAGAACTTAGCTAACAAAAGTAAAAAAAATAAACTACGATAAGTAGTTTAAAAGGCTAAATTTTTTAGATATCGCTAGTTTGCATACTGCTGGAGAAAATTGCCGGTTTGCGGGGAAATGTTTACATTTAGTGTAAGTAATTGTAAAGAGAATAATTTATGGGATTATTTGATAAAATCAGGAATGAGTTTGTCGATATTATCGAATGGGTCGATAATAGCACAGATACGATTGTGTGGAAGTTTCCACGGTATCAGAATGAAATAAAAATGGGGGCACAGTTGACTGTGCGAGAAGGGCAGGCTGCGGTATTTTTGAATGAAGGCGTGGTTGCGGACGTCTTTCAGCCTGGTCGTTACGAACTTACGACCCAGAATATGCCGATCATGACAACCCTCAGAGGTTGGAAATATGGGTTCAATAGTCCATTCAAAGCCGATGTTTATTTTGTCAACCTTCGACAATTTGTCAATCAGAAATGGGGAACTAAAAATCCGATTATGTTGCGGGATCCTGAATTTGGTCCCATTCGACTTCGGGCTTTCGGTAATTTCTCTTTTCAGGTGAAGAACGTTACTGTTTTTATGAAACAGCTTGTTGCGACGACGCCTGTATTTACAGTTGAAGATATCACAGAGCAGCTTCGAAACATTGCGGTATCGCGGGGGATGGATGCTATTGCTGAGTCGAAGATACCGGCCTTGGATCTTGCATCCAACTATGATGAAGTTTCGGCCTTGATACAGCAAAAAATTGGGGTTGATTTTGATGAGTTGGGTTTGAGCTTAACGAAGTTCTTAATTGAAAATATTTCATTCCCAGAAGAAGTCGAGAAAGCCCTTGATAAGCGAAGCAGTATGGGGGTCGTTGGTAATCTGGGGGCCTATGCCCAATTCCAAGCCGCAAATTCAATGGAGAAAGCTGCTGAGAATCCCAGTAGTGGAGGGATTGTAGGTGCTGGATTTGGTGCTGGGTTGGGAGCAGGAATGGTTGGTCAAATGGGTAATGTATTTCAGCAAAACAGTTTTGATGGGAATAATCATACTGGTACGGGATCAGCTGCTGCGGCTTCGTCTGCAGGGGCCGTTGGACCTCCTCCATTGCCCAAAGCGGTCGCTTATTACCTGGCCGTTAAAGGTAAACAGGAAGGGCCCTTTGATTCGGAACAGTTGCGCGCTCTGATAAAAGAGGGGACGATGACACTTGCTACCTTGGTCTGGAAAGAGGGACTTGAAAACTGGATTGAGGCTGAAAAGGTAGTCGAATTAAAGGATCTGTTTTCGCAGAACCCGCCACCGATACCAGGAGTTTAGGGTAAAATGCATTACCGAGTTTTATGAGTTTTGAAGAAAAAACCTCCGAAATAGAGCAGGGGTTAAAATGTCAGGGCTGTGGTGCTATTTTGACTTATCAGCCCGGTACGTCCTATTTAGCGTGTTCCTATTGTGGAACCAGGAATGAAATAGCGGATCAGCTACCGGAAGATGGGCATATTGAATCTACAGATTATAAAGTTTTTGGACAAGCAATGGAGGGGCTCGCCGATGAGCGCTATAGCTATTTGGCTGAAGTTGTGCATTGTAGTAACTGTGGTGCAAACTCGCGTTTGAATCCACATGTTACGGCAGATTTATGTGCTTTTTGTGCTTCACCTTTGGTAATTGACCATCAACAAAAGCGTATTGTGAAGCCACATGGTCTTGTTCCATTTTCCGTTGATTACAAAAATGCTTTTGGGCTATTGACACAATGGGCGGGTAAGATATGGTTCGCTCCGAATGACTTCAAGCGAATTTTTAATTCAAGAAATGATCGTTTAAAAGGGGTGTATGTACCATTTTGGTCATATGATGCAGATGTACAATCTGATTACGTAGGATCACGTGGAGAATATTATTATGTGACGCGTACAAGACGCAATTCGGATGGCGAGACGGAAGAATACGAAGAAAGACGCACAAACTGGTATCCGGCTTCAGGAAGTATCTATAGCCAATTTAAGGATATTGTTATATCGGGATCAACATCTCTTCCCGAAAAGTTTTCTGATAAAATTGGACCTTGGAATTTGGGTTACCTAAAACCTTTCAATGAGCAATATTTAAGTGGCTTTATCGCTGAAACTTTTAGCGTGGATCATGTAAAAGCGGGGGAGACTGCCCGGACTATTATGGATCGGGAAATCGAACGTCAGGTTGAGCATGACATCGGTGGTGATACACAGGATATTGATTCTATTGATAGCGATTTTAAATCCATTAAATTGAAGTACATTCTTTTACCTGTATGGTTATCTGCTTATCAGTACAAAGGAAAGAGCTATCAGATCATGGTCAATGCTTTTAACGGTAAAGTTTATGGACAACGACCTTATAGCTTCTGGAAAATTGCTTTTTTGATATTGGCGATCATTATTGTGTTGTATCTATTGAGTTTTATGGGATAACAAAAAAGGTTATAAAAAAAGCGCTGTTCTCAATAAAAGAGAACAGCGCTTTTTTTATGCTAATCGTCTTGACTATTTGTTTAGTGAAAGTAAGAATCCGATCGTGAAATTGGCATCCCAATCAAATACGAAGGTGTCGCAATTGGTTGCATCTTTAATTGCTTTATAGATGTTGACACCGCTTTTTGTTTTTATTTTATCAGCTTTGTAGGATGCTGGATCGTTCAAAACCGTAAAACGCTCTTCACCTTGGCGTGTCTGTGATGCTAGTTCAAAAGGAACCCCGCCTATAATAAAACAAACCTCTCTTTTATTTGAAGGAATTTTCTCGCCTAATTTTTTTACTTCTGTATAGACAGCGTCATCTTTAAGGTCTTTTTCATAATATTTTGCACCAGGTGCTTCTACCGATTTTGTGTCACCGTCAATCCAGGAAATTTTGGTGTTACCGGAGCCAATGTCAACAACAAATGAATTATCTTCGTAAGCTTTCGGCAGGACAGATTTTAACGCTAATTTTCCTTCTTGCTCTGCTGTAACCAAGTTGACCACAAAGCCCATTTTTCTTAGTTCAGCACTGATAACTGAAGTTTTAGGTTCTTTCTGGGCTCCGGAGCTAATGACGAAATGTATGTTTTTGGATTTGACGCCTTTATCGAGCATCATGCCTATATAATCTTTTAGTCCTTTACGGATGTCTTCCGTATTTGCCAATCCTTCGTAGGCAAATGACTTTCCGAAGTCTTTGGAAATGATCTCCCAGCGATTTTCTTTGTCCATATTGACGACAAAGGAATTGAAACCCGAAGCGCCCACTTCAACGACACCCTTGTATTCGCCATCGACTGGTTTTTCGGGTTGATAGTTGAATGAACGAGTCGTTTCTGAGCCTGATGAAGGTGCGGCCGCATGACCATTATTGCTTGTTGAATCCGTTGTTTGGACTGTCGAATTAGCATCAAATTTGCCCGATTGAATGGCCCAATAACCAATTGCGAGAATAGGTAAGGCGATGATAATTGCTTTGATTGGCCATCTTAATCTTGCCCATGTTGATTTTTCTTCCATAATGTTCGTATAATAAGTTTGATTTTAGTTAATATTAATCGAGTAATGTAAATCCTTTATCTACTTTTTCTTCGGGTTTGAGTTCATAGCTGGCATCGGCCATTTGCGTTACGTTTAATACATTTAGATTACGTTCGTCAACTTTGCGGATAAACTCTTCCAGTTCACCTTGAGTAGGCGTACCACCCACGGTGATGTTGTTGTTTTGATCCAAGAAATCAAGATTCGATCGGATAGAGGCAATATTTTGACTGATGGCACCTGTTGCGGCATTCATGGCCTCTTGAAATGCCCAGCCATCTTTAATATTGAACACATCGGCTAGGCCATCGGTGGCATTTTTCATCTTTTGAGTGGCTTCTAGCTTCTTGGAAATAATGGAAATGCTGCTATCTAAAGTGCTGACATAGATACGCGCTGCGCTTTCATTATCTTTTAGGACTTCCAATACTTTTGCAAATTGATTGGCATATTGGACATAACTGCGCGCATTTTGTTCTTCAGATTCACCTTCTTTTCCCAATAGAAATGCTTTGGTACGGGTTTCTTTGGCATCTCTTGCATAAGCATTTGCCTTCTCTGCATTATTTTTGCTCGTTTCCTCCTTTGATTTCTCGTCGAGATTGGCCGCTTCAGCGGTGAAACGTTTCGCATAGGTGTACTTCTCTTCGGCTGTTTTTTGAGCAGTTTCACCGCTTTGAATCATGTCGATCCGGACACCGTCTACATTGCTGATTTTTTCCTTCACACGTTTCAGGGTGTCTTTTGCATCTCTTGATAACAGTTGTAAGGTTTCAATAGGGTTATTTCTAATGATGGATTTTTCACCTTTAAAAAGTAGGACGGTTCCCAATCTGTGCAATAGCGCAATGATCTTTGGCGCTAGCAATAATAAGGTAATCAGGATTATACTGAATAGCACAAAAAGAATACTTTTTCCGGCATATTCCAGCATAATCGGTAAGTACTTGAAAAAAGCAAAGGCTCCACCAAGTAAAAGTGCCCAAAAGAAGATCGACGAAGCTGTCTTCTTCGCTTCTGGTGATTTTAATTGTGCAGGCAAATGATCGCCCAGTACTTGAAATATCGGAAGTTGCGTTTTTATCTCAGCGGGAATATTAACATACTGATCTTTTCTTTCCATTGATTTGTTTTTATGTTATTGATTGATTAATCATACGCAATGCAGTGTTGATTTCGGTGACCACTTCATCAACGGCCGCGTTGCCGATGTTTATTTTTTGTTCGATATCTTTAATCCTTGGTTCGTACTTTTCATTAATTTGTGCCAAAGCGAGTTGTTTTTTCTGTAGATCATCTTGCAATTTGGCGATATTCTCCGTTATTGTTTTGATTTCAGTGTTCAGATTTGCAATCTCCATGGTTCGGTCCTGTTCAGTCTTTTTCTTTTCAGCCTGTTTTTGTTCCGATTCTTTGGCAATGGTTTCTTTCAATTTATTAGCATAATTTGTGCCAGTTGCTACCAGTTTATCCTTGGTTAACGAACTGTCTACAAATTTCAATGAAGTATAGGCCGCTTTTAATGTGTTTTCCTCTACTTTTCCCATTGCGGCAGCAGCGTTCCATACTTCGAAAAAATCGACACCCTGCTCGTTGAGTTTTTCAAGAATGGCATAGACCTTTAATTTCATTTCTTTGAGGTCGGTTGTTCCGTCATTGGCTGTTAGGGGAATTGGGGGAGGTGTTTTTCCAGTTGGAGCCTGGGCCGTGGGCGATGAATATGCCGGTGGTACATGGGGTCTTTCTGGAGCAGCGTTAGTAGCTGGTGCTGGAGGGGCTTGTGCCGGTGGCGTTTGCTGCGGCTGATCGTCCTCAAAAATTAATTTCTTTAGACTGTTTAATATACTGGATCCTCTTTTAGTATCGTCGTTACTCATCATATCATAGTTGATTATATCTCTACTAAAATAATAAAAATTAATATTCTCTTCTAATGAATTGCGCTATGGAATACCTGAAATGGATACAGGAGGTATAGGAGCTTGGATAGAAGCGATGAAATGGACCTGTAGGGCGAGTGAATCAGCTGCTATCGCATTTTATGTTAGGGATAAAAACAAAGATTCCCAATTGTTGATTGGGAATCTTTGTTTTGGTGGTCATGGTCCTGTGGGACTACTATCTGCCAAAATCATCTTGTACGCGAACAATATCGTCTTCATCAGAAGGGTTGTTGGCATCGGTGTGTTGCCAGATCTCGGCTAGAATACCGAAGCCATCCAATCCAATTAAACGGTGACGCTGTCCTTGGCGTAATCTAATTGTTTCGCCTTCTTTCAAGGTTGAAACAACCGATTCTTCATCGGTGTCAGAAACCATAACACCTACGTTACCTTGGATAACACGCCATATTTCGGCACGACGGTGGTGATATTGCCATGAAAGTCTTTTTTCTGGTGCAACAATTAAAATTTTTGGACTTAATTTTCCTGAGATTCTTAATTCTTGTACATCCATTCCGCCGAAGTACTCATCGGCAAATTCTTGCGCTTGGGATTCGTCGATTACGAAAAATCCTCCCCAAGGGCGTGCAGCATCTGATTTATCAATACGAAAACCTTTGGATGTCAGCATTTCCTGTACTTTTTCAAACAATGCGATTTTATCTATAGCCATATTAAAAATTCTAAAAATTTGTTATTCGTTAATTCAGTTGCTAAATATAAAAAAAATCCATTTAATATTTTAAGTTAACCGTTTTAGCTTAATCTAAATCCTTTATAATGGAGCTGCGTTAGATACCCTAAGCTATACTATATCGCGTGAAGTTAAAAATGAAATTGCTAATTTTGTGATCAATCTAATTTCAGGATATGTCAAACTTTCAAGTCGATCGGGAAAATACTGCATTTATGCAGGCTGTTGCTTTTGTTAACCAAACGAACCAGAATGTATTTATTACAGGAAAGGCGGGTACCGGAAAAACGACTTTCTTGAAGTATATCCGTGAGCATAGCTACAAAAAGATGGCTATTACTGCACCTACAGGTGTTGCGGCGATGAATGCGGGCGGAACAACTTTACATTCTTTATTTTGGCTTCCTTTTGGGACTTTTATTGAAGATTATGAGTTACGTTGGGACGAACAGGATAGTCATATCTACAATAAATCACGTTTATTCAGCACGATTAAATTGACCAAGCAGCGTCGGGCCATCTTGCAGGAGCTAGAGCTTTTGGTGATTGATGAGGTTTCGATGGTCCGTGCAGATACATTAGATGCGATTAATGTAATTCTGCAATCTGTTCGTCGCGATATGCGGCCTTTTGGTGGATTACAGGTGCTGTTTATCGGAGATTTGTACCAGTTGCCGCCAGTTGTGAAAGATGCCGAATGGAATGTTTTGCGGGATCATTATTCTTCTGTTTTCTTCTTTAATGCTAAAATTTTGAGGGATAATCCGCTGGTGATGTTAGAGCTCAATAAAATCTATCGTCAACAAGATGAAGGTTTTATTTCAATTTTGAATGCCATACGAAACAATCAGTGTACAAGTGACATGCTCACGACCTTAAATGGTTATTATCAACAGGACTTTGTTCCAAATGAAGAGGAACAGTATATTACATTGACCTCCCATAATCGAAATGCGGATGAAATAAATGGAGCCAAGCTGGCATCATTATCGGGTAAAATGTTAAATCTTAAAGCAGTTGTAAAGGACGATTTTGCGCAGGGCTCCTATCCTGCTGAAGAAACGTTGTCCTTAAAGATAGGGGCTCAGGTGATGTTTATTCGAAACGATTCCGGTGATGAACGTAAATATTACAATGGAAAGATCGGTACGGTAAAGGACATCGATACGGTGCAGGGCACGGTAACGGTTACATTTCCTGATGGGTCGGAATCTGTAACGGTAAAAAGGGAGACCTGGGAGAATATTCGGTATAATTACGATAAGGGGCAAGATCAGATTAAAGAGGAGATATTGGGTACATTTTCGCAATTTCCACTTCGATTGGCTTGGGCTATCACTATTCATAAAAGTCAGGGTTTAACTTTTCAAAAAGCGATCATTGACGCAGGGACCTCGTTTGCCGCGGGACAGGTGTACGTTGCATTGAGCCGTTTAACGAGTTTAGATGGACTTGTATTAAAATCCATTATCCCTTCTTATGCCATCCGTACCGATTACCAAGTGGTCGAATTTGCACAGCGTGCTCAGGGGCAGGCTGACGTCAATGAGATTTTGGAGCAATGCCAACGGAATTATCTTGGCCAGATTTTAATGCACGGTTTCCGTTGGGACGGACTATTGGCCGAGACTTCGGAGCTGCTGAAATCACTTGAAGAGCGTAATATTGATGGAAAGGAACAAGCCGTATTATTTTTCCAACAATTGGTCAAGCACCTTCAGAACCAAGAGAAAGTTGCACATAAATTTATTGTTGTACTGTATGATTTGTTGCGGGATAAAAACGCAATCGATTATGACGTCATCTGTGAACGTTCTACTGCTGCGGTCAATTGGTTTTTACCGAAAATGGATGTAGATCTGATTGAGGCTTTAACCAAACATATTGAGGAGTACCAGATACGAAAACGTACGAAGAAATATATTGATGAGTTAAAAGCATTATTGCTTGATTACAAGCGAAAACGCGAGCAGTTGCAACATTGTCTACTTATTGCTGATACGCTTTCAAAACGGGAAGATTTTCAAACAGCGATGCTCGATGTTGCTGCTAGTGTGAAGACCAAAGAAAAAGATGAATTGGCTGCGCAAAGTGCAGATGAAGAAGGGCCGAAGAAGTTGGATACAAAGGAGATTTCCTTAGAAATGTTTAAAGATGGTATGAGCATTGCTGATATAGCGGTTAAGCGCGGGATGGTCGCAGGTACGATATATGGACATTTAATTAATTTTGTTGGTACGGAAGTGGAAGCAACAGAGTTGATCGAGCAGGAGAAGTTGGATCGTATTCTTGGTGTTATTCGTGCAAATCCGGATAAATCCTCTTCGGAACTTAAGATGCTTTTGGGCGTGGATATTGATTATCCGGATATTAAAATTGGACAAAAAGTTTTGGGATTGTAGGCAATAAAAATTTATAGCGTATATTTGTAACAAATTGTGTGATATAGTTTGTTGAAAGCCCATTGATAACCTTAAGATTGCTTATGGAAGACAAGAAAGATCCTAACAAGTGGCTTGTGCTGACGACTATTTCAACCCAGATGGTTTTTACCATTTATGTATTTTATTTATTAGGGGATTGGCTGGACGGTAAGTTTCATGCGGAGAACCAACTATGGATGAAGATCTGTACCCTTGGCGGGATTGGAATTTCTCTATATCAAGTCATTAGACAAGTGAATCGATTAAACGATAGATGATAGTATATATAAAGCAGACCCTTATTTTATTTTTTGTTGCGGTTTTGATTTTTGCCGTTCATTTCTTTTTATTAAAATCTTTTGATGGTATTCATTCCTTGGAAGATCTACATTTTCCATTGTATGAAATTTATATTTTTCAACTGATATTATCCGTTATCATCATGGTGGGGATAAGTTACTGTTCGCAGAAATTTCCGCAGTATGTTGGTTTTGTTTTCTTGGGATTATTGACTTTAAAGTTTGTCCTAAATTATGTATACATCCATAATGGGTTGGCAAAACCGCAGGCTGATATTTTAAAATATAACTATTTGATCGTTGTCGTTTTATTCCTTTTTTACGATGTTATATTTGCTTACAAGGCTTTAAACAAATCCTAAGGGAGAAAAACGATAGTTTTTTCAAAAAAATGTAATATTAAAGTAGCTTTTGTGCTTTATATATAGTATTTTCGCAAAAAATTTTAAATAACATAATAGTAGTATCGTGAGTCTTAAAAGAACACTTCAATTTTTAGCAGTTATTCTGTTTGCAGTTGCGCCATTTTTAACAAAGGCGAATGAGAATGCACACGGAGAAAAATCGCAGGCTGAGGAAATCAATAGCCATATTGAGCATCACTTACAAGATGATTATTATTTTAGCTTCTTTTCGGATGAAGAGACAGGTAAACATTATGGTTTTTCATTGCCCGTTATTTTGATCGATAATGGCTTGAAAGTTTTTATGGCTTCGGCATTCGATCACGGTAATAAAGTTGCTGAGGTTGACGGTCAGTATTATGCATTGTACCACGGAAAAATTTATAAGACTGATGCTGCCGGTAATTTGGCTGGTCATGAGTATCGTAAAAATGCTGATGGTAGTTATGTTATGACTATAAATGAAGATGGAAAAGAAGAGAAAAAGGAATTTGAAACTTCTTATGTGATTGGTTCTCATGAAATTCATGATGCTGTTGATTTTCATCCATCTGTAGCGATGCCTTTAGATTTCTCGATCACTAAAAGTGTTGTCGGTTTGTTTTTGGCTGCATTTTTAATGTTTTGGGCATTTATTAGTTTGGCTAAAACGTATAAAAAAGGTGCTAACAATTTGCCAAAAGGTGTTGGACGTGTATTGGAGCCTTTGGTTATCTATGTACGTGATGAGATGGCTATTCCAAACATTGGTCATCGTTACAAGGAATTCATGCCTTATTTATTGTCTGTATTCTTTTTGATCTGGATTTTGAATTTGGTTGGTTTGACACCACTAGGGTTTAACGTTACAGGAAACATCACAGTAACTTTATGTTTGGCTCTTTTTACATTCTTAATTGTCAATATCAAAGCAAACGCAAACTACTGGAAGCATATTTTTTGGATGCCAGGTGTTCCGGTTCCATTTAAATTTGTTTTAGCACCAATTGAAGTATTGGGATTGTTTACAAAACCATTTTCGTTGATGGTACGTTTGTTTGCAAATATTACAGCTGGTCACACTGTCGTAATGGGACTGATTGCAATTGTTTATTTATTGCAACACCAATTGACTGTAGTGGGTAGTATCGGTGTTTCCATGTTCTTGACAATCTTCTTGATGGTTATCGAATTATTGGTAGCATTCTTACAAGCATTTATTTTTACGATGTTGTCATCCTTATTTATCGGTATGGCTGTTGAAGAACATCACGATCATTAATTAGTAAATTTTTTAATTATTCAAATCATACATTATGTACAATTTAATTGGAGCCGGTTTAATCGTTATCGGTGCAGGTTTAGGTTTAGGTAAAATTGGTGGTTCTGCAATGGAAGCTATCGCTCGTCAACCAGAAGCAGCATCTAAAATCCAAACTGCAATGATTATCATTGGTGCCTTACTTGAAGGTTTAGCATTCGGTGCTTTATTATTAGGTAAATAGTCACAACGGTTTTATAATATAACCTGCAACGGTTGGTTGCAGGTTATATTATTCCTGAATCTTAAAAAATAAGAATTATCATTATATAGTATAACAATGGATAAATTAATACATTCGTTTTCGTACGGTTTGTTTTTTTGGATGGTCATCGTCCTTGTGGTTATTATCTTTTTATTAGGTAAATTCGCTTGGAAACCAATTGTTGATGCCCTAGACGAACGTGAAAAAGGTATTGCAGGTGCTTTAGAGGCTGCTGAAAAAGCGAAATTAGAAATGGCTCGTTTAACAAATGAGAACGAACAATTACTAAAAGAAGCTCGCGCAGAACGCGATGTTATCCTTAAGGAAGCAAAAGAACTTAAAGATAAGATTGTAACTGAGGCAAAAACACAAGCACAGGCTGAAGGTGCAAAATTGATTGCACAAGCAAAAATCGAGATCAACGAACAAAAGAACAAAGCTTTGGCTGAGGTTAAGTCTCAGGTTTCTTCTTTGTCTTTGGATATTGCTCGTAAAGTGTTAAACAAAGAATTTGAGGACCAAGGAAAGCAAGAAGCTCTAGTAGCAGATTTGCTTAATGACGTTAAATTGAACTAATCCGGTCACTCAAATTACGAAATAGAATTATGTCAGTATTTAAAGTAGCATCAAGATACGCTAAGTCATTAATTGACTTGGCTAGCGAGCAAGGCTCACTGGAGACAGTCAAGGCGGATATGGATTCATTCATTGCTGTTTTAAAATCCAGTACAGAATTGCAAGCTGTTTTTGCCAATCCTATTGTTCCTTTGGACAAGAAGAAAAACATATTGGATGCGCTATTTAAAGATAAGATCAATCCCAATATCTTGGCATTCTTTAAGATCATGATCAACAAAGGTCGTGGCGAGATTGTATATGCCACTGCTCAAGAATTTATTCGTGAGTATAACGAGGTAAAAGGAATTGTGAAAGCTACAGTTACATCTGCAGCGCCACTTTCTGAAGCTAATTTGGCAGCGATGAAAGATGTACTTGCGAAGGAAACCAACGCTCAAGTGATATTGATCAATAAAGTTGATCATAGTTTGATCGGTGGATTTGTAGTCAATATCGGCGATCGCCAAATTGATGCAAGTATTGCTGGTAAGTTGAATAAATTGGAAAGATATTTGAATCAGAATAATTAATTTGTTCTGATACTTGAAGTAAAATAAATCAAAAAACCCCTTATAATAATTAAAATGATAGAGGTAAGACCAGATGAAGTTTCGGCAATTCTAAGAGAGCAATTGTCGGGCTTTAAATCAGAAGCCGAACTAGAGGAAGTGGGTACCGTACTTGCTGTAGGTGACGGTATTGCTCGTATTTACGGCTTAACTAAAGTTCAGTCCGGTGAGTTGGTTGAATTTGATAACGGATTACAAGGTATTGTATTAAACTTAGAAGAAGACAACGTTGGTGTTGTACTTTTAGGTCCTTCGGATGAGATCAAAGAAGGAGATACTATTAAACGTACCAACCGTATTGCATCCATCAAAGTTGGTGAAGGCTTGTTGGGACGTGTTGTAAATACTTTAGGTCAACCAATCGATGGTAAAGGACCTATTCAAGGTGATTTGTATGAAATGCCTATCGAGCGTAAAGCTCCGGGTGTTATCTACCGTCAACCGGTAACTGAACCATTACAAACAGGTATTAAAGCGATCGATGCAATGATTCCAGTAGGTCGTGGTCAACGTGAGTTGGTTATTGGTGACCGTCAGACAGGTAAAACAGCTGTTTGTATCGATACAATCTTGAACCAAAAAGAATTCTATGATGCAGGAGAACCTGTATTTTGTATCTACGTTGCCGTAGGTCAAAAGAATTCTACAGTTGCGAATATCGTGCGTACATTGGAGGAAAGAGGTGCTATGGCTTATACAGTAGTTGTGGCTGCATCTGCTGCTGATCCAGCTCCACTTCAGTTTTATGCACCAATGTCAGGTGCTGCTATCGGTGAGTTTTTCCGTGATACAGGTCGTCCAGCATTGATCGTTTATGATGATTTGTCTAAGCAAGCTGTAGCTTACCGTGAGGTTTCATTATTGTTACGTCGTCCACCGGGCCGCGAAGCATACCCAGGTGACGTATTTTATCTACACAGTCGTTTGTTGGAGCGTGCAGCGAAAATCAACTCTTCAGATGATATCGCGCGCAACATGAATGATCTACCTGAATCGATCAAACACTTGGTCAAAGGCGGTGGCTCATTAACTGCCCTTCCGATCATTGAAACCCAAGCTGGTGACGTTTCTGCATATATCCCAACCAACGTAATTTCAATTACAGACGGTCAGATTTTCTTGGAGTCTAACTTGTTTAACGCAGGTATTCGTCCAGCGATCAACGTAGGTATCTCTGTATCTCGTGTAGGTGGTAATGCGCAGATCAAACCGATGAAAAAGGTATCTGGTACATTAAAGTTAGATCAAGCTCAGTACCGTGAATTGGAAGCTTTTGCGAAATTCGGTTCTGATCTAGATGCTGCTACTAAATCTGTCTTGGATAAAGGTGTTCGTAACGTTGAGATCTTGAAACAAGGTCAATATTCTCCAGTTTCTGTAGAGAAACAAGTTGCGATTATTTATATCGGAACTAAAGGTTTATTGCGTAATGTTCCTGTAAATAAAGTGAGAGAATTTGAAGAAGAATTCTTGACTCAATTGGAACAACGTCATCCAGAAGTATTGTCAGCTTTCAAAGCGAATAAGTTCTCCGATGAATTAACTGCAGTGTTAGAAACAGTAGCTAAGGATTTAGCATCAAAATATTAATAGTAATGAGTATTTGGTATTGAGTCTATTGACTAGGCTCAATACTCAATACTAGGTACTTAATACTTAAAACAAATATGGCAAATTTAAAAGAAGTAAGAAACCGGATTACCTCGGTATCATCAACACAGCAGATCACGAAAGCTATGAAAATGGTTTCGGCTGCTAAATTGAAGCGCGCTACTAACGCTATCTTACAATTGCGCCCATATGCGAATAAACTAAGAGATATTTTGGCGGATGTTTCTGCGAGTGTTGAGGGAAGTAACTCTCCTTTTACAGTGGATCGCGAGCCAAATAAGGTATTAATCGTTGTTGTTTCTTCTAATAGAGGTTTGGCTGGAGCATTCAACGCAAATGTTATCAAAACGACTAATAACTTGATCTTTAACAAATATGCTGAGCAACATGCTAAGGGCAATTTGAGTATCATTGGTATTGGTAAAAAGGGTTATGACTTCTACTCGAAACGTAACTTCAATGTGGTAGCTAATCACTCTGATTTGTTTTCTGATTTAAATTTTGGTTCTGTATCTGTGGTGACTGAATTTATCATGGAGCAATTCAAAGAAGGTAATTTTGATCGTGTTGAAGTGGTTTATAATCAGTTCAAAAATGCTGCAGTTCAAGAGTTGACTGCAGAACAGATTTTACCATTATTACCTGCGGAAGAAAACAAACAACATACGCATAAAGCAAAAATAGAAGCTGAGGTGGATTATATCATCGAGCCTTCCAAAGAGAAGATTATCGAGGAATTGATTCCTAAAGCAATCAAGATTCAATTATACAAAGCTGTTTTAGACTCGAATGCTTCTGAGCATGGAGCACGTATGACGGCAATGGATAAAGCTACAGAGAATGCCGGTGACTTAATCAAATCACTGAAGCTATCTTACAACCAGGCACGTCAAGCTGCAATTACAACAGAATTGACGGAGATCGTATCTGGTGCAGCAGCATTATCAAACGGATAATCCTTTATTTGGAAATATATAAAAAAGGTGATAATCGAAAGATTATCACCTTTTTTATATATGCTATTTTTTACCATCGAATTAAGGCTGAACCCCACGTAAATCCTGCTCCAAAAGCTGCCAAACATACGAGATCACCGTCTTTAATCTTTCCTTCTTCCCAAGCCTCGCATAGTGCTATCGGTACAGAGGCTGCAGTGGTATTACCATATTTCTGAATATTGTTGAATACCTGATCCTCCCTTAATCCAAGTGTTTTCTGTACAAATTGCGAAATGCGAAGATTGGCCTGATGTGGAATTAATAAATCGATATCATTAGTTTTTAAATTATTTTTTGCTAGCGCTTCATGAATAACCTCAGGGAATTTGACAACAGCTTTTTTGAAGACGGCCTGTCCATCCATATTTGGAAACGCAGTCCCATCTTCGAGCATCTCCTTGGTCATCAATAATCCCCCCAATTCTTGGTCCGGCCAATCGGGCATTTTATCCAGCCAAATTCCACTGGATGCACCGGGATAATACATAGCTAGCTTTTCGGCATCGTCTCCGTCTGAATGTAAGTGCGTGCTCAGGATTCCTTTGCCGTTTTCGGTTGTGGGTTGCACAACCACTGCTCCGGCACCATCGCCGAAAATAACAGAAACGGCTCGTCCTCTCGTAGAAAAGTCAAGTGCAAAAGAGTGTTTCTCCGAACCAACCACTAGCACATTTTTGTACATCCCTGTTTTGACAAATTGATCGGCAATAGAAAGTGCATATATAAAACCTGAACATTGGTTTCTAATATCCAGTGCCCCGACCTCCTTCATCTTCATTTCCCGTTGCAGTAGAACGGCGCAGCCCGGGAAATAATAATCTGGCGATAAGGTGGCAAAGATGATGAAGTCGACATCTTCAGGTGTAATATGGGCTCGTTCGATGGCAATTTTAGCGGCTTCGACCCCCATATTGGTGGTGGTTTCGCCTATTCGGTCTGCATATCTACGTTCTTTAATGCCAGTTCGTTCTTGAATCCATTCGTCACTGGTATCCATAAAGCGTGTTAGGTCATTATTGGTATATACGTTTTTTGGAACGTAATAGCCAATTCCTGCAATTTTTGACTGTAACATAATAAATTCCTCTAATTGATTGTATTCTTCCCTTTTATATTATCGTTAATTTAGAAAAAAATATTCTATTTTTGCAGCATGGGTACCCAAACTGCTGAAGAAACCTTTACGTTAGAAGAGATATTAGCCTCTGTGAAAGAGTCTAATCGACTCATTTTGTGGAATGATGAAACCAATACGTTTGAACATGTGATTCATTGTCTCATCTATCATTTACAATATACCGAGAAGCAAGCTGAGAAGATTGCCTGGAAAGTACACACTGAGGGGAAATGTGCTGTATTGGAAGGCACCTATACGGAGATGGAAATCTATCGTAAAATTCTGAAAGCCGAGGGATTGACTGTTTCTGTGGAGTAATTTACTATTCATTTGTTACCGTAATAATATGGTTACGCTTCAATTTTGTCTATAAGTTTTAGTTTTCTTTGCACTATAACTTATAAACTAAGCTGAAGCATGTTTTTTTACGCTAAATCGTTTAAATCTTTCTTATTTGTATTCTTTTTACCTGTTGTCCTTTTTGCTCAAACAGGTCAAATCAAAGCTATTTTAGTTGATAGCGAAACCTCTAAACCTATTTCATCGGCTAGTGTCGCGCTCTTGGACGCCCATAGTAACGTTCTTGTTAAGGGGGGACAGTCTGTATCCCAAGGATTCCTTTTGTTGTCTGATATTAAACCTGGTAAATATATTGTCCGTATCACTTATGTTGGCTACGAGACACAAACTATAGATAGTATAGCGGTCTTAGGGGGTAAAAGTAAGGACTTAGGTCGAATTGCTTTGAAACCTACGGGTAATATGTTGAATGAAGTTGTTATTGAAGGACGAGCTCCAGCCATGCAGATTGGTATAGACCGTAAAATCTTCAATGTAGGTGAGAGTTTGGTCAGCGCGGGTGGAACAGCGACTGATGTGCTTGCTAATGTTCCCACTTTGCAAGTTGATCAGGATGGATCGGTCAGTTTGCGTGGATCAAGTAGTGTGAAGATTTTAATCGACGGCCGGGAGTCTGCTTTAGCAGGAAATGATGTAACTTCTTTGCTTCAGAGTCTACCTGCCAATTCAATTGAAAAAGTTGAAGTCATCACAAATCCATCCTCTAAATATGATGCAGAGGGCCAAACTGGGATTATCAATATTGTTTTAAAGAAAAATATTCGAACAGGGCTGAACGGATCGATAAATACATCCGCTGGTTCTTATGATAATTATATGGCTGGTATAACATTGAATTATCGTGATCGGAAATTCAATTACTTCGGATCCTATAACTTCAATAAACGAAACATGTTGGGAAGTGGGAAAACGGACAACACGTTTTTTGGTGATAGCACGCGTAATTATAGCGAATCCGAATCGTCAAGAAAGGGCAATAGCCATACGGTAAAAGCTGGGTTTGATTATAATATGTCAGATCGAACTTCATTGAGTTTTTCGGGTAATTTAAGTATACGTGATAACAAGCGAATAGAGGGCTTGAATTATGAGTTCTTTAAGCAATCGCAGATGACAGGAACGAGTGTTCGAAATTCAACGCAATTTGAGGACGATCTGGGTTATGAATTAAATGCTGATTTTAAACATCAATTTAAGCGAGAAGGAGAGGAGTTGACGGGGAATGCAAGTTATGGAAGAGACAAGGAAGATGGTACAAATGATTTTTCTCAAAATTATACCGATGGACGGAAGGCCACTTCACGGAAGAATGTTACGTCTGAGGATGGCAAGAATATCAACCTTCAATTAGATTATGTTTTACCTTTCTCTGAAGTAAGCAAATTTGAGGCGGGTTACCGTTCTCAAATCAGAAAGTCATTTGATACCCAGTTTTCCAGATCACTCGATTCTATAGGTAACTATGTGCCAGATTATAGAATCAGCAACGATTTTGATTTCACGAGTACAGTCCATGCGATCTATGCGAATTATCAAAATAAATTAACGGATAAAATTGGCTATCAAATCGGACTACGTGGAGAACAATTTGAGCTGAAGTCTACCTATTTCTCCAAGGATCCAGCTGCTGTGGAAACGGAATCCAATGCTAAACAGAAATTTTTCAGGTTATATCCAACACTGTTTTTAACCTACGATGTTGGTGAAAATGGGGATAAAGTTCAATTTAGCTACTCGCGCCGTGTTCAACGGGCTCGTGGTTGGCAAGTTAACCCATTTTTAAACGTATCCGATGATTTGAATTATCGTCAGGGAAATCCGAATCTGAAACCGGAAGATGTGCACAGTTTGGAAATGAGCTTTGCCAAAACCTTTGGTAAAGTAAACCTCATATCTTCGGCTTATTTCAATCACGCAAGTGAGGTTATTCAGCCATTTGTTTACAAGATAGAGGATGGAAGAACATACAGTAGATGGGAGAATATGACCAGTCGTAATCTTTCGGGTTTTGAGTTTATTTCAAAGATCAACGCAACGAAGGATTTTGACTTTACATTTAATCTCAATTTGATCCACATTCAGTATAATGCAAACCCGGACTATGATATTAAAGAACGAAAGGATTTCGCTTATAATGCTAATCTGACCGCTAATTATCGTTTTACGCCAACATTTTCTGCACAAGTGCGCGGCGAGTATAATTCTTCCCGTGTAATGGCTCAGGGACAGATGAATGCAATGAAAGGTATGGATCTGGCCTTGAAAAAAGATGTGTTTAAGAAGAAAGCTTCAATTATGTTGAATGTTAGAGATGTATTTAATTCGCGGAAAATGAATGGTGTGACAGAAACCTCTCAACTTATATCCAATTTTGAGCACCGTTGGATGAAGCGGATGGTAACTTTATCACTTTCCTATCGGTTTGGTAGCCAAGATTTAAACAAATCAAAGAAGAAAGAGTCAAATACAAATGAAATGGGCGGTGGAGAGGAATATTAAAAAATATTCCTCTTTATACACTCAAATGCTTAAATTTAATTTTAAAACAAACCTAAAACTAAAAAGAATGAAGTTATTAAAAACAGTTCTTGCGGTATCGGTGATTGCTTTTTCAGCACATCTTAATACTGCCGTAGCGCAAGCAAAAAAAGAGGTTCCTGCTTACAAAATCTTAGATTTACCTCGTGTAGATATCAAGAAATTTAAAAAGAATAAAGCTGGAGCCTATGTTATTTTTGATGGTACTTCGCTGGAAGGCTGGAGAGGATATGATAAGACCGTAGTCCCGAAAAGATGGGTAATTAATGAGGGGGCGATCAAATTTGATAGCCAAGCTAATGTTGGTAAAGAAGAAGGCGGAGATTTGGTCTTTGCTCATGATTTTAAGAATTTCGAATTGGAGATGGAATGGAAAGTTGCTAAAGGAGCAAATTCGGGTATCTTCTTTTTAGCGAAGGAAGTGGAAGGACAGCCGATTTATATCTCGTCTCCAGAATGCCAGGTCCTGGACAATGAAAACCATCCTGATGCTAAAATGGGGGTAGATGGAAACCGTAAATCGACTTCATTGTACGATATGATTCCTGCCAAGCCGCAGAATGGTAAACCGTATGGCGAGTGGAATAAGGTTAAGATCAGAGTAAACAATGGCAAGGTCGAGCATTTTCAAAATGGTGTAAAGGTTGTTGAATATACATTATGGGATAAGTCGTGGATTGATTTATTGCAAAAAAGTAAATTCAGTGAAGAAAAATGGCCTTTGGCTTTTGAATTGTTGAGCCATGTTGGTGGCGATAGCAAATCAGGGCTTATCGGTCTTCAGGATCATGGAAATGATGTCTGGTTTAAGAATATTACCGTTAAGGTTCTAAAATAGAAAAAGCAGCTTTAAGCTGCTTTTTCTATTTGCTATAGTATCGATTGTAACTCTTTTAAGTCGATAATCATATGTGATACATCGTCCGGTTTTTCAATAACATTTGGGTTAAAGAAAATGGCATCCATGCCTACATTTACGGCTCCACGGATGTCGGCATCCAGGTTATCTCCAATCATCAGTGATTGCTGCGCCCGAGCTTGAGCAGTCGTCATAGCGAACTCAAATATTCGGGGGTCCGGTTTATTCACGCCGATGACTTCCGAAATAAAAATATGTTTGAAATATTTGCTGAGGTTGCTCTTTTCCAGTTTGGTCTCACAGGCCTCTTTAAAACCATTCGATATCAGGTGAAGATTGTATCTGTCACCCAAATAAGCCAAGGTTTCATGTGCATGTGGAAACAGATTTGTTTTTTTTGGACAGATAGCGAGGTATTCCAGTTCGAATTCTTCAGGAAACAACTCCGGATCGACACCGAGCTCAGTAAAGGTGTCGGCAAAGCGTGCTTTCCTGAGTTCTGGTTTTGATATCTTTCCGTGATGATAGAGCCCCCAAAGGCGATGATTGTTAACCGTATAAGTTTCTATAAAACGAGTGGATGACTCTTGATTGAACAAGTGATCAAACTTGTATTTAAAATATAACTCGTGCAGACTTTCTTCGGCATTTTTATCAAAATCCCATATGGTATGATCCAGGTCGAAGAAAATGTCTTTTTTCTCGTGATTAAACATATACAAAATTAAAACAAATTAATTTTAAATTCCAAGTCAGTTGGGTTAGCTAGTGATGAAATTAAAGGTCACTTTTAGCGCTATCGGGTCTCCGATGGTTTATATGAGTCTGTTTGGTGATTTTAGTCTTATTGCGAATCGGTTAATTTTCTTCTTTGTGTCATAATCCTCCGGATATTTCCGAATACATAGGTGAATACCTATTTTTGTCACATGAAGAAAGCGCTGTTACTCTTTTATTTTCTATTGTTCTATGCGGTTATGCAACTGATATGGTGGGGGGTGATGTTTATTCGTTTTGATCCGAGTAAAAAGAACATGATCATAGGGGAGGGAATATTCTTCTTGATTATTTTCTTGTGGGGTGCATGGCGATTGAAGCGACTGGTTGAAAGGGAGCAGAAACTGTTGCAGCAACAGCAGAACTTTCTTTTGGCTATCACACATGAACTTAAATCGCCGTTGGCTTCTGTCAAATTGTATATTCAAACGATTTTGAGACGTGATCTTGACAAGGAGCAACAACAAACGTTCTTGAGAAATTCGCTGAAGGATATCGAGCGTTTGGATGATCTGGTTGAAAATGTATTGATGACAACCAAGTTGGACAGCCGTAACTACAGTATGCCGAAAGAGGATTTTAATTTTACTGCTTTGGTAGAACAGGTTGTGGATAGACTTCAAAAGAATTCCTGTAGTTCGCAAGTCTTGAAACCTTATTTGGAGTCGGATATCATTATTCATGCTGATAAGTTTGCGATTAGTAATGTGGTTACTAATCTGATAGAAAATGCCATTAAGTATTCACCGGCATGTGCTATGGTGGATGTGAAATTATATACGGAGAATAATAAAATAATTTTTTCTGTTGCTGACCATGGTATCGGTATCAGTGATGAAGAGAAAAAACTTATCTTTAATAAGTTTTATCGCGTGGGAAGTGAGGCAACACGAAAAACCAAAGGTACAGGTTTGGGGTTATATATCGTGAAAACCGTATTGCAGAAGCACGACGCGACCATAAAAGTTAAAGATAACACTCCTAAAGGGAGTATTTTTGAAGTAACATTTGAAAGAAATGCAAAGTAAACAAAGAATATTACTTGTCGAAGATGAAGAACACTTGTTAGAAGCTATCAAGTTGAATCTCGAAATGGAAGGTTACCGTGTTACTACGGCTACCGATGGAAAAAAAGCACTAAAAGTCTTCAAGGAGGAACGTTTCAACTTGGTGGTTTTGGATGTGATGATTCCCGAAATAGATGGATTCCAAGTAGCTGAAACTATTCGACTGCAAAACACTGAAGTTCCTATCATGTTTTTAACTGCGAAAAATAGCAGTGAGGATCGAATTACGGGTCTTAAGAAAGGGGCGGATGATTATTTGGTAAAACCTTTCAACTTAGAAGAATTGATCCTTCGCGTTGGAAATTTGGTGCGTCGTGGCATGAAACCGGATGATTTGAAAGAACTAAATTCTTATCAAATCGGTGATAAAACGATCTATTTTAATTCGTATGAGCTACATCATGCGGATGGCACGATCACTTCTTTGACAAAGAAGGAGACTATGCTGTTGAAACTGTTGATTGAACGACGTAATGAGGCAGTATCACGGGAACAAATATTGGAGACCGTATGGAATTACGATGTTTATCCATCTACGCGTACCATCGACAATTTTATCTTAACCTTCCGAAAATATTTCGAACCAGATCAAAAGCATCCGATTTATTTCCATTCTATCAGAGGTGTTGGTTATAAGTTTACCGACAATAACGCATAGGTAGAAAGAGATGATGACAATCAAGGCTAGAATAGCCGTTATTTTTATTGCTGCATTATTTTTAGGCTATGGCTTATACCAGGGGCATTATCAAACTGCTGTGCTGATAGCGGGTGGAATAGGCTACTTGATTTGGAGTCATTTTAGAGAAGGGTCCGTTTTTTTGGCAACGCAGGCTTTTCATAGACAAGATTATGAAAAGGCAAAAAACTTACTTGCTGAGATAAAGAATCCGGATGCACTTCGTAAAGGCAGGCGCAATTTCTATGAATTTATGATGGGAAACATTGCGCTTAAAGAGGAACGCGTCGATGAGGCTGAATATCATTTTCAGCTAGCTTCGCGTCTGCCTTGGAAAAAAGATAATGAAAAGGGTATGGTTATGATTAATCTAGCAAATATAGCGCTGCGAAAGTTGGATTATGAAAGAGCTAGAGCTTATACTGATGTTGCCAATAAGCTACATCTGACGGCTAGGCAGAACAGCATTATTACAAAAATAGAAAACGAAATTTCAAAACATTTATAGTGAGTACTACTTTACAAAACGACTTATTGATTAGAGCTGCGTTCTCGCAGCAAACGGAAAGACCTCCTGTGTGGATGATGCGTCAAGCTGGACGCTTTATGAAGGAATATTGGGATATCAAGAATAAATATTCCTTTTTGGAGATGTGCAAAACACCAGAAATTGCTGCGGATGTCACTATGCTCCCAGTAGATTTGCTAGGCATTGATGCCGCTATTTTATTTTCTGATATTTTAGTTACAGCTGAAGCTATGGGAGGGGATCTGTCCTTTGAGCAAGGTGTCGGTCCTCGTTTTTCTAATCCTGTTCGCTCTGTAAAGGATGCTGAAGCTTTGTCTACCAACTGTTTGGATAAATTGCAGTATGTTGCTGATGCAATCAAGGTCATTCAACAACGTCTTGACAGCCGCATCCCTTTGATTGGTTTTGCGGGCGCACCATTTACAATTTTAAGTTATTTGGTTGAAGGTGGATCTTCAAAAGATTTTAAGTTAACGAAGTTGATGTTGAACAATCAGCCTGAGTTAGCACATCTGATCCTTCAAAAGATTGCAGATGTAACGGTTGAATATCTTAACATGCAGATTGCAGCCGGAGTAAATGCAATTCAATTATTTGATAGCTGGGCCTTGGCCTTATCTTGGAATGATTATCGTGATTTTTCGCATTATTATAATAAGCAGATTATTGCGAAGTTGAACCGTAAGGATATTCCAGTCATTTCCTTTTGCAAAGGATCTTCTGTTTTTGCACCAATGATGGTCGAAGCGCAACCTGATGTTGTTTCTATCGATTGGAATGCAGATTTAAAAAATATTAAACAATCTCTGCCGCAGGGTATTGCTGTTCAAGGGAATTTGGATCCATTTGTTTTGTATGCAGATAAACCTGTTATCAAAAAGAAGATTATCGAACTATTTGAGCGCATGAGAGGTGAAAATGGTTTTATTTTCAATTTGGGTCATGGTATTATGCCGGATATTCCTTTTGATAATGTAAAATATGCCATTGAGGTTGTAAAGAAATTTAGCTATTAGTTTGCTATCCACTTCAACAACAAAAACGACTTGCCTCTGGCAGGTCGTTTTTGTTGTTACATGCTACAATCTCGTGTTTTTGATAGTGTTCTTTTGTATAATGGATGTAAGATTTGTGCAATTGATGTTTGGACGTATTGATTGCTCTTAACTTTTCTTATTTTTGTACCTATGGTCTATTTATATGCAAAAGCAGTTCATATTATCTTTGTGATTTGTTGGATGTCAGGTCTGTTCTATATGCCTCGACTCTTTATATATCATACAGAAGCTAAGGACAAGAGTCAGGAAGCATTTGATGTTTTGCATAAAGAATTCAGTAAGATGGAAAAATTACTGTGGTGGGTAATTACTACTCCTGCGATGTACATCACAGTCTTTTCTGCACTAGTTATGTTATGGTATTCTCCTGGCTTATTATCCATGGGGTGGATGCATGTAAAACTGACATTCGTTCTGGGAATGATAATTTATCATTTTACCTGCCAGAAGATTATGTTCAAATTAAGCCGTCAAGAATCCAAATTAACCTCAACAAAACTCCGTTTGTTTAATGAGGTCGCGACAGTTTTATTATTTGCGATTGTTTTTACTGTTGTCTTAAAGTCAGCCCTGAATTGGATATTTGGTGTTTTGGGGCTCTTAATTTTATCCATCGCTTTAATGATGGCCGTAAAACTTTATAAGAAGTACCGGAACAAGAAAGCATAACAAAATGTTAAATTCGTCTGGTTTCTTAATCCTTTTTTATGCTGTGTAGTCGAAAGATTATAAATTGAATCGGATTATGTACAGGAAAATTTTGGTGACGGTCTCGTTGCTTATTGTCGCAACGGCTGGGTTCGCGCAGCGATACAGACCTTTTGGAGGAGCATTAAATATCTATTCTACTGATGTTCCATTTTTTCTTTATATCAACAACGTTTTGTATAACAATAGAGCTTCCACGGATATCAGGGTCCCCAATTTGACGAGTCGTCGTTATGATCTGCGTATTGTGTTTGCTGATAGGCAGCAACGAACGTTGAACGGTAGCGGCGTGCAACTTGTCAATAGAAATGGACAATATATGAATGTTGTATTTTCTGTCAGTAGCAGACGTGGAAATAGGGGGATTATCTTGGAGTCCATGAATCCTGTTGATCGGTATAACAACGGTAATTATCGTGAGGATTTACCTTATACTAACCGGGACGGATATCGCAATGAACAAGGTAATGATCGATACAGACAATCAGAAGATCGTGACGATTTGCCAGACAATAATCGTGAAGGATATAACAAAGGATGGAATAATGATCGATATAGGCAATCAGGAGACGATAAGGTTTATCGCGACGGTGTAGCGAATCAAAGAGGATATGCTGAAAATGAAGATAATGATCAGTCTGATAACGGAGTAATGAATAAGACGAATTCTAATCGATTGAACGATCTATTGAATCAGAAGGAAAACGATCAGGATAGGCTTGCTGTAGCTGCTCAGGAATTAAAAAGTATGCGCCTAAGTGTTACTGAAATTGTTGATTTAATGGAACTTTTTATACGAGATGATAATAAACTGGCTTTTGCCAAATATGCTTATCCGACCTGTGTGGATAAACAGCATTATGAGAGAGTAGGGGATGCCTTATCGTTCAGTTCAACCCGGGAGAAGCTAGTGGATTTTTTAAAAAAATAAAAGGAGCATTTTGCTCCTTTTTTATTCACCGCCGAAGCAGATATATTTTAATTCCATATATTCATCCAAACCGTGTTTAGAACCTTCACGACCTACACCAGATTGTTTTACTCCACCAAAAGGAGCTGCTGCATTTGAAATAAGACCTGTGTTAATACCTACCATGCCAGCTTCTAGCTGTTCAGCAACACGAAAACAGCGATTTATATTTGTACTATAGAAATAGGAGGCTAGGCCAAATTCAGTAGCGTTGGCCATTGCTATTCCATCATCTTCTGTTTTGAAACTGAAAAGAGCGCAAATAGGACCAAAAGTCTCCTCGCGGAATATAAGTGCTTCTTTCGGGACGTTGGTCAGGACAGTTGGTTGGAAAAATAGGTCTTTGATGACCTTTCCTCCTGTAGCCAATTCGGCACCATGATTTAACGCGTCTTGCACATGATGCTGCACTTTTTCTAGCCCTTTTGTATTGATTAATGGACCTACCTGGACGCCTTTGTCAAGTCCATTGCCAACTTTCAATTTACTGACAGCATGGCTAAGTTTCATCGAAAACTCATCATAGACTTCTTCTTGGATTAGAAACCTATTGATGGAAACGCAAGTTTGCCCTGAGTTTCTAAATTTTCCGGCAATAGCTCCTTCGACTGCAGCATCAATATCCGCATCGTTAAAAACCAAAAAAGGAGCATTACCACCAAGCTCCATAGACACTTTTTTAATGTTAGAGGCTGATTGTTCTATGAGTGTTTTTCCGACTTCGGTTGAGCCTGTGAAAGATAGTTTTCGTATGAGGTTGTTCGTAGCGAGTTCTTTGCCGATACCAGCACTATCTTTTCCAGTAATCACATTAAAAACGCCTTTTGGAATCCCAGCATCTTCAGCCAGTTTAGCCAAAGCTATAGCAGAAAATGGTGTTTGAGATGCCGGTTTTAGCACAATGGTACAACCAGATACCAAAGCTGGAGCAACCTTTCGGGTGATCATCGCTAAGGGGAAATTCCAGGGTGTAATTGCAGCAACAACTCCGACCCCTTGCCTAATTGTAAGCATTCTAGTTCCTTTTTTTTGAGAAGGTATCGTCTCACCATAGGCCCTTTTTCCTTCTTCTGAAAACCATTCTACGAAGGAACTACCGTAGTCAACCTCTACCCTCGATTCGCTAAGGGGTTTGCCACTTTCTAAGGTCATGATTTCCGCTAGATCGTCTTTATATTGCTGAATAAGATCGTACCACTTTCGGACGGTGTTGCATCGTTCCAGTACAGTTGTGTTTTTCCAGCTTTTCCACGCCTTGTCAGCATCAATTATGGCTTTAGTACAGTCAGCTACTTTTAGATCTGGCAACGAAGCAATAACTTTCCCTGTTGCAGGATTTACCACATCAAAGGTGTGTTTTGACTTGATAAATTTCCCATTGATATAGGCACTGTCAATTAAAAGTGTATTTTTCATCGATGTAAATTTAATTGTCACAAGTATAATTAGAAGATTTCTGAACTAAACTTCACTTCAATATGATCGTTGTTTGTTCAAATGAATCTCTCTCGCTCAGATTTTGACGGTATTGTACAAAACTCATTTTTTCCAAACCATCGATAGCGATTTTTAGCAAAATAATCATAGAGCGTATCTCTCCATTTGAGTGGTAAAATCTTCAGTAAATAACATGTCATGTAGGGGAAGCCCAATTGCTTACAAATCTTTAAAACAGCTTCACTTTTGAGATAGATACCGGTTGGAGATAGGAAAACGATGGAGTCAGTATTTTTGGGAATATTTGTTAGTGTGGTCCGGGCAAATTCAGACTGCAAAGAACTAAATAAGAATTTCTTTCTGCGATCTATTCTTAATAATAGTTGAACAAAGCGATTACAGATCAAGCAATCACCATCGAAAAAGATGATATATCTCCCTTGTTGTTCCATATTATAAAGTTACTCCTATTTATTGAAAGTACTGCCACAACAAGATCATAAAAGGGAGAGATTTTATCATTAACCGAGTTTAGTCCTCCATGTAAAAAAGGCGGTGTTTCTATTGGAAACACCGCCTTTTTTAATTCCTTTTTATAGGTTTTTCATGATTGTATGTCCCATACGATCCCTTTTGGTTTTTAAGTACTCTTCGTTAAAGGGATTTGCAGTTATTTCAATAGGTACATTTTCTATAATTTCAAGACCATAACCTACTAGGCCAGCACGTTTTGTCGGATTATTTGACATAAGACGCATTTTTGTGACACCAAGATTTCGAAGAATCTGTGCTCCGACACCATAGTCTCTTAAATCTGCTTTAAATCCTAATTGTACATTGGCATCTACCGTGTCCAAGCCATTTTCTTGTAACTTGTAAGCATGTAGCTTATTGATCAGTCCAATACCGCGACCTTCTTGATTCATATAGACAATAACACCTTTCCCCTCTTGCTGGATCATTTCCATTGCTTTGTGCAGTTGAGGACCACAGTCACAACGGCAAGAACCAAAAATATCACCCGTAACACAAGAGCTGTGCACCCGCACCAAAATAGGCTCATCTTCATTCCACTCCCCTTTGTAAAGCGCTAAATGTTGTTCGCCAGTGTCTTTTTGTGTAAAGGCTTTCATCTTAAAATCACCAAATTGCGTTGGCATATTAACAGTGACTTCTTCATTGATTAAAGAATCGTGCTTAAGACGGTATTCAATTAGATCTTCAATACTAACGATCTTTAAATCAAATTTTTTAGCAACCTCTATTAGTTCTGGAAGTCTGGCCATTTCACCATCTTCTTTTAGAATCTCAACCAATACACCTGCTGGTTCAAATCCTGCTAATCGAGCAAGGTCAACGGTAGCTTCAGTGTGTCCTGTGCGACGTAATACGCCACCATCTTTTGCTATTAGCGGGAAAATATGTCCTGGTCTACCTAATTCTTCATAATGAATATTAGGATCAATCATTGCTTTAATTGTTTTCGAGCGGTCTGACGCAGAAATTCCGGTTGTACAACCGTATCCCTGTAAGTCAATGGAAACTGTAAAGTTTGTTTCATATACTGCTGTATTCTGTCCCACCATTAGATCCAGATGTAATGCATCTGCTCTTTCTTTTGTAATTGGGGCACACACTAGTCCACGACCATGAGTCGCCATAAAGTTGATGATTTCGGGAGTTGCATTGCGGGCAGCTGTGACAAAGTCTCCTTCATTTTCGCGATCTTCGTCATCCACGACGATTACTACTTTTCCTGCTTGTATATCAGCGATCGCTTCTTCGATCGTGTTTAATTTGAAATCCATTTATTGATATATTGTAATTGGTACAAAGTTAGTGTAGAATCTAAATTTATTTATAATAGCGTTGTCACAATCTAATGTGATTCTTTCAATTTATTCTTTTTTGCAAGCTTTTCCTTAATCCATTTCCAAGCGGCTTCTACTTTTAATTTATATTGATCAATATCAAATAACGCGGAATCTGTCGTTGACTTGTATGTTAGAAAAGCGGCCAATGGTGTTAAGACAATAATGGCCATCCACATGCCAACGGCTGATGATATGGCACCATCTTTAGCTGTTTTTTCTGCTACTGTAGAGATAATGTGATAGATCAGAAAGAAAATGATGGCCATCACCACAGGAAGACCAAGTCCACCTTTTCTGATAATGGCTCCTAGTGGAGCTCCAATTGCAAATAGTAAGAGACAGGAGACAGCTAGGGTAAACTTGCGATGCCATTCAATACGATAACGGATATCTTTCGATTTGTAATCTTTAAATTCAAGTGTACGGCCGTTTAGATCTTCCTTTAAATAATTCAACTGGTTCAGCGCATTCATAGTGATTTGTGCTCGTTGTTCTTGTGGAACGAGATCGGTAAGCAAATTTTTAAAAGGTTTGATCTTAGCCTCTTTGACCTTTGGCTGTCCGGGTTGATTCACACTAAAATATTTCGAATAGATATTATATCGGGTGTCTAATGTACGGACGATTGCCTTTCCCATGCTGTCTATTTTGATATAATTGGAATCGATGTACATGTCTAACTGTTTCAGGTTTAACATGGCATGGTGGCTCTTGAAGAGGTTTTCGTCAGTTTTACCCTGTTGAAAACTTCCCATATCAAACTTTTGCTCTGTTTCCTTAAACTTAAACCGCGTAAATTGCTGGCGTGGATCGTAGGTCTTGGAGTTTTTAGTCCGTGCTTCCTCGTAGCGGATACCATCCTTAAGTTTAAGGATCATATAATTGTTGTCAGGAGAGTTATAGATATACCCTTCTTTGGCCATAAGTACATTATTGGCTGTATTACCGCCACGATGATCATAGATCATCAAGTCATAGAGAATTGTTCCCGCTTTGTTTTTTCCTCTAGCGCGGATTGAGTAACCTGGAATGGTGTTGTTAAAGATTCCGGGTTTGATGAGGAAATCTGCCTTTTTATTACGTACATCAGTAAGTAGCGTACCCATTTTTAGGTTCACTACGGGGAGAATATAATCGGA
Organism: Sphingobacterium sp. 40-24; assembly: GCF_001899705.1. Taxonomy (NCBI): domain Bacteria; kingdom Pseudomonadati; phylum Bacteroidota; class Sphingobacteriia; order Sphingobacteriales; family Sphingobacteriaceae; genus Sphingobacterium; species Sphingobacterium sp. 40-24. Next base: position 176,532 of record NZ_MKWH01000037.1, on the reverse strand, counting down.
GAACAGAAAAGAACTTGTTGCGAAAATTGCAACGAGTATAAATAGCGGGGTCATTGCTTTACGTAAAGATACGCCTGCAGCCTTGATTGCAACTAATTCATAGCTTTCACCCAGATTTCCGAAAGTCATAATGGAGGAAAGGAGCATGGATAAAGGCATTGCCATTTGGATTTGAACAACGCATTGATATCCAATTAGCTCCATGATGGTATACCATTCAAATCCTTTTCCAATCAAATCATCAATGTACTTGAATAGGAAAAGCATCAATAAGACAAACATCACAATAAAGAATGTGACAATAAATGGTTTTATGAAAGCTTGAAGAATAAGTAAATGAACCTTTTTCATCCGTGACGCAAAGCAAATTGATGCCTTTACATTAAGGCATCTCCCAACTAAGAAGCTCCTGCTGGAGCCCCTAGTGGAAATATATTGCAAAGATAGGCTTTTTTATGCACCTATAACACTTTGAAGATAGACTATTGAATTTTTCCAAATTAACTTTCTATTTTCAAGGTCTTCTTCTTTAGCGTAATCTGTTATCTTAAGAGCAACATCATTCGTTAGCTCGTCTTGATCGATCTCCAGATCGAAATAATAGGGATCATCATCTAGCCATTTAAAGCGTACAGATTTATTTTCTTTTGATGCTACAATTTTTGCTCGGTGAGGTTCATCATCCCAAATGAAAGTATAAACGGTGTCTTTATAGTTTACATCATCTGCAAACCATTGTGCCAATTCGTTTGGTTCTTGCAAATACGGAAATAAAATTCTAGGTGAAGAGTTGATGATATATTCTAGTTGGAATTTTATTTTATCTGCCATAAAAATGTTTTTTTAAATTTTAGTTTGTTTAAATCAAAAATAAGCTATATTTGCATTCCCAAAAATGGCGGGGTAGCTCAGATGGTTAGAGCGTTGGATTCATAACCCAAAGGTCGGCAGTTCGATTCTGCTCCCCGCTACAAATCTCTTCCAAAATTGCTTTTTATTGCATCAACTTATTATTTGTAATAATACATATTTATTTTGTTATTGCAATTTTTTTTGTAAAAAGTTGCTCCCGTTTTTTAATAAACATGTTGTTTTTTGGGCTGTCAATTTTTTTAAGTTCATTTTCTATTTTTCAATGCTAAATTTATTAAGTTAAAAATGAGTTTGTTGTGTTTAATACAAGTTTTAAATAGGCCAGAATCAGTAAAAAAATAAAAAAATCTTTTGAATTGACATACGAAGTGGTATATTTGCATACCGAAACGGCGGGGTAGCTCAGATGGTTAGAGCGTTGGATTCATAACCCAAAGGTCGGCAGTTCGATTCTGCTCCCCGCTACTAAAAGCATCAATCTTAACAAGATTGATGCTTTTTTTATGATTGCATGTATTTCCTTTTTATCGCATTTCCTTTTTTTCGCTGCTGGCAAGATTACATCTATCTTTGTATTGTTTTATGGATAATATTTAAATAATGAATATAAGACCTATACTAACCCTATTTTGCTTTTTTATCTGCCATCATGTTTTTGCACAACAAGGCACAAAAAGCCACGTCGTTACACATCAACGGAAAACCATTCTATGTGATGCACAGAAAGGCGAGAATTCTTACCCGGCTTGGGGAGTATTTCCAAAAGAAAATTATCCTATACGAAAGGTTACTATGTTTGTTACGCTGGGGAGCCCGGATAGTTTGCGCACGGCGCATTGGGACTATTTGGATCACATCGTATTACGTCGTAAAGGAGGGAAAAATGGACCAGCACTAAATTATGAATTAGGAAGAATGCTTACGCCATATGGTAGTATTTACAATAAGGGATGGAGTTGGAAGTGGCAGGTCGATGTAACTGATTTTGCTCCTTTCTTAAGGGATAGCGTGGAAATTGTCTATACTCATTCTGGTTTTGAGGACAAGACTGTGGGATGGGCACTTACCGTAGATTTTGAAATTTTATCAGGTCCACCAGTTGTTACCCCATTGGGAATAACAACGCTGTGGAATAAAGCCTATAAATATGGGGATGTCAACGAAAAGATAGCAGAAAATCTACTGCCAATAACATATACCTCGAGTGCGGGAGCAGCATTGAGCCGAATACGCATTCAGCATACAGGGCATGGTATGGATAAACCACGTGGCTGTAGCGAATTCTGTAGCCGGTGGCGCGAACTAACCTTCGATGGAAAGACTGTGGACAAACGTGATATGTGGAAGAAATGTGGGGGTAATCCACTTTATCCACAAGGCGGGACCTGGGTACATGACCGCGCATATTGGTGTCCTGGAGATTTACAGCAGCCTGATTTTATTGATGTATTTACTAAAGTTGGTACCCATCAAATTGCCTTACAGATGGAACCTTATACAGCGACTGATAATGTGCAGGCTGTCGAAAATATATCCGCTTACTTGTTTCAATATTCTGCCCCTAAGCAAAAAGTTGATGTTGCCGTTGAGTCAATAATGGTTCCAAGTGATGAACAGCGTTTTTCTCGATTAAATCCGGCGAGTGTTGGCCCAAGGATCTCTTTCAGAAATTTAGGTGCTGAGCCGATTCGTACCCTAGAAATTGTTTATGGCACGAAGGGATTCCCTGCCAGAACTTTTCATTGGAAAGGTAATCTTTCTTTTAATCAGGTTGCAGAAGTTATACTGCCTGGAGAAATACAAGAAAGAGATCAGGAGAATGTATTTACGGTATCACTTCTAAAACCGAATGGCAAGTCGGATGCGTGGCCTATAGACAATAAGGCGGAAAGCGTCTTTAACGCGCTGCAGCTATTTCCCACTGATTTTGTTTTGGAGTTTATGACCAATAATAAACCGGCGGATAATCGTATATTTCTAATTAATGCAAAGCAGGATACGGTCTTTCGCAAAAATGGCGCCCAACTGGCTGCGGCAACGATGTATAGAGATACTTTACACCTTAATGAGGGAAACCACTCACTCTCTTTGGCCGATACCGCAGGTAACGGACTGCAGTTTTGGGCACAACCTGAAAATGGTGATGGCCATTTACGAATCTTCGATTTGAAAGGAAACCTTATTCATGCTTTTGAAAGCGATTGTGGAAATGGCGAAATGTTTAGTTTCCATGCTAAACGTGGATTTGAGACGGGTCTAAGTTCAACGCAATATGCCTTCTCGCTTTATCCAAGGTCGGTTGTGGATAAGACTCAACTAAGCGTAGTCTCCAATGAACCGAGTGAGATGACTGTGCTTTTTATGGTTGATGGCGTTTTGTGGCAAAAACACGAATACAAATCCATTCAACAGGCTGTGCTGAATTATGATGTGAGTCATTTACCATCAGGAAGAATAATCGTAGAAGTTTTGATGGATGGTATTAGCCAGTTTAAAGGACGAATAAATAAAAGATAACCGGATAAAGAAAAGCGTGAAGATATTTTGTGCTTAGATTTTGAAGAATTTGATAAAAAAAGCTCCATTATGGAGCTTTTTTTCATCTGTTTAATCAATTGTCGTCGTAAGCTAAGCCTTTCCAGTCTTCTCGCTGTAAGTACTTCAGCATTAAAAAGAAGATGAACCATGCAAGTCCAGCTAAGATCCAAATTAGTGTTTCATAGTGGAAAATGATTTTATGTAAGTATCCCAAAATACCCAATAGACCTAATATCAGTAGATTAGTTATTGCTTTTGAATTGGATTGACTAGCCTTCGAAAACGGATAGCTTTTGACAATAAAAAGCATAATCAGAATACTTTCGATACCGCCAATAGCGGAAGATAATAGCAGATCATTAATAGAACTGAGACCAAATAGTGGTACACAGATAGAAAGAAACAGAATGTTGAACGGTAAAACATATTTGATAAGACATGCTTTAAGAACTCCAGTCATCAGTTGTCCTGGTTTTTGTATGGGAGTCACATGGTAGACCCAGGCCGCTTTATATTTATTACTTTGCGTAATAAGCTGGAAAACGGTTAGTATGGTTAATAACGAAAGATAAAACATAATTATATACAAGCCTGAATCACGAAGCTTCGCTATTTTGCCAGCTATTGGGAGATCGTCTCCTGTACGTAGAAATAAAAAAACGAAATAAATAGGTAGATAAGCCAACGAAGGATATAGCTGTTGCTTAAATTCTCTCGTTTTAGAACTTATCAGCCATACAATGCTAAATCCTGCCTCTTCAACGGGGGATGAGCAAACCTTCGAGGAAATTCTTTTATATAAAGGTAATTGGGATGGATTATTTCGAGTTAATTGTGAAGCTTCACCAGGAAGGCTATCGGCGGTTGCAAGTGCAGCTATTTTCGCATTAAATCCACGTGAAAATAGCTTAGTACAAGCGTAAATACCAGCAAGAGGAGTTAGTATTCCTAATGTTGATAAGACGACCATATGTACACTGTGGCTGCCAAAGAGTAATGGTTGAAATGATGCAATCCAGGTACTTGGGAATATCCAAAGAAATCTGAGTTGTTCCATCGTTAAATGAGATTCTACAATAGATTGAATCAAATTAGGGCCAACATAATAGGATAGGAAAAGAACCAGTGAGAGACCGATCTGTATATAAGTAATTACATCTTTAAACTTTTGTATGGGGAGATATTTGATGCTAATCAGATAAAATCCGTTGACAAATATCAGCGCGATCAATGTGCTTAGTATAAGCTGCAGACATAAAAGAAGGACGGAGACGATATCCCAATTGAAAGATACATAAATAAGCACAGGTAAGGTTAACGCAATTACTTGATTAAAAAGCTTGATTGAAATAAAAGTTATTCGGGAAATAGCTAAAGTCTTATCATTAACTGGTCTGGGCATAATGATATACTGATCCCGAGTATCTAATAGTATAGGCGAAAAATCGGACACCAGTGTAATACTTAACATGCTAATGAAACTGAGTAGCATGATCGAAATGGCTAAGTACCTATCTGGAATCGACAAAATAATGACCATGAATATCAGGCCAAAGATGAGATACAATAAGAATTGTAAAATCGATGACGACGAAGATGATTTTCCCGAGCTACGTTTGCGAAAGCTAATAGGCTTTCGATTATCTAGGATTATTTTGGTTTGTAAGATGATCTTAAACTGTTCATAATTGATGCCTAAGCCTTTCCAAACCCCACGAAAAAGAAGGATAAATTTTAAGATAAATTTTTCCATGTTATTGAATTGCTGTAATGATATTGGAAGCGTCCAATGCGCTGCTGCCCGTATTGGTTAATTTAGCAAATATATGCTCCAATGATTCGTTAGGATCTGTTTTTAGTTCCTCAATCGTACCATCCGCAATGATGCTCCCCTGGTTTATCAGTAAGATTCGATCAGATACTTTTTCAACAACGTCCATCATATGTGAACAATAGAAAATTGTTTTCCCTTCTTTTGCAAGTAATGAGATAAGTTCTTTAACAAAGATAACAGCATTAGCATCGAGTCCAGATAATGGTTCATCCAGCACGATAATTTGTGGGTTATGAATAATTCCTGAAATTAAAAGTACTTTTTGACGCATTCCTTTGGAGAAGGTATCCATCCTATTATTTACATTAGATTCAAGGCCAAACGCCGCTAACAGTTTTAAGGAACGTTCCTGAATGACTTTATCTTCCATTCCATAGAGTTTACCTACAAAATCCAGGTATTCCATGGGAGTCAGTACATCATATAATTCTGCGTTTTCGGGAACATATCCCAATAATGCTTTTACTGCAAGTGGATCTTTTTGAATATTGATGCCATTTATTTCTACAGTGCCTGTGAAGTCCTCGATAAGTCCTGTTAATATTTTAACAGTAGTGGATTTGCCGGCACCATTTGGGCCAATATATCCGATAACTTGACCTGGGAATATGTCGAGGTTGATTCCTTTCAATATTTCTTTTTCTCCGTATGATTTTTTTAGGTCAACAATCCGGATGAGAGGTAATATACTTTCCATATCATTATAATCTTCAAAGTAAACTTACATAAAAAATTGGAGTTATAGTTTCCAATTGAAAAGTATATGATTCCTAATTTTGAGAAGAAAGTCTTTATTTTAATCCATGGAAAAGGGACCTTCCGGTCCCTTCAAAAACTATGTTATTTTCGGAAAAACTATCTATCGTTTTTAGGATATCCCTCTTCATCGAGATCATCTCTCAAATCTTCTTCGTTCTCGGCTAATTTCTTGTCCAAAGGAGATAAACGTTCATGATCAAAAGTCTCGATTCGCATGTTAGCATTATCTAGATCTTCCTCTTTGAGTTCATCTTGTGTTGCATACTCATCTCCGACAAAAGGATTAGAGTCATCGTATGTTGAATCATCATCAATTGCACCTTCAGCTACTGTATCGTAGTCAGCCGGGTGATCGTAGTCTGGATCGTTGTCATCGACATCCATTTCATAACTGTCAAGTTCTTCATTAAAAGCAAGGTCCTGCTCTTTATCTGGATAGTCTTCTTCGACTTTCCCATTTTTACTTTCTTTTTTCGACATAATCCTGCTAATTTTTATTTATCTGTAAAACAGTTCCCGTAAAAAAAAGTTTTTGATTTATCTGTGAAAGCGAATGTTCCAGTGCCACTAGGAGGTCAGGAATGTGAAGATTCTTTTGGAAAGATAAAATCCAAAAAATGGTTAAAGCAGTAAAACAATATAATTATATGTTTGTTTTATTTTAAAATAGGAATTATGATCTTCAAGCGTTTAAATTATCAGACTTTACAGAGTTTACGCCTACAAGGCTACAATATTTTATTGACCATTGGTCGGGCTGAAGATGAGAACCCAATTTACTTCCCAATGAAATTGGAATCTTTTAATTCCAGTAGCTCAAATTTTGACAGTCATGATGCAGCGACCTTTCAAGGAAAGAAGATTCTTATTTTGGATGAAGCCATTCAACGCTCTTTAAATCACGATCTTAATGGTGTAATCCAACTCGACAATTAAGCACTATTTTTAGCTCTTTTATAAGAGCTGGGTGTAATATTTCTTTTCTTCTTATAGAAATTGGTTAGGTGACTTTCATCATTAAATCCGAGTTCTTCTACAATTTGTTTCATCGTGTATCTATTGGATGCTAGTCGCTCCTCAATTAGTTTAATACGAATATCGTCTATATACACTTTGTAGCTTTTTGAATATCTTTTTTTAAAAAAGGCCCCAAAATAATTTGCTGAAATTTGGAACTGATCTGCAATCGACTTGATTTGTAATTTATCCGGGAAATAGATATTTTGCTGTATGTATTGCTCGATCTCTTGAGACAATTCATAAGACTCGTTAATAGGTAGCTCCAGATCTGTCAATATATTTTCTACTAAAGCGAAAAGGGACATTGTCTGGTGGAATATAAAAATTGATGCCGCTTCATCTTCACTCTCATATTGTTGAATTAGCGAAATTACCCGCTCGATCAGTTTTTTATTTTCCTTTTTAAGGGATAGGCTCTTATTTAACAATGTCTTCGAGTTAAAGATATCAACCGGGTTGTGAGTAAGTCTAAAATTTTGTTGTATAAAGTGCAGATCTTTAAAGTAGGAGTTGGAGAAATAGAGTACAAATGCAGTTGTATCTTTTTTTGTCTCAAGTGTTTCGAAATCTTTATTCAAAAAAAGTAAATTCTCTTTGGAAAATTTTAAATTATTCCCTTTCGATACGAGTGTGCCTTCGGCTATATAAACTAACGCAAAATCAAAACCCGTTTTATTGAGTTCTAATTTTTCTTTATGCTTGATTTTTTGAGATTCGAAAGATAAATTCATCATATGTACAGAGTCTATTGGAATAATCGCTACAAACCTAAGAAAAATGGATTAAAGACCTTGCTATTTCCTCTTTTAAACCGGCATGTAATACAGTTGCGTATTCACCATAAAATAAATCATTCGTTATTTTAAACGATTATCAGGTGCTTTTTGCATTTCTGGTCATCTGTTCAATAGCATCCCATTGATCTTCAGGAATAATATCCAATCCATTGAACTCACCTGCTCCCTTAAGCCACTCGCCGCCATCTATCGTGATAACATCACCGTTGATATAACTGGCGTAATCGGATACCAGATAGGCCGCGAGGTTGGCCAATTCCTCCAGTTTGCCCAAGCGGCCCAAGGGGATACGTTTGGTAGGCGAGAGAAGTTCGCCTAATTCACCTGGAAGTAGCCGTTCCATGGCACCTGAAGTTTGGAATGGACCCGGAGCTATAGCATTGAGTCTTATCCCTTTTTTTCCCCATTCAACGGCTAACGATCGAGTTAATGCAAGAACTCCGGCTTTAGCTGTTGCAGAAGGAACAACGTAGCCAGAACCCGTCCAAGCATAGGTTGTGACGATACTTAGTATAGCTTTATTATGTTCGTTGGCCTCAATCCAACGCTTGCCCAGTGCTAGGGTATAGTTTATACTACCTTGGAGAACGATACCAATAACAGATTCGAAGGCGCGGTGGCTTAAACGTTCGGTAGGGGAGATAAAATTTCCGGCAGCATTGTTTATGAGGATATCTATCCCGCCAAAATGTTCATATCCAAAGGAAACGACGCGCTCGACATCCTCATAATTTCGGACATCTCCAGCTACTGCAAGACATTTCGCCTGATATTTTTCCGACAATTCGTTCGCTGTATGCTGTATAACATCATCTTTACGGCTCGTGATCAGGCAAGAGGCGCCAAGCTCGAGAAAGTAATCTGTCATGGCTTTTCCGAGGCCTGTACCACCACCCGTAATCAAAATTCGTTTTCCTTTTAACGCGTTTTCCTTTAACATACCCATATGCTGTCCAGTTTTTATGTATCCTTAAGTTACACAAATTTGGGATAAAATAAAAGCCAAGGCCAGCGGTGAAAAATAGTTCGGGAATAAATGAAAGAAGAGATATAAACAAAAACAGGAGCCATTCGAAGAATAGCTCCTGTTTTAAAAATTTCCAATTCTGGTAATAGAATGAATTATGCTTATGCGCCCAATTGTACGCGTTTGAAAGCAGTTACAGTTAATCCTTTGGAAACTGAATCTAAGAATTGAGCGATGTTTTTAGAAGAATCTTTTACGAATTCTTGGTTTAACAAAGTTGTGTCTTTGAAGAATTTATTCAATTTACCTTGAGCGATTTTCTCAGCCATTTCAGCAGGTTTACCTTCAGCAATGATTTGCTCTTTAGCAATAGCGATTTCACGCTCGATTGTGTTTTGATCAACACCATCTTTGTCAATTGCGATAGGGTTCATTGCGGCAATTTGCATTGCTACATCTTTACCTGCTTCTTCAGCACCAGCAGCATCAGCAGAAAGACCTACTAATACACCTAAACGGTAGTTACCGTGAATATAAGCGATAACCTTTTCAGCAGTGATAGTTTCGTATTTAGAAACGTCAATTTTCTCGCCAATTACACCAGTTTGCTCGATTAATAAATCAGCGATGTTTTTGCCATCAAGTTCCAAACCTTTTAATTCTTCCAAAGAAGCAGGTTTACTGTTTAATGCAACGTCTGCAATTTTTTCAGCGAAAGCAACGAAGTCTGCGTTTTTAGCTACGAAGTCAGTTTCACAATTAACTTCAACTACGATACCTGATTTACCATCAGCAGTAGCTTTAGCGATGATAACACCTTCGTTAGAGTCGCGATCTTGACGGCTAGCAGCTACTTTAGCGCCTTTTTTACGCAAGTAATCTACAGCAGCTTCAAAGTCACCATTAGACTCAACTAAAGCTTTTTTACAATCCATCATACCAGCGCCAGTTTGTTGACGCAATTTGTTCACATCTGATGCAGAAATTTGTACTGACATGTTTATTTCTTTTTATTATTATTTACGACTGAAATTTGTACAATATTAACTTAAAACATGTTAAGCTAATATGAAGTTTAACATTTCTTGATAAACGAGTATTGTTAAACCAAAAAACCGGACAGAGAGGCTAGTTCAAGAAAAGTAAACTTTTCCAGAAACTAACGCTACGCCATCCGGTTTGGAATAAAAATATTATTCTCCGTCTTTCGCTTTGCGAGGACGTTTAGCTTCTGAAGCATCACTATTATCAACTTTTGCTTTAGCAGCAGCAGCATCTTTTTCAGCTTCTTCTTCTTTGTCGCGTTTGCGCTCGTCCAAACCTTCTTGGATTGCTTGACCAATGATACCGGCGATTAAACTAATAGATTTACTAGCGTCATCATTTGCTGGGATTGGGAAATCAATGTTTGAAGGATCAGAGTTTGTATCTACCATTGCAAAAGTAGGGATGTTCAATTTCATTGCTTCAGAAACAGCGATGTGTTCTTTTTTCACATCGATGATGAATAAAGCAGCTGGTAAACGGTTCAAATCAGCGATACCTCCTAAAAGGTTTTCTAATTTGATACGCTCACGTTGAATCATCAACTTCTCTTTTTTAGACAATACATCATATGTACCATCTTTTTGCATTTTGTCAATGTTAGACATTTTTTTGATAGACTTACGAACTGTAGCGAAGTTTGTAAGCATACCACCTAACCAACGCTCAGTTACAAAAGGCATATTAACCTCTTTTGCTTGTTGTGCGATGATCTCTTTTGCTTGTTTTTTCGTAGCGACGAATAAAACTTTGCGACCTGATTTTACGATTTGTTTGATAGCTGAAGCAGCTTCTTCTAATTTCGTAAGAGTTTTGTTCAAGTCAATGATGTGGATACCGTTGCGTTCCATGAAAATGTACTTAGCCATTTTCGGATCCCATTTACGTGTAAGGTGACCAAAGTGCACACCTGCATCCAATAAATCTTGATAAGTAGTTCTTGCCATTTTTTGATCCTCCTTTGATTAACGTTTACTGAATTGGAATCTTCTACGAGCTTTACGACGTCCTGGTTTCTTACGTTCAACCATGCGGTCATCACGTGTTACTAAACCTTTAGCGCGTAATGCAGGTTTAACTTCTGGGTTAAGCTCAACCAAAGCTTTTGCGATCGCTAAGCGAACAGCTTCTGCTTGACCTTTAACACCACCTCCGTTAACGTTTACTTTTACATCAAAGTTTGCTAATTCACCAGCTACGTTCAATGACTGTGTAGCGATGTATTGCAAAGGTAATGTTGGGAAATACTCTTTGTAGTCTTTACCGTTTATGATAATGTTTCCGCTACCAGCAGTTAAGTAAATGCGGGCAACAGCAGTTTTTCTTCTTCCTGAAGTGTTAGTTGTTGACATGACGATTCTCCTTAAAATTTAACTGGTTTTGGATTTTGTGCTTCATGCTTGTGCTCAGTACCAGCATAAACGTAAAGGTTTTTAAACAATTGACGACCTAAACGGTTTTTAGGAAGCATACCACGAACAGCTTTTTCAATAATGCGTTCAGGAAATTTAGCCATTAACTCTTTAGGAGAAACGAAACGTTGACCACCTGGGTATCCAGTGTAGCGTACGTAAACTTTGTCGCCTAATTTGTTTCCTGTCAATTTAATTTTGTCTGCATTGATAACAATCACGTTATCTCCACAGTCTACGTGTGGGGTGAATGTAGGCTTATGCTTACCACGAATTACTTTCGCGATGTTGCTCGCCAAACGCCCCAAAATCTCTCCTTCAGCGTCAACAACGATCCACTCTTTGTTAACGGTGTTCTTGTTGGCAGAGACAGTTTTGTAACTTAACGTATTCACTTGCTTTTGTTTAAATAATTTATTAAAAAATTTTTCTTCCCCTTATCTCAAGGGTCTGCAAAGGTACATCTATTATTCTATATTTTAAAATCTATTTTGCTTATTTTGTTGAAAACGAGTTGAATTTCAAGCGAGCCCCACTAATCTCAATATTTTTACAACTTCCTCGAATGAATATTGTTACATTAGTTAGTATATTGCAGGAAGAATTTTTAAATTATTATAGCGGAAGTAGATGAGATTGAATTTTTTAGATAAACGATTTTTTTTAAGTTTTATTGGTTTACTCCTAGTAGCACTGGGCTCATTAAAGGCGCAATCTTCGGATAATAAGCCTAAACCTTACGATGCACGACTCAAAAACGTACAGGAAATATTGAAGCAAGGAAAAATTGGCCCCGGGATGGATTCTTTGGATGCTATAATCGCAGATTACCCACAAGCCGATGACATCTATTTTACAAAGGCAATTCTTCTTGCGCAGATGAGAAATCAAGATGGAGCGATCGAAGCTATAAAAGAAGCGCTGAATATTCAGTCGAAGCCGGAATATCTAAGTTTTGCTGTAGATGCATTTAAAAGTAAAAACGACGCGGATAGTGCTTTAATCTATCTCGATAAGTTGATAGATCGAGATGACAATAATACTGCCTCACTAAAACGGGAGCGTATCATGCTCCTTTTCAATGGTGGGTACAAGGATGTGGCTTTGGAGTATTTCTATAAAACCAAAGAGATCGCTGTCGCTTCTGATACATTGGACATGGTTGGCAGTGTGTTGTTAAATGATGCCGGTAATTATAAAGCTGTCATTGATCTTTTGAAGCCCTGGGCAGACAAAGGGACTTCGCTGGCTCAAGTGTATGGACAATTAGCGCAAGCCTATAATCTTTCCAAAAACTCGAAGCTTGCATTGGACTACATTAATAAAGGAATTCAGACGACAAAAGAGGATTTTCTTTATTTCGATTTGGCTGATCTCTATCGATTTGATAAAAAGCTGAAATTATCTTTTGATGCACTTAAGCAAGGATTTCAATCTAAGAAAGTTGATTTTGCAGATAAGAATCGGATTATAATGACCTTGTTGAATCCGAAAGGTCCCTATACAAAAGACCAACTTTTGGAATTGGTGAATATCTTGGTTGAAGTTCATCCACGTATTGCCGAAAGCCATATGGCAAAGGGACAAGTGTTATGGTTGAGAGACGATAAGTCCGCTGCTCAAAGTTCACTAGCGGTAGCCGTGAGTATGAACCCCTACCAGATTGATGCTTGGCGGATGCTGATGAGTTTGGATATGGACAAAGGTGAATTTGATCAAGCCATTGCACATGGTGGGGAAGCGTTACACTATGTGGCCAATAATGCGACCATACTCTATTTTACGAGTATGGCCTATTTGATGAAAAAAGACATGGAAAATAGCCGAAAGTTTATGGAGGCTGCACTTAATAATGCACAGGATGAATCGCCTTTTCTACAAGCAAATATTTATGGGGGATTAGGTGATATTTATAATTCACTTCAGATGTATAAAGCCTCTGACGCGGCTTACATCGAAGCTATTCGATTGGATAGTACAAATGTGACGGCGATGAACAATTTAGCATACTATTTGTCGTTAAGAAAAGAACGACTTGATGAAGCTACAAAGTATGCCGCAATGGCGACGAAATTGCAGCCCAATAATGGAACTTTTGAAGATACCTATGCTTGGGTACTTTTTGCAAATGGAAAATATGATGACGCACTAGTATGGATTCAAAAAGCGTTAAAAAATACAAATCCGCAAACGGCGGTATTACTGGAACACTATGGCGACATTTTGATTAAGTTAGGGAAAACAACGGATGCCGTTAAGCAGTGGAACCTCGCTTTAGAAAAGGGAGCTGATACGGAGGAGGGTAAGCTGAAATTGAAAAAGAAGATTGAGACTAAAAGCTATGTGGAATAAAATTGTTTGGGTTAGTGCTGTTGTGTTGCTGCTTTCTTCTTGTAGTTCTAAGAAGAAACTACTAAAAGGTGCTGACCTTAAAGCTGAAAACGAGTTGACCATAAAAGATAATACAAGGGAGGCGAAAAAGAATAGCTTACGTGATCTTTTTTTGACCAATTTGAATTATTCTACTTTTTCTGGAAAAGCGAAGATGCGTCTCGATCTTGGGAAGGACAATTATGATGTCACTTCTACTATTCGAATAGAGAAAGATAAAAGGATCTGGATTTCCATTTCTGCTACACTGGGTATAGAGGTTGCCCGGGTATTGATCACTCCAGACAGTGTACAAATCTTAAATAAGTTTCAGAGCGAATATATGGTTAAGCCATTTGACTACCTATATCGTTTTGCCAGTCCGGATTTAACTTTCGGAAATCTACAGGATTTGTTGCTAGCCAATCTTTCGGTGAATCTATTGTCCGATATTGATCAGGTTAATTTTAAACAGGACTCGATGTCTGTCCAGTTGGATGGCAAACTGAATGAACTAGATTTTTTATATAAGTTAAATAATAACAATAGGCCTTATCAGTTTAGATTAGCGCAACTTTCAAAAAAACAATTGCTGGAGGCCAATTACGGTGAATATGCCATGGCCTCTGGACAAGAATTTCCGATGCTTTTAAAAATGATCATTTCTGATGGTCGTCAAGAGATAAAAACAGAGATAAATTTTAACAAAGTGACTTTTAATGAACCAGTCGAAATGCCTTTTTCAGTATCGTCACGTTACAAAGTAATCCGATGAGAAGCTGTCTATTTCCTTTAGATTTATTACTTTCGCAATTAGTTTGCTAAAGTATGGGGTGAATTAATAGGATAGAAAGATGGCAAACACAAAAAAATAGTACTGTAAATGAACTTTAAAAAGACAATACTTGGTATAGCTGCTTTCCTATTCATGATTGGGATTTCATCGGCGCAGACTAGGGCTGAACTTGAAAAACAGCGTGAGAAACTCAATCGTGAAATTGCTGAATTACAGAATACGGTCAAAGAGATTGCAAAGGAAAAATCACTTACTCAACAACAAGTGACAGCATTGAGTAAGCAGATTAATTTGCGCGAGCAGAAGATAAATACCATTACTTCGGAAGTAGCTGTAATTAACAAACATATCAATGCCAATACCGCTGCCGTAAATAAGTTAAAGGCCGAATTGGAGAAGATGAAACGTGACTATGAGAAGATGGTGATGTTTGCGTTCAGAAACCGGAATGCCTATAATAAATTGATGTTTATTTTTGCATCCAAGGATTTTAATCAGGGGTTCCGACGGGTTAAGTACTTACAACAGTTTAACGATTCTAGAAAGCTGAAAGCTGCCGATATCGAAAATACAAAGAAACAGATTGAACAAAAAATTGCTCAATTGCAGGCGGACCGAAACAAACAGGTTGCCTTGATGAAAGAGCAGGAAAATGAGAAAAAAACCATATCTCAACAGCGATCTGTTTATTCTGGACAATTGAGTGAATTGATTGTTACAGAGCGCGGCGTGAAGAAAGATATTACCCAAAAGCAAAAAGAGGAGCGTCGTATTAATGCGGCCATCAAGGAGATCATTAGAAGAGAAATTGAGGCTGAACGTCGACGAGCTGAGGCGGCGCGTCGTGCTGCGGAAGCTGCTGCTGAACGGAATCGCAAAGCGAATGAGTCCACATCAACTACAAAGGGTAAGAACAATACAAAAACGAGTACTTCGAAGATGTCAGAATCTGAGGTGCTCCGTAGTACACCAGAAGCAGTTAAACTTTCAAATGACTTCAGATCTAACCGCGGTAGTTTACCTTGGCCTGTTTCCAATGCGAAGATCATGCAAGATTTTGGAGGGGAAAGTGTCGGAAGAAATGTCAATGTGGAACATATATCCGTGAAAATACAAACTTCTAGTGGTGCGGCTGTGAAAGCTGTTTTCGCAGGAGAGGTAAGTAGTGTTTTAACAATGTATGGTCAACGTATCATAATGATTAAACATGGTGAGTACTATACTGTCTACAATAATATGGGAAGTGTAAGTGTTTCTAAAGGGCAAAAAGTAAGCACGGGTCAAACTATAGGAACGGCGGATGTGGACTCCGATACAGGTGTGCCAATGGTTGACTTCTCAGTTTATCAAGGGTCAACACCACTGAATCCGATGTCATGGTTGGCGAGATAAGAAATAATTACTATATTTAATAATTATCATTACATTTGTAAATAGAGAGAGAAGTTTTAGTTTAAAAGAATTGAAAAACAAGAAATTATAGTTATGTCAACATCATTATTAATCATGGGAATCGGGGGGCAAGAGTTAATTGTCATTGTAGTAATATTGTTACTATTATTTGGTGGCAAGAAGATTCCTGAATTGATGCGCGGATTGGGTAAAGGAGTAAAGGAATTTAAAGAAGGCCAAAAAGATGAGTCTTCACCTGAAAAAAAATCTGAAGTAGAAGATAACAAATAAGGGAGGTTTTGATCCCATATAGCATGGATACGATTTTGTGAAGAACAAAATCGTATTTTGTTTTATACGCGACCTATAGCGAAATAGGACGAAAACCATTTTATACTAAAATCCATTTCTAATCGTTTAGATTATTGTTGATTTTTCAGCAGATGAATCAAACTCGGATTTAACAGTAAATTTATGATCGGAAAACAGACGTTAATTTCAATACTAGGAGGGGTATGCTATGTACTACCACTCATGGCCCAAGAAAGCGCTGTAGAAGGTATGAAAGAAGCTGCCCATACCTTCTTTCAAAAAAGCATCGAAAAAGAAAAACAAGAGATTTACCAGTACCTGGACAGTATAAAATCTTCCGGAAGTAACCGACAGCATGATGCTGAAATTACAGATGAAGATATACAGCTTGTACGGAAATTAAAGGCAATAGAACGTGAGGTTCCATTGGACTACTCACCACGAGTGAAAGATCTGATTGCCAAATACACGTCGGATAATTATAATCCCTATATGTGTAGGATGATGGGACTAGGACAATACTATTTCCCATTGTTTGATAAAATCATGGATGAAGTAGGAGTGCCGCGGGAACTCAAATATCTAAGTGTAGTCGAATCATCATTAAATCCACGTGATATCTCTAGTGCCGGAGCAACAGGATTATGGCAATTGATGTATTATGAAGCCAAAACTTATCATCTTACGGTGGACAGTTATACCGACCAACGTATGGATCCGATCGCTTCGAGCTATGCTATTGCAAAAATCCTAAAAGAAGCTTATGATGAATATGGCGATTGGTTGTTAGCGATAGCATCCTATAATGGCGGTAAAGGAGCGGTTAGCCGTGCGATCCAACGTTCGGGAAAGGAGAATGCTACTTTTTGGGATATCGCTCCATATCTAACGCAACAGACCCAAAACTATATCCCTAAGTTCATCGCAATGACCTATGCGATGAAATACGCAGACGAAAATGATATCAATGCTGCGGATACCGAACTTTCACTGAGAACTCAAGCATTGGATATCAATAAGCGTGTTTCATTGAACCAAATAGCGGATGCTTTACAGGTGTCAAAAGAGACATTACGTGCATTGAATCCTAGTTTTAAAAGAAACGTGTTAAATGGCACTGAAGAGTCCCCATTGCGATTAGTTTTACCTGTATTGGATAAAAAGATTGCCGCAGAGGAATTGTATGCAGCGCTCAATACGCCAATATCTTCGGCAAATCCTAGTCAGACAGAAAATCCAAGCGAGCCTTTACAGAATGGGAAATATAAAGTGAAAGTTGGTGAGACATTCGCTTCCATTGCTGACAAGTTTGAAGTAACCGTACAGGATATAAAATCTTGGAATAACCTGCGTGGAAATCAGATTGTCCCTGGACAAAACTTACTGATAAAAAAGGAGGATGATTTCGTCAATGCGAAATTAGCTCGTAACACAGAAAGGTCTTCAAAGAAAAACCAACAACGTGCCGCTAGCGCCACGCGTACAGCTTACTATGTCGTTAAGAAAGGTGATACATTATCTGAGATCGCAGATAAAAATGGCACATCAGTCGGTCGACTTAAAAGTGAAAATGATTTAAATGGAAGCCGGATAAAACCGGGGATGAAATTGAAAGTCTCAAAAAAATAACAGCATGGTTTAAATTAACCATGCTGCATCTTCTTCTTTGTCAAATTCTTCAAGAGTAACGGTAACATGTTCTCTTAATATCGTTGAAAGCTTCGTACCATAGTAGTCACTAAATATAGGGAACTTATGGTGGCTTCTATCAATTAATACAGCCGTTCTCATTTTCTTCAATGGAACGTTTAAGAATACACCTAGTCCATAGGCTAAGGCTCTACCACTATTCAGTACATCATCGACTAAGATGATGGTCTTATCTTTTGCAATATCAACAGGTATGTCTGTGCTTGCACTCAACGATCTACTCGTTTTCTTCATAGTAACTTTAATCAGCAGGATTTCCTTCGTTGAAATCTCCTGTAAAATCGCCTGAAGGCGTTGTGCAAATACATAACCCCGGTCAGCAATTCCTACCAATACAAGTGTTTCATCTTCAAAATTGTCTTCCAAAATTTGATAGGCAATCCGAATAGATTTTTGTTTTATTTGTTCTTTATTTAAGATGAGCGTTTTCTTTGAAGACATAATAGTATTCCAATGATTATGGGGTAAAAATAGGATATTATATTGTATAAAAAAAGTCCAAAACGAGTTAAACGCTTTGGACTTTTCGAGACTGAATCAATCTTATTAATTCAATTTATTATCTTTTTCCGCTTTTAATATTTCTGCTGTAAGCGATCTATTATCTTCTGGTAAACGACCACCATTGTAATAATAACGTCGCCAGTATGGCTCATCTAAATTGCTAATCATAACTCCTTTACTGGACGAGGCATGTGCAAACTTATTATCGCCGATATAAACACCTACATGGGTAATACTTTTACTTCTAATTTTGAAGAATACCAAATCACCTGCTTTTAGCTCATTTTTTTCGACAGTTTTGACTTGAGAATATTGATTTCTGCTATTATATCCTAACGAAGTGTTAAATACTTTGTCGTATAATTCATAAGAAAATTTAGAACAATCAATGCCTCTTTTTGAATCTCCTCCTAAGCGGTATGGAGTTCCCAACCATTCGTAAACAAATTGATAAAGTTTGGTATTTGTTGTTGCTGAGACTGCAACTCCCATGATTTGTGAAAAGTATTCTTTCGCTAGATTATCAGGATCTGATTCTGGTTTGGAGTTTCTGTTGGTTTGTGCCTGCGACACTAGACATAAGCCGATAAATAGCATTGACGCTATAAATTTCTTTGTTTTCATTAAATCGCTTTTTTGTACAACATTTAACTTTTAAAAATTTAACACTGTCATCTATTTTGGACAGCACTGTTGCGAATATAATACAATATCAGTTTAGGGTCAAATTTATTTTAAGGTATTTAACGAAATTTTAACAATTTTAACATCTTCATAACGCCCATTTGGGCATATTGTACTTTAATAATTCTGTCAACGATCAACTACAGTGCCTCGACCACCTGTTCGAGTAAAAAACGGTCCCCTAATATCAGAATGCCACTTGATTATATGTCTCATTGTGAATCTTAAAAAAAATATTAATTTTCTTTGGTAAAGTGATAATATTTGTTCTATATTTACAAAACATAAGCAAAAGCAATGAACACAAATACAATTATTACATCGATTATTATTACCACCGGGATAAAACTCAGGAGGAAGTAGTTTCGTTGTATATAATTGTAGACACAATATTTAGAAGCGCTTTCCTCGACAAAGGAAAGCGCTTCTTTTTTTAGCATAAAAATCATCAATCTAAACAAACAGTATAAAACAGTATGAAAGTTTTAAAATTTGGAGGCACATCGGTCGGGACGGTAGAAAGTCTAAAGGCGGTCTTAAGCATTGTAAAAAAATCTTACGATGCAAAGGAAAAACCATTGGTTGTGTTGTCAGCTATGTCAGGTGTAACAAACTTACTTACCCAACTGGCGGAGGACGCTGCCGAAGGAAAGTCCTTTTCGGATGGTCTAAAGTCCTTGGAAGATAAGCATTTTACGGTTGTCAAAGAGCTCTTGGCTGTGAAATATCAAAATCCTGTATTTACAAAGCTAAAGTTGTTTTTTAATGAGATAGAAGATCTCCTGCAAGGAATTTCTGCACTAAAGGAGCTGAGTAATCAAAGTAAAGATTTGATCCTTAGCTACGGTGAACGTTGCTCAAATTATATGGTATCTAAGGTGATGGAACAATATATTCCCGAGTCTCTATTTGTAGATGCATCCCATTATGTGAAAACTGATTCAAATTTTGGTAATGCACATTTAAATGAAATGCTAACGGAGCAATTGGTGAAATCATTGTATATCACGCATGGTGATAAACTACTGTTTGTCACCGGTTTTATCGGAAGTAATGAAAATGGACGTATTACCACCTTGGGAAGAGGTGGATCAGATTATACCGCAGCGATCTTCGGGTCGATACTGGACGCAACAGCCATTGAAATTTGGACAGATGTGAATGGGATGTTAACTGCCGATCCACGTATTGTGAAGAAAGCGTTTTCCTTGCCTGTATTATCATACACAGAGGCAATGGAGTTATCTTACTTCGGTGCTAAGGTGATTTATCCTCCAACGATGATTCCGGCTTTCTTAAAGAAAATACCGATAGTTATTCGAAATACTTTTGAGCCTGATTTTTCAGGGACAGTGATTCAGTTTGATAGTGGAAAAACTGCGCTGCCAATCAAGGGGATTTCTTCGATCTCGGATATTTCTGTCATCAACCTGAGTGGATCAGGGATGATCGGTAAATCGGGTTTTAGCGGGCGGCTTTTTACGCTATTGGCTCGAGAGCAGATCAATGTTGTGCTAATCACGCAATCATCTTCCGAACACAGCATCACATTTGCTGTCAATCCATCGGATGCCAAACGCGCTATACAATTGATCGAAGTGGAGTTTGAGCTTGAAATCCAGGCAAATAAACTGGTCGTTCCTGCGATCGAAGAAAACCTGTCGGTCTTAGCTATCGTTGGTGAAAATATGAAAAAAACTCCCGGCATGGCTGGTCGGTTATTTGCAGCATTAGGACGCAACGGTATCAACGTCCGTGCTATTGCACAGGGATCATCCGAATACAATATATCTGTAATTATTGGTAAAGAAGATTTAGCGAAGGCACTTAATGCCGTACATGATGCGTTTTTTGCAGAGCTAAAGAAAACGCTGCATGTATTTAATATCGGTACCGGTAACATTGGTGCAACTTTATTTAAACAATTGGAAAATCAGCATGACTTCCTATTGGATAAAAATGATATTGAAATTAAAGTTGTTGGAATTTCCAATAGCCGTAAAATGCTTTTCAATACCGAAGGTGTTGATTTAAATAATTGGTCGGATGAACTTGCTAAAAATGGAACTGAATCAGACCTGGCATTGTTTATAGATCGAATGAAAGCGCTGAATTTGCCGAACTGTGTATTTATCGATAATACTGCAAGCAAATTACCTGCAACCTACTACGAAGATATCTTTAAATCCAATATTTCAATCGTCACCTGCAATAAAATTGCGAATTCAGGTAAATTCGAGCAATATAAAACATTACGCGATACTGCTCATCGACACGGTGTAGATTTCTTTTATGAAACAAATGTAGGTGCAGGATTGCCTATCGTCAGGGTGCTCAAAGACTTGATGCTGAGCGGTGACCGTATTCTGAAGATAGAGGCTATTCTTTCAGGGACAATCTCGTATATTTTCAACAATTTTAAAGCAGATGCTTCTTTTTATGATATCGTCAAACAGGCTCAGGAGCTGGGATACACTGAGCCAGATCCACGGGATGATTTAGGTGGTGTAGATTTTATGCGTAAAATGCTCATCCTGGCGAGAGATGCGGGGTATGCTGTTGAGGCCGAAGATGTAGACCTCGGTGCAATATTACCTCCAGCATGTTTGAAAGCAGATACAGTAGATTCTTTTTATACAGAATTGCAACAGGAAAATGAATATTTCGAAGCAATGAAGAAGAAAGCAGCCAATGAAAATAAAGTAATCCGCTACATCGGGAAATTGGAAAATGGAAAGGTATCCATTGCGATTCAGTTTGTTGATGAAAATCATCCTTTTTATGCTTTATCAGGCAGCGATAACATTATATCGTTTACAACAGAGCGTTATAAAGAACGTCCCCTTGTCGTAAAAGGTCCCGGTGCGGGAGCTGAGGTGACAGCTGCCGGTGTATTTGCAGATTTGGTAAATGTCGGAGCATAAAAACTATTCAAGGAAAATAAAAATTACGTGATGGCCAATAATTTAAATGTGGAGTATCTGAAAGATAAGGTGATAAATTTAGACAGCATGCTGTCGGAAGTTCGTGTTTTTGCACCTGCAACTGTCGCAAATATGATCTGCGGTTTTGATATATTGGGTTTTGCTGTTGAGCAACCCGGTGATGAGGTGGTGATGCGACGTACGCAACAACCTGGAGTAACGATTCGGGAAATAACTGGTGACGATGGAAGACTACCACTCGACCCTGGCAAGAATACCGTATCTGCCTGTGTGCAATATCTATTACAAGCCCTGAATATCTCATCAAAGGTAGGCGTCGAAATCGAATTGCATAAACATATGCCAATTGGATCTGGACTAGGTTCCAGTGCAGCAAGCACCGTAGCTGGGCTTTTTGCCATCAATACCATGCTCGGAAACCCTTTGACAAAAGAAGAATTATTACCATTTTGTGTTGAAGGTGAGCGTTTGGCTTGCGGTACAGGCCACGCTGATAATGTTGCCCCAGCGCTTTATGGAGGCATCACATTAATCCGGGGAAATGAACCTTTGGATGTTATTTCCATCCCTTCGCCAAAAGAACTCGTAGCAGCAGTGGTTTTTCCACAGGTCGATGTTCCCACACGTGACGCAAGACAACTCATAAAGGATAAAGTGCTGTTGAAAGACGCCGTGACACAATGGGGAAATATCGCGGGATTGGTCGCTGCATTGTTCAAAGAAGATTACGATCTCATTGCACGAAGCATGAAAGATATCCTCATTGAACCAACACGTGCAATTTTAATTCCCCAGTTTTATGAAATGAAGGAGATTGCTTTGAAAAATGGTGCCTTGAGTTTTGGTATTTCTGGCTCAGGCCCCTCTGTCGTTGCAATAACACGGGACGAAAAAATAGCAAAGGATATCGCCGACAAAATTCAAACTCATCTCAAAGAAAATGAAATTGAAAGTTTTGGCTATGTTTCCCGTGTCAATGTCGAAGGACCCAGGGTATTAGATTAAAAATTATTTACGGACAGAAACGAGGTTTATAAATCTCAGGTCAATTGATAATTGGCTCAGAAAAGATAATAAAATGAAATATCCGCATTCTAAGGTGAATACGAATCAAAATAACAGGATATTTTATATGGCCTTGACAAAATTATTTACATATGAAATTTTATAGTACAAATAATAAAACATTAGAAGTCTCCTTTAAAGATGCGGTCTTCAATTCTCTCCCTGCAGACAAAGGATTGTATATGCCTGAAGAGATTCCGCAATTGGACCCGCTATTCATTAAGAATATCCAACAGCATTCCTTGCAGGAGATTGCTTTCGAAGTAGCTTCTACACTATTGGGAAAAGATATTCCCAAAGACGATTTAAAACAGATTGTGAACGATGCCATCAATTTTGATGCTCCTGTAAGATTCTTGACCGACAGCACGGCTGTGCTCGAACTATTTCATGGGCCGTCTTATGCTTTTAAAGATTTCGGAGCTCGGTTTATGAGCAGGGTTATGGGCTATTTTTCAAAGACTGACGATAAATTACTGGACGTGCTTGTTGCGACGTCAGGCGATACAGGAGGAGCTGTTGCATTGGGCTTTTTGGGCGTAGAAGGAACACGTGTGACGATCTTATATCCTAAAGGTAAAGTCTCGGAAGTTCAGGAACTACAATTGACCACCAATGGACAAAATATTCGTGCTATTGAAGTTGAAGGAACTTTTGACGATTGTCAGGCATTAGTAAAGCAAGCTTTTAGTGATGCAGAACTCAATGCTGTATTGCGTTTGACCTCCGCTAATTCAATCAATATAGCACGGCTGATCCCACAGACATTTTATTATTTTTATGCGTATGCACAATTGAAGTCACAAGGAATCAATGAGGCCGTGTTTACAGTGCCGAGTGGTAATTTTGGTAATATCGGGGCTGGTTTATTGGCCTATAAAATGGGACTTCCAGTGAAGCATTTTGTAGCTGCAACAAACGTCAATGATACCGTTCCTCGATTCCTTTCTTCCGGCAAATATGAACCACTGCCTTCTGTTCAAACTTTAAGCAACGCCATGGATGTTGGGAATCCCAGCAACTGGGTGCGTATACAGGATCTTTTTGGCGGAAATGTGGAGGAATTAAAAAATATGCTCTCTTCTTATACATTTACGGATGAAGAAACAAAAGAAGGAATGCAAAAATTATATGAAGAATCGAACTATATCGCCTGTCCGCATACAGCAATCGCCTGGCTTGGCGCTCGTGCTTATGCAAAGGAGCATCCAGGTCATTACGCTTCGGTTTTCTTATCGACAGCACATCCCTGCAAATTCCCTGACGCAATAGCAGCAGATGTATTTGGAAAAATAGTGTTGCCTGCCGGTGCAGAAAGATTGCAAGGAAAAGAAAAATTAGCGGAACCTTTAAAAGTTGATTTTGAAGCCTTCAAAAAATATTTAATCAACCATAACTAAACACCGAGGGCTCCTTTAGGAGCCCTTTTTTATACCAAGATAGGCATCGATATAGTTCTTTAATTCAAGTTTTTTATCCTTATCTAAGATTAAGTCATAGATGGGGATAGGTTGCTCTCGCCCAAATCTTATGAAATCTCCATTTTCTTCCGTCAATGAACTTAACCATGCACTGACATCAATGGTATTTTTTATCGGGTGCATATCAAATAATCGGAGATTGGCACCTGAAACAAACGCTACAATTTTCCAATCTTTTATGACTTTGTCATCAAGCACAGTTTTTTTATCCAGGTATTTTATAAGATTTACGGACGCCCCTTTGGTGCAGCTCAAAATGAGATGTGTGCCATACTTTTTTACAATAAGTTCTGAACTGTTGTTCTGAACAAAATTAATGAAGTCTTGATTTTGAAATTTCGGATCTTTTACTGCAAAGAAAAGCATGCTGTATTGAAATCCTTCAGAATAATAGTTGGTTAGTTGCATTTTCTGGTCCGAGGGAATGCGTGCCAATGCATCTGTTTCCGTTGTAACGAGTTGCTCCCCGTAATGATCAAATTGTATTCTCAGACTTCTCAATAGTCCCTCCTTATTAATATCTTCGCTAAATGCACCACCACTTGAAAAGCCCGTTGTTCTAGAAATATAGGAAGATTCCTTTAATTTTTCGGTATCAATGATTTTTGCACGTAGCCCCTTATTGACAAAAAGTAGGTTTTCTTTTGCATCATATCCATAGCCTACCATAAAATATGGCTCAGCTTTAATTGCTTGGCTGACTTTCATTTCTGTTTTTTCAAATCTAGACAACTCGACAAGCTCAAGATCTTCCTCATTTTTAATTGTGAGTTCAGAATCTGATTTTTTACACGAAAAAAGCGAACAAATAAATGTTGTGGTTAATAATAAGTGTTTTAAATTCATTTTGTAAATATACAAGAATAATTGTTTCATTTATTTTTTGACAAATAAAGAAGCAGGGTTTTACAATTAATACGTTAATTTTGCAACAATGAAATCAGTTTATTTGAATAAGGGTAAGGATAAAGCTGCCTGGCAATTGCATCCTTGGGTATTTTCTGGAGCAATTAAATCATTGTCCGATAAGATTGAAGATGGCGAAGTTGTTGGCGTTTACAATGCTGAACGTGAATTTATTGCCTATGGTCTATTTCACAATAGCTCGCGTGTAGCCATTCGTTTATTGGAATGGAACCCTCAAGCACAGATTGATGCAGATTGGTGGCGTGCACGCGTTCAGAAGGCTGTAGCAGCAAGACAGCATCTGTTGCAAGAAGGTGTCACCAATACGGTTCGTTTAATCTTTGCTGAAGCAGATTTTCTTCCTGGACTTATTGCAGACAAATACGCGGATTTTATATCCATTCAGGTTCATTCAGTTGGGGTGGAAAAAGTCAAATCAGTTATTATCGATGAATTGAATGCTTTGCTGCAACCCAAAGGAATTTATGAGCGTAGTGATCTGAAATCTCGCGAACATGAAGGTTTACCTGATACCAATGGGCTTTTGTTTGGAGAACTTCCATCTGAATTTGTCGACGTTATCGAAAATGGCATTCATTATAAGGTGAACATTATTGATGGACAAAAATCGGGATTTTATTGCGACCAACGTGAAAATCGCCAGCTGACGGCCAATTACGTTTCAAATAAACGCGTCCTAGATTGTTTTTGCTATTCCGGTGGTTTTACGTTAAATAGCTTGAAAAGTGGGGCGGCAGAAGTCATATCTGTAGATAGTTCTGCACTTGCTATTGAAACCCTGGAAAAGAATATCATTGAAAATGGTTTTGAACCTAGTCGACATAGCGCAATATTGTCTGATGTAAACAAGCAATTGCGTAAATTCATTGATGAAGGGGAAAAATTTGATCTTATTGTCTTGGATCCGCCGAAATATGCACCCTCTCGATCTGCATTGGAAAGAGCGTCAAGGGCGTATAAAGACCTCAATCGCCGCGGATTGATGTTGTTAAATAGTGGTGGTTTATTAGCGACATTTTCTTGCTCAGGTGCGATGGACATGGATACGTTCAAACAAGTGCTCGCTTGGGCTGCACTGGATGCCGGTAAGGAAATTCAGTTTATCAGACAATTTCATCAGCCTGAAGATCATCCTGTCCGGGCATCGTTCCCAGAAGGCGAGTATCTGAAAGGATTGTTGGTGCGCGTATTGTAATTATTATATGAAGATAGTTTAGGTTGATTTTAACAAATCAACCTTTTTAATTTTTGAACAACGTCATGATACAAGAGAAGACGAGTAGACCTATTTTTTCTATTTTGTTTGCCGTGAGCATGGTGCATCTTTTGAACGATATGATTCAGGGAGTGATACCGGCAACCTATCCCTTGCTCAAAGAAGAGCATCATCTAAGCTTTTCTCAGGTTGGGATGATTACAATGGTTTATCAGATAGCAGCTTCAATATTCCAGCCCGTTGTAGGCTCATTTACGGACAAACATCCTGTACCATACTCTCAGATCATTGGGATGTCTTTTTCCCTTCTCGGTATGCTTTTGTTTTCGAAAGCACATAGTTATGAATGGATCTTATTTTCTGTTTTTCTGGTCGGGATTGGTTCTTCAATCTTTCACCCTGAATCTTCTCGTGTAGCTTATATGGCATCGGGAGGGAGAAGAAGTATGGCACAATCTATTTTTCAGATTGGAGGAAATGCAGGGACCGCAATGGCCCCAATCATTGTCGCTTTTTTGGTATTACCGAGAGGGCAGCAGGCGATCGCCTGGATGTGCTTATTTACGATTCTTGGCCAATTTATATCTTATTATATTGGTAGTTGGTATAAAAAGAGACTTCAAAGCTTTGCCAAATCAACGAAGAAAACAATACGCGTGCCTGATCTACCCAATAGCCGAATCGTCGTGACCGTTGTTATACTCCTCTTACTGATTGTTTCAAAATACTTCTATATAGCAAGTATTACAAACTATTTCCAGTTTTATACCATCAAGAAATTTGGGATTAATGAAGTGGAAGCACAAGTCTATCTATTTTATTTTCTGATAGCTGTTGCGGTGGGAACATTACTGGGCGGAGTATTCGGGGACCGATTTGGTCGCAAATATGTCATTTGGTTCTCCGTCTTGGGCGTTGCACCATTTGCATTAGCATTACCCTATGTCGGACTTACGATGACGGGAATACTAATCGTGATTATTGGATTGATTTTATCATCAGCTTTTCCAGCAATTATTGTTTATGCACAAGAACTATTGCCTAAGAAGTTGGGCATGGTTTCAGGTTTATTTTACGGCTTTGCATTTGGAATGGGAGGGATTGGATCCGCTGTACTTGGCTGGCAGGCAGATC
Source organism: Sphingobacterium sp. 40-24 (assembly GCF_001899705.1). Classification (NCBI taxonomy): domain Bacteria; kingdom Pseudomonadati; phylum Bacteroidota; class Sphingobacteriia; order Sphingobacteriales; family Sphingobacteriaceae; genus Sphingobacterium; species Sphingobacterium sp. 40-24. The sequence continues at coordinate 148,752 of NZ_MKWH01000037.1, read as the reverse complement.
ATACGTCCATCGAGTTTATTTATCACCTATGTTCCTACCTGCCATTGATGGGTATTGTGGCTTATTTTCTTCCCAATCTACAAAAAACACCTTACAAAGAAATCTAGATTTGGCATATAGGCGCATGTTAAACAAGAAAGAGCGGATTTCAATAAAATATCCGCTCTTTTTTGTTATTATTTGATGCAGTCCATCCAGGCTGAGGCCATCATCTGTGCGCCGGCAAGGGTAGGGTGTACACCATCTGCTGCCCAGTAGGCACCAGGAGCATTCTTTTGGGCATTGTCGAATATTTTTTGATAGGGAATTAGAATTGCGCCAAATTCTTTGGCGACCTCACGAGCGGATTCTTGGTAGGCCAAAAATTTTGGATACCACGCTTCAGTAATGTGACCTACGCCCTTTACTGCAAAAGGTTCTCCAATGATCAATTTGACGTTTGGAAGCTTTTGTAATGTCTCCTGTAGTAACTGTTGGTATTGGGATTTATACTCCTCAACCGTTGTCTGTGCTCCGCGGTCGATTGTTCGCCAGAAATCGTTCACACCGATCAAAATACTCAATACAGTGGGTTTAATTGCCAGTGTATCCTCCTGCCAGCGCTTTTGAAGATCGGGCACACGATTTCCACTAATACCTGTATTATATACCTTTAGTTTTTTTGCCGAATATTTATTTAAGAGCTGGCTGGCAGCCAATAGAGCATAACCATGTCCAAGTGCTGCGGTATCATTGGCATTTCTATTGTTTCTATCTCGGCCCACATCCGTAATGGAATCGCCCTGAAATAAAATGATGTCGTCGTTATTTAAACTGATTTTTGAGGAACTGGCGGTGGATTCGTGAGCGAATACATCGTTTCCCAGTATATTGGCACCAGTCAATAGACCGGAACCAATAATGCTTTTTTTGATAAATGATCTGCGGTTTGTGTTCATTATTAGGTTTTTGTTATGTTTAAAGTTACATACTTTAAGCATACTTTTCCAAACCTTTTATAATGATGTTACACGCTTTTTCAATTTCCAGATCTGTAATAGTCAATGGAGGAGCGACACGCAGTGCTGTTTCACAATGCAGATACCAATCGATCATAACCCCGTTTTCAGCACAATACTTACTCACGTTGTAAACCTGATCAAAGGAATCCAATTGCAGACACATCATAAGACCTAATCCTCGAATTTCTTTAATTGCAGGGTGTCGGAGTTTTTCTTTAAATAAAAGCGATTTTCGCTCGACCTGTTCTACCAATTTTTCTTCCTTGATAACAGCCAGTGAAGCCCGTGCTGCGGCACAACTTACGGGGTGGCCCCCAAAAGTCGTGATATGCCCAAGCATGGGATTATCCTTAATAACATCCATCACTTCTTTGGCTGCAACAAATGCGCCTAGGGGCATGCCACCACCGATTCCTTTGGCAAGCATCAGGATATCTGGGACGATAGCAAAATGCTCAAAAGCAAAGAGACGGCCTGTGCGGCCAAAACCAGTTTGGATTTCATCAAAGATCAGTAGGGTACCTGTTTCATTACAGCGTTTTCTGACGGCTTGCATGTAAGCGATATCCGGGACTCGGACACCCGCTTCCCCCTGAATAGCTTCGAGGATGACAGCAGCAGTTTGTTCCGTAATCTTTGTTAGATCGTCCAGATCATTAAACTCGATAAAATCTATTTCGGGAAGGAGGGGGGCATACGCTTTACGGTACGCATCGTTTCCGATAAGACTGAGCGCGCCTTGTGTACTGCCGTGGTACGCCTTTTTTGCAGCGATAATCTGCCTGCGACCGGTATATTTCTTTGCTATTTTCATTGATCCCTCTACGGCTTCCGTTCCACTGTTGGTGAGGTAAACCGATTGAAAATTAGGAGGAAGTTCTGCTAATAATTCTGTAGCAAATTGCACCTGTGGGGCCTGCACAAATTCACCATAAACGGTGACATGTAGGTACTGGTCCAATTGTGATTTTATAGCTTCCAAAACCTTCGGGTGACGATGGCCTATATTGCTGACATTGAAGCCAGAGACCAAATCCATGTATTCTTCTCCATTTGGGCCATAAAGGTAGACACCTTCAGCCTTAACTACTTCAACCAATCTAGGTGAGCTAGATGTTTGAGCGGTATTCATTAAAAATAATTCTCTGTTGCTTAACATGATCTTACAAATGTCCGAAAATAAAAAAGAAGTCTTCAAGACTTCTTTTTTATTTTCGAGATTATTTTCTTCTATTCTGCAGGGATTTGTATAGATGTTCCCTGAATTCCTGTTCTACTTCAAAAAATTGCGATGCTCGCGCATTGCCAATAACTTTGGCAAATTTGGCCCGATATTCTTTTTTGATCTCCACTTCTTTAGCATCATACTGTAAGACGTCTCTGGAGCCACCTCTAAAACTATTTTTTGGAGCACCATTCAATTTTTCTTTCCTGATATCCCAAAGCGTTTGGCTGTACTCATTATAGAGCGGGAAGAATTGCTGAGCCTCTCTCGGAGTTAAATCCAGTTCTTTAGTAATGTAAGCTATTTTTTCATTTTCTATAGCTTGAAATCGATTTTTGTCTTGCGCAAAGCCCAAGGCAATAGAAAATATACTAAAGAACAATGTTATCCATATGTATTTTTTATTGAACATCATTATAAGGTATAATTTAGATAATCTTCTATTTCTTGTTTAGATATATTACTTCCAAATCCCTTAGTAGGGAGATTTGCTTCGTCAGTATACTGGGCCATATAGATCATATCGTCACCAGAAGCCGACTCCGCAAGGTAATTAATGATTTCCTGCTTAGGAATTTCTGACAAATGCTGGCTTAACTGCTCTTCTGCAACAGCTTCTACAGGAGTCGTATTTTGCTGTTGATATTGATAACCCCAATATCCGCCTATACTCAACATAGCCGCAAAGGATGCCGCAACCGCATAACGAGCGTACCATTTTTTAGGTTTCCCAATCTGACGGATCGGTGTATTATCCTTTTCAAGCATTTGAACACGATCAATGATGCTGTCCGAAAGAATCTCAAAATAATGTTGTGGTACATCAAAACCTGCAGTCACAATCGTTTCTTTTAGTTTTTCTTCAGCAATACGAGCAAAAATTGTCGATTCAACTATTTCTTCGTAGCCAACAGGAGCTGTAAAACCATCTGTCGGAACTGTTTCCTTCAATTTCTCCGCCGCTAAACGGGCGAAGATGGAGTCTTCAAGGGTTTGATTATAAGCAGAAGGCATGGTAAAGCCATCCGATGCAATCGTTTCTTTTAATTTGTCTTCTAAAATTCGGTTGAAGATAGTTGAAGATAGTTCAGAAGCATAATTTTCAGGAATTTCAAAGCCGTCTGTAGTAACCTGATTTTTTAAACTATCTTCCGCAACCTTACACATTATGGCGTCAGATAAGCTATTAAAATATCCTTCTGGAACCTCAAAGATGGATTCTTCCTTGCATTCAACCAATTTGACTTGCGTAATTATTTTTGATTCTAAATCACTGAAATAATTTTCAGGTAAGCCAAATGGATTTTCACGCAACGATGCTGGAAGATTTGTAGGCTCCAGCCCATCATGATATGTGCCATTTTCCTTCATAGTATCTGTTAGAACCTAATTTCGCTAAAAGGTTTAATCGTTGTTGTTAAAAAATGCCTCTATTTTTTTGACAGCTAAATGATAAGAGGCTTTAAGCGCTCCGACACTTGTTCCGAGTACTTCTGAAATTTCTTCGTATTTCATATCTTCAAAATATTTCATATTGAAGACCAATTTTTGCTTTTCTGGCAAAGTCAACAAAGCCTGTTGTAATTTCATTTGAGCTTTATCACCGTTAAAATAATTGCCATCAGCAAGCGTTTCTGCCAAATAAGCAGTCGTGTCGTCATCCAACGACACGTTCTGCTTTTGCTTTTTCTTATTTAAGAAGGTAATACATTCATTTGTTGCGATACGATAAAGCCAAGTGTATAATTGTGAGTCTTCACGGAAATTCCCAAGGTTTTTCCATACTTTGACAAAGATATCTTGAACAACATCGTCCGCATCGTCATGATCGATGACCATTCTTCGCACATGCCAATAAATCTTCTGTTGATATTTCTTCAACAATAAACGGAAAGCTTCTTCTCGCGTACTCTCTTCGGCGAATTTTGCTATAATTAAAGCGTCATCCATATATTGACTTGCGTAGTTTTGTTATTTTCTTTTGATTACTTTTTGAACCGCAGCCACAATAGCCGCAGCATTCAAACCGTATTTTTCCATCAATTGAGCAGGAGTACCTGATTCTCCAAAACTATCATTTACGGCAACGTACTCTTGTGGAGTAGGTAACTCTCTTGTTAACACTTGAGCAACGCTATCACCCAAACCGCCAAGACGATTATGCTCTTCTGCCGTTACGACACATTTGGTTTTCGCAACAGATTTTAAAATAGCTTCTTCATCCAAAGGTTTGATGGTATGGATATTGATAATCTCAGCGTTGATACCCAACTCAGCTAATTTCTCGCCAGCTTGGATAGCTTCCCATACTAAATGACCTGTAGCAATGATCGTAACATCCGTTCCTTCATTTAATAATACCGCCTTACCAATCACAAATTCTTGATCAGCAGGAGTGAAGTTAGGAACTACGGGACGGCCAAAACGCAAATAAACTGGTCCCTCATATTTTGCTGCTGCAATCGTAGCGGCTTTTGTTTGATTGAAATCACAAGGATTGATCACTGTCATTCCTGGCAACATTTTCATCAAGCCGATATCTTCTAAGATTTGGTGAGTTGCACCATCTTCACCTAAGGTTAGGCCGGCATGCGACGCTGCAATTTTTACATTTTTGTCCGAGTATGCAATCGATTGGCGAATCTGATCATAAACACGTCCTGTTGAGAAATTTGCGAATGTACCAGTGAATGGTATTTTACCACCGATCGTAAGTCCGGCAGCAATTCCCATCATATTAGCTTCCGCGATACCGATTTGGAAAAAACGTTCTGGAAATTCTTTGATAAAATCGTTCATTTTTAACGAACCAATTAAATCAGCACATAATGCAACTACATTCTCATCTTGCTTTCCTGCTTCTAGTAATCCCGCACCAAATCCTGAACGTGTATCTTTTGACTCTGTATAAGTATATTTTTTCATTCTAGTAATCTCCTAAAGTTTCTGTAAGCTGATTCAATGCCGACGCCAATTGTTCGTCATTTGGAGCAACACCATGCCATTTATGAGAACCCATCATAAAATCAACACCGTTACCCATTTCAGTATGCATCAGAATAATGACTGGTTTACCTTTTCCTGTGCGTGACTTAGCTTCTGCTAAACCTGCAACAACAGCATTCATATCATTGCCTTTAGCAATTTCCATCACATCCCAGCCAAATGCTTCCCATTTTGCACGAAGATCCCCAAGAGATAATACTTGATCTGTAGATCCGTCAATTTGTGCTTTGTTATAGTCAACAGTAGCAATTAAATTGTCAATCTTGTTGTGTGGCGCGTACATTGCAGCTTCCCAAACTTGGCCCTCCTGCAATTCTCCATCACCCATTAATACATAAACTAGATTATTGTCTTTATTCAATTTTTTTGCCTGTGCGGCTCCAATTGCAACAGATAATCCTTGTCCCAATGATCCCGAAGCAATACGAATACCTGGAAGGCCCTCGTGTGTTGTTGGGTGACCTTGAAGTCTGGAATTGATTTTTCTGAACGTTGCTAATTCGCTCACTTCAAAATATCCCGCATGCGCCAATGTACTGTAAAATACAGGAGAGATATGTCCGTTTGACAGGAAGAATAAATCTTCTCCTTTTCCATCCATGTCAAAGGAAGGGTTGCGTTTCATTGCATTGAAATAAAGCGCCACAAAGTAATCTGTACAACCTAACGAACCACCTGGGTGTCCTGATTGACAAGCGTGTACCATACGTACGATATCACGTCTTACCTGTGATGCAATTTGTTCTAGTTTGTTAATATCTGCACTCATTTTTTTTGTTGGTTTCACAATTGGTCGTAAAGTTAACTATTTTTAAGCTAGATGCTTGTTAAAAAATGAATTTATATTGACTTATTCCAGACTGACAATGCATTTGGCCTGCAGATTTTTATTTTTTTTGTACCTTGCTTCACTTTATAAAACCAACAATTTTCAGCATAATGCTTAATCAACTCAAAAGCTGCCTTATTATTTCAGCGCTCTCAGCCCTTTATTTGCATTGTTCTGCCCAGCACATCAACATTTACCATAAGGGTTGGATCGATTTTAACAAAAATGGGAAAAAGGATATTTATGAAGACCCCAAACAGAAAATAGCCAGTCGCGTGGAGGATCTGTTGGCTCAAATGACTGTTCAAGAAAAGGCCAATCAGACGGTTACACTCTACGGTTATGGGCGGGTTTTGAAAGATGAGCAGCCCACTGCCGCTTGGGACAAAGAGATTTGGAAACACGGCCTGGCCAATATCGACGAAATGTTGAATAGCCTGGCTTATAATAAGTCGGCAAAAAGTTCATTTTCGTATCCCTTCAGCCGCCATGCGCAAGCCTTAAATAATGTTCAAAAATGGTTTGTGGAAAACACACGACTTGGTATTCCCGTTGATTTACCAATGAGGGGATTCATGGACTCAATCATGATCGCGCTACCTCCCTGCCGGCGCCAATCAATATTGGAAGTACATGGAATACTTCACTGGTACGTAAAGCTGGCGATATAATTGGTAGGGAAGCCAAATATCTGGGCTATACCAATGTCTATACGCCTATTCTTGATGTTTCTAGAGATCCGCGCTGGGGAAGAGTGGTTGAAACCTATGGCGAAGATCCGTTTCATATTGCCGAAATGGGGAAACAAGTTGTTTTAGGAATTCAACAAAATGGCGTCGCCTCCACATTGAAACATTATGCGGTCTATTCTGTGCCCAAAGGGGGAAGAGATGGCAATGCACGTACGGATCCTCATGTTGGCTTTCGTGAGATGCATTCGCTTCACCTCTATCCATTTAAAAGGGTCATAAAGGAAGCAAAACCTTTGGGAGTCATGAGTAGTTATAATGATTATGATGGCGTGCCTGTATCTGCCAGTAGCTATTTTTTACAGGACTTACTCCGAAAAGATTATGGTTTTGAAGGATATGTGGTGTCCGACAGTGAGGCGCTAGAGTTTATATACAACAAATACCATGTTGCTGCAAACTATAAAGATGCTATTAAACAGGCATTAGAGGCGGGTTTGAATGTGCGGACAAATTTTGATCCACCGAGCACATATCTAACGCCACTAATGGAACTAATAGAAGAAGGAGGGCTGGATATTAAAATATTGGATCAGCGGGTTCGCGAAGTCCTGACCGTGAAATTTAAACTGGGTTTATTTGATCATCCATTGAGAGAAGATACAGCGATAGCCGATAAAAAGGTGCATACCCCCGCAGATGAAGAAGTATCACTTCAAATAAATAGGGAGTCAATTGTACTTTTGAAAAATGAACAGAATCTTCTTCCAATAGACGTGAATAAATACAAACGAATTTTGGTTACGGGACCAATGGCAGAGGCAACAAATTATACGACAAGTCGCTATGGACCTTCCAATAATCCGATCACAACCATCAAAGATGGGATCATAAACTATGCAAAAACAAAGGCACTTCGGGTTGATTATGCCAAAGGGGTAGATGTCGTGGATAAAAACTGGCCTGAGAGTGAGATTATTCCAACAGACTTGTCAAGCGAGGAGCTGGAAAAGATGGCCGACGGTGTTCGTCTCGGTAAAGAATCTGACCTAATCATAGCCGTAATGGGCGAGTCGGAACGGGAAGTCGGTGAAAGTCGGTCGCGGTCAGATCTAAATTTGCCCGGCAAGCAACGCGACTATTTAATGAAATTGAAGGAAACAGGTAAACCTATTGTGCTGGTACTTGTCAATGGCCGTCCGCTTACTGTTAATTGGGAAAATAAGTATCTACCTGCAATCGTAGAGAGTTGGTTTCTTAGCAATCAGTCGGGAAATGTTCTTGCCGAAATGCTGTTTGGAGCATATAGTCCTAGTGGAAAATTGCCTATTTCATTTCCAAAGTCCGTCGGACAGGTTGAAATGAATTTTCCGACCAAGCCCGCTGCACAGGCGGGGCAGCCTGGAGTCGGGCCCAATGGCTGGGGAAACAGCCGGGTTGTTGGCTTTTTATACCCTTTTGGATATGGATTAAGCTACACCGATTTTAGTTTTTCAAATTTACAGCTCACCAAGAAACAGATCAGACCAACAGATTCTCTAACAGTTACGGTTGATGTTGAGAACATAGGAAAGAGGAAAGGTGCCGAAGTCGTTCAGCTTTATATCAAAGATTTACTGTCTTCGGTAACGACTTATGAGATGGATTTGCGTGGATTCGAAAAAGTTGAACTTAATCCAGGGGAGAAGAAGACCTTACAGTTTACTGTCTTACCTGCCCATCTTGAACTTTTGGATCGCAATAATAACTGGACAGTTGAACCCGGCAAATTTGAACTATTTATCGGTAATTCTTCTGTTAATCTCCCGCTTAAAGATTCATTTGAAGTAGTCAATTAGGTTAAAAAATTGCTGTACCAAGCAGATATCGTATAGCGATTATTTCTTCTTAAGACTAGTGAATAAAAAAGGATTCAGCAAAATTAATTACTGAATCCTTTTTTTATTGTATCGAATAGCTATGATTACATGGCCTCAGCGACAACTTCAGTCACTTCTGGAACCATGCGTTTCAACAAGCCCTCAATTCCTGCTTTTAATGTAATTGTCGAAGATGGACAGCCACTGCAAGAACCTTTTAGTTCAACTGTCACAATACCTTCGTTGAAGGATTTATAATGGATTGCTCCACCATCTTGTTCAACAGCAGGTCTTACATAATCATGTAATACTTGTTGTATCTTCACTTCAGTTTCGGTGCCTTCAAAATTAACCTCGGCATCGTGGTGTACCGTTTTTACAGCAAGTTCAGACTCTACAGCACCTTTTACAAAGTCTTTTAGCAAGGCTTCAATGTCTTCCCATTCCGCATCATCAGTTTTGGTAATGGTCACAAAATTACTCGCAAAAAATACCCCATTTACAAAGTTAAATTTGAATAATTCAAGTGCAAACGGTGAATCTTGTGCTGCTTCTTTATTTGGAAAATCCACACTACCGTTGATCAACAATTTATTGACCAAGAACTTCATTGTAGAAGGGTTGGGTGTAGACTCTGTATATACGTTAATCGTAGCCATGTAGTATCTATTTTTATTCCAAGCAAATATAGTTCAAATGAAGCTTTGTTAAGGTCATCTATAAGTAAAAGCTTATAAAGTGACACCTGTGTAGTTAGAAGGACTAATCGCTTTCAGTTCCTCTTTAACTTCGGCTGATACATTGAGATTATCAACAAATGTTGCAATCGTTTCTTTTGTAACATGTGTGTTGGTACGTGTTAAGTCCTTTAAAGCTTCATACGGCTTTGGATAGCCTTCCCTTCTTAATATAGTTTGTAGTGCCTCCGCAACAACAGCCCAATTATTTTCAAGATCATTAGCCAATGCCTGTTCGTTTAAAATCAATTTGCGTAACCCTCTCAAAGTCGATTTAATAGCAATTAGGGTATGTGCAAACGGAACACCAATATTACGTAATACCGTAGAATCTGTTAAATCCCGTTGAAGACGGGAAACAGGTAATTTAGCCGCAAGGTGTTCAAAAATTGCATTTGCAATACCTAAATTTCCTTCTGCATTTTCAAAGTCAATTGGGTTGACTTTATGTGGCATCGCCGAAGAACCGATTTGGCCCGCAGTGATTTTTTGTTTAAAATATTCCATCGAAATATATGTCCAAATGTCACGGCATAAATCGATGACAATATTGTTTATCCGTTTTAAGGCATCACAGCTTGCAGCAAAGTTATCGTAATGCTCAATCTGTGTGGTCGTTTGTGAACGGTCTAAGCCCAAGATATTGTTTACAAAATTATTACCAAAATTGATCCAATTTGTCGCTGGATATGCAACGTGATGTGCATTAAAATTACCAGTTGCACCACCAAATTTAGCTGAATACGGTACTTGATGTAATAGTTGCAATTGACGTTCTATGCGCTCGATAAAAACATAAAACTCTTTACCCAAGCGAGTTGGAGATGCTGGCTGTCCATGGGTACGTGCCAACATCGGGATCTCTGACCACGAAGTTGCCAAAGATTTCAATTCATGAAGCAATTCTTCGATTGCAGGTGTATAGCTCTCTTTAATTGCTTCTTTCCAGGAAAGTGGAATGGCTGTGTTATTGATATCTTGTGAAGTCAAACCAAAATGAATAAATTCAAGGTAGTCCTGTAATCCTAATTTTTCAAATTGATCTTTTAGAAAATACTCAACAGCTTTAACATCATGGTTCGTAACTTTCTCCGTGTTTTTGATCCAAATGGCATCTTCTTCAGAAAAATTCCTATAGATATCCCTTAATTTTTCATTTAGTGTTTTGTCAAACTGTTGCAATTGAGCGATACCAGACTCGCTTAATGCAATAAAATATTCGACTTCTACGCGTACACGATATTTTATTAAGGCAAATTCGGAAAAAAATGCTGAAAGTTCATTAGTATTATTGTAATAGCGTCCGTCAATAGGCGTAACTGCTGTTAAAGATGATAAAGCCATAGATTGAATGATTTTTGGCAAAGGTAAAAAAATGCTTGGAGCTTAGCAATTTAATTGGTGTAGATATAAAAAAAGCCTCCTTGCTGAAGGAAGCTTTCTATACGGTGTAAATTCTTTTCAGAGAATTAGTGAGCAGCTTTAGTTGAATCAACTTTAGCAGCAGCTGAATCTACAGCAGTTTTTGCTGAATCTACAGCAGTTTTTGCTGAATCCAATTGAGTGTTAGCTGAATCTAAAGCAACGTTAGCTGAATCAGTAGCAGCGTCAGTTTTTTTAGCAGTTTCACCACATGATGCGAAAGCCAATGTTAAAGCTAAACCTAAGAAACCGAATTTGAATGCGTTTTTCATTTTATTAAAATTAAAATATTTTTAAATCTTGTTATTTAGGAGTTAATACCATTAAACAAAAAAGGTAACCCCTGTATTTCTTTTTTTGAAAAAAAAAGAAAGGCCTTTCGTAAAAAAGGCCTTCCAAAAGCTCTATTCAGTCCTAAATTATTTTTTAGTAGCAGCTGAATCAACTTTAGCAGCAGCTGAATCAACTTTAGCAGCAGCTGAATCAACTTTAGTAGCAGCTGAATCTAATGTGTTAGCAGCTGAATCAACTAAAGCAGAAGCTGAATCTGCAGCACCTTCAGCTTTTTTCTCTGAATTGTTACAAGATGCGAAAGCTACAGTTAAAGCTAAACCTAAGAAACCGAATTTTAATGCGTTTTTCATTTTCTAATTTTCTAATTTAAATTGAAATAATTTTCTTTTTCATCTCTTAATACACGTAACCAAAAAAGGTAACCCAAAAAATAATATTTTTTTGAAAATATTATTAACAAGCTGTTTTTAAGTGTTTTATAGTTATGTGTTTTATTCGAAACGTTCCTGATTCCAATATTTTATTGATAAGATATCGTGCGATAAAAGTTAAGTTGCTGTCCATTCGTTTGTTTACCGGATAATTCCATAGTGTCAATTTGTATCATGCCGTTTCCAAACAATTTTCGATTATTTTTCTTATTTTAAAAAGGAAACACTTAAAAAGTAATTGCAATTATGTTTGATAAAGTAAAGAATATAATGGATTTGGCAAAATCAATAGACTTTGCCAAATTGGAAGAAATATCGAAGAAAGTGGATTTGGGAGCAGTAATGGATGCCGTATCAAAAATGGATGATAAGCAGCTTCATGGTTTAATGAAAATGCTGAGTGCAGGAAAAGAAAAAAAGGAATTACCTCCTATTAATGGTGATTTCTATGCTATGGATAGCAAATTAAACGATTCAGATCGTGCATTGCAATTGAAGGTGCGGGAATTTATGGAGAATGAAGTCAAGCCAATTGTCAATAAATATTGGTTAAGAGATGAATTTCCTTTCGAAATTATACCGAAACTAGCCGCTTTAAATATTTGTGGCTATACCTACGATGGGTATGGCTGTATGGGGGGCAGTTCTTTAATGGAGGGGATCATCGCAGCGGAGATAGCGCGTGTTGATGCTTCTGTAGCGACTTTTTTTGGCGTACAGAGTGGTTTGGCTATGGGATCAATCTATATATGCGGATCCGAAGAACAAAAACAGGAGTGGTTGCCCAACATGCAGAAAATGCAAGTGATTGGTGCTTTTGGTCTAACCGAGCCCGAAGTAGGGTCGGGAGCAGCGGGCGGATTGACAACAACCTGTAAGAAGACCGCCGAAGGCTGGGTGTTAAATGGTCAGAAAAAATGGATCGGGAACTCCACTTTTTCGGATATAACCATTGTTTGGGCTAGGGATCTTGATGATGGCGAAGTTAAGGGGTTTATTGTACGAAAGGATAATCCAGGTTTTTCCGTTGAGAAAATTAAAGATAAAATGGCTTTGCGTATCGTACAGAATGGTCTTATTACTTTAGCGAATTGCATCGTTCCAGAAAGTGATCGCCTGCAACATGCAAATTCTTTTAAAGATACAGGAAAGGTTCTTCAGATGACGCGAGCAGGTGTCGCTTGGATGGCCGTAGGATGTGCGCGAGGCGCCTATGAAAATGCCTTGGATTATACACGTAAAAGAAAGCAATTTGGTAAACCAATCGCCTCTTTTCAGCTTATTCAAAATCACCTGGTTGAAATGTTGTCCAATTTAACGGCTATGCAAACGCTTGTCTTCAGATTATCTGAATTACAGGATAAGGGTGAGCTAAGAGATGAACATGCCTCGCTGGCCAAAGTCTTCTGTTCTTTACGTACCAGGGATATTGTTTCCAAGGCTCGAGAGGTCATGGGCGGAAACGGTATTCTGTTGGAATATAATGTCGCACGGTTTTTGGCCGATGCTGAAGCCATTTATTCCTATGAGGGGACAAAAGAAATCAATTCACTCATTGTTGGCAGAAGTATAACTGGATTTAGCGCCTTTGTTTAGGGTATCTGGCTAGTCTTTGGCATCCTGTTGCAAAATATCGCTTAATACATAAAAAGGGCATTGTTTCGTAACAACGCCTTTTTTACTTCATTTGGAGCAAAAATCTAATTTTCTATTTCCGTTTGAATCGCATAATAGCAATGTCACCCATGATAAATGTCAACGTATTCTCGCTTATACTAAAGGTATTTACCTTTTCTAAGGTCGAAAAGAAGGTTGCTTCGCCATTACCTTCGCAGGCCATCTTTGTCGACATAATGGGGCCAAAATTAATGGTGTTTCCATTCGTTTTAAAAGTCATATTGTAATTATTACAGCTGCTATTTCCGTTTACTTTACCACTGGAAACATCAAATATCATGGTTGGTTTACGATTGGGATATAGGCCATCGAAAGCAATCCGTGGGCCGGATATATAATCAAGTTCCCAAGTTCCACTAAGTTGTTGCTTATTGTCCTGAATCAACTTAAATTTTGCCAGGGGAGCCATTTTCGCTTTGTTCAAGCTAAGAATATCATCCTTAACCGTATAGTTATCTGCAGCAATCAGGTTTTTGGATAAGGCTTGTTCAATAGACATATCCGGACAGGCCATCATCGTAGACATACCCTGAGCAAATTTAACCTTTCCATTCTTTGATAAAGTCAATTCTCCACCGATGCCATTACATCCCCCACTTGCACTGTAACTTTTTTCGTCCAGCTGGAGGTAAGGCATTTTACCGTTGATCTGAGCCGCTACTGGCTGTCCATTGATTTCAATCAATTGCCATTTTTTTCCAATTACTGACGACAGGCTACTTTCTGTGTTCTGCTCATTCGCGTTTTTCTTCATCACAGAGCAACTTCCAAGACTAACGATTAAGATGGCCAGTATGGCGATGTTTTTAAAGTTCATATTTTAAATTTTAACCTATTAACACCCTTTTTAACGTTTGGTTTGACAAAATGCTACAAAAGTTCACAAACAAAAAAGGCTTCCAGTTTGGAAGCCTTCTTTATCAGTAGGATAAATCTTACGATTTGTTTTTATTTTGTTGTGCTTGTTGTTGTGCACGCATCATTTCTTCCATTTTCGTTTGGAAGCTCGATTTTTTATCTGCTTTTGGATTCTTTTTATTTTCCTCCAATTTAGCTAAGATTTTCTCATCATTCACCATAGTGCGAATAACCAACTGCGTTAAGAACGTAAATAATGCACTTAAGAAATAGTAGTAATTCAAACCTGCTGGGAAGCTATTCAAAACAAAGAAGAAAATCAACGGCATGATATAGCCCATGTATTTCATTTGTCCTGTAGCACCAGATGTAGCGTTGTTATACCAGGTCGTTAACAGTGTTGTCAATGTCATCAAGATACACATCAACGAGATGTGGTTGAATGATCCAAAAATAGGTGCAAATGTGAATAGCGTATCATAAGTTGACATGTCCTTCATAAACAAGAAGCTTTGCCCTCTCAATTCAAATAAATTTGGAAAGAAGTAGAAGAACGCAATGGTAAATGGCATTTGTAAGACGAGAGGAAGACATCCGCCAAGTGGATTCACACCGACCTGTTTGTACAGTTTCATTTGCTCCTGCTGCATCAACATTTGATTGTCTTCACCCACTTTTGCTTTGATCTCATCCAGCTGCGGTTTTAAAACACGCATTTTGGCCATAGAGACATAAGACTTGTAGGTCATTGGGGAAAGAATCAACTTCAACATCAATGTCAATAAAAGGATAACGATACCATAGCTCATATGGAAACCATCCAGGAAGTTGAATACAGGTACTGTAATCCATTGGTTGATCCAACGCATAGGCCCCCAACCCATATTGATAATCGATTGATAATCATTTCCTTCAGCCTTCAATACATTGTATTGATTTGGCCCAAAGAAGAAGTTTAGGGAATAATTATTGTCCTTTTGGTTATCAAATGCTAATTCCGCGTTTGTGTTGTAGAATTTAACGATATCGGTTTCTGACGCATGTTTTACATCCACTTTTGCATTGACAAAGCCATCTTTAGTGCTGAGGATACTAGAGAAGTAATGCTGCTTGAATGCAATCCATTGTACTTTTTTCTCCAATGCTTCATCAGCATCTTTTGATTCGGAAAGGTGATCTACTTTATTATCTTCTTTATAATACAGGGTAGATTTCTGTCTTTCCGATTCTATGTTTTGCTCTTTCTGTCTCAACGTGGTGTTCCAGTTCAGGGTCAACGTTTTTTGACTCTGCGGAATTAAATTCTGTATCCCTTTTGTGTTAATGTCCAGTCCTACATTATAACCTTTGCCAGCAATCGAGTATACATATTCAATATATTGATCGGCACTGTAATTTAGTCGGAATTTTACAGATTGTTTACCTTCAGCAGAAACTTGGATATCCGAAGATTCTGTATTGAAGTATAAATCATTTGTTGATACATTTTGACCAGCTGCATTAAACTGAAAACCAAACTTGTTGTCGTCGCCATCAAAAAGCATCAACGGTTTTCCATTGAAATTCTTTTCGCCTTTTAGTTCTACGGATTTAACCTTACCACCTTTTGTACTGATTTTGGCAATGATTTTCTCGTTTTCAATCGTAATGACTTTCTCCGTTCCAAATTTTGTCGCGCCAAAAGGTTTTTTCAATTCCGCCGAATCAGCAATCACTGCTGTTTGTGCTGCTTTGGCTTTAGCGGTAGAGTCACTTTCGGCAGGCAGTCCTTTTTCGGTACGCGCTTTAGCCTCTTGTCTCGCTTGTTCTTGTTTGATTTCCGATTCTGAAGGCTTCATCAGGTAAAATGAACCAGTGATGATAGCAAACATCAGGACCAAACCAATTAGGGTATTTCTATCCATTTTTAATAATTAAACTTAATTAATTGTATCCTTCTATTACTACTTTGATTTTTTGTTGGCCAAAGCAGCGGCTACAAAGCTAACAAAAAGTGGGTGAGGATTTGCAACAGTTGACTTTAATTCTGGATGAAATTGTCCGGCAACGAAAAATGGATGGTTTTTCAATTCGACAATTTCAACTAATCCAGTCTCCGGATTGAATCCTGAAGCAATCATTCCAGCAGCTTCATATTGTTTTAAATAGTCATTGTTAAATTCATAACGGTGACGGTGTCTTTCAGAAATTTTTGTTTTACCATAAATGGCAAAGGCCTTAGTTCCTTTTTTAATTTCACAGTCGTAAGCACCTAAACGCATTGTACCGCCCATATTGGTGATATTTTTTTGCTCTTCCATCAAATTGATGACCGGATTGCTCGTGGTGGCATCCATCTCGAAACTATTAGCGTCTTTCAGACCCAATACGTTTCTTCCGAACTCGATAACCGAACATTGCATACCTAAACAGATACCGAAGAACGGAATATTATTTTCACGAACATATTGAATAGCATTTAACTTACCGTCCAAACCGCGTTCGCCGAAACCCGGAGCAACCAAGACTCCATCCATACCTTTCAGCTTTTCAGCAACATTTTCTTTTGTAACACTTTCAGCTGCAATATAACTTACTTTTACTTTACATTCGTTTGTT
Source organism: Sphingobacterium sp. 40-24 (assembly GCF_001899705.1). Classification (NCBI taxonomy): domain Bacteria; kingdom Pseudomonadati; phylum Bacteroidota; class Sphingobacteriia; order Sphingobacteriales; family Sphingobacteriaceae; genus Sphingobacterium; species Sphingobacterium sp. 40-24. Next base: position 132,126 of record NZ_MKWH01000037.1, on the reverse strand, counting down.
GCACCTGCATGGATAAATCCTTCAATAATGGATTTGTAAGCATCTGGTAGTTCAACATATTTTCCGACTAAGGCAATATTCACTTCACTAGTTGGGTTTTTGAGCTTGCCAAGGAAGTTCTTCCAATTTTCTAAATCTGGCTCATTTTTGTTGGAAAGTTTTAGCTTTGTTAATGCTGTTTTATCAAGATTCTCCTTCAACATCAGTAATGGAACGTCATAAATCGTCGACGCATCGATAGATTCTACGACGGCGTTGATGTTGACATTACAGAATTGCGCTAATTTTTTACGGATTTCCTGTGATAATTTATGTTCAGTACGACACACTAGAATATCTGGTTGTACACCATATTCCAATAATGTTTTTACTGAATGTTGCGTAGGTTTAGTTTTAAGCTCGCCAGCAGCGGCTAGGTAAGGGACTAAAGTCAAATGGATAACCAGCGAATTATTGGCTCCTAATTCCCAGCGAAGTTGTCTTACAGCTTCCACAAATGGTAAGGACTCAATATCGCCCACTGTTCCGCCCAATTCAGTGATGATAATATCATATTCACCAGACTCACCCAACAGTTGCATTCTGCGTTTTATCTCATCGGTGATATGGGGAATGACTTGAACGGTTTTTCCTAAATAGGCACCTTCACGTTCTTGTTGGATAACGTGTTGATAGATGCGGCCTGTCGTGACGTTATTTGCTTGTGAAGTAGGGACGTTCAGGAAGCGTTCGTAATGACCTAAATCAAGGTCTGTTTCAGCACCATCTTCCGTAACATAACATTCTCCATGCTCATATGGATTTAATGTTCCTGGGTCGATGTTAATGTAAGGGTCGAATTTTTGAATGGTAACTTTATAGCCACGCGCTTGGAGAAGTTTAGCAAGGGAGGCAGCAATAATACCTTTCCCCAACGACGAAGTAACGCCGCCCGTAACAAAAATATATTTAGTCATAACAATTAAAGGATTTTCAATTTTATGTGGTCAAAATGACCAATAATAGTTGCTTTATGTACGGGATACAAAGATAGCAATTTTTATTCAAAATCAGAATTGAAGATCGCTCGAATAATTAAATTAAAAATAGATGTTACCTTGGCTATCGATTGTTGTCTTTAGTGTAGGCTGTGCTTTTGACTTAATTTCAATACGATAGAAATTAGTGCTATTTGAAAATACAATCTCATAATTTTTGTGCTCATTTATAATTTCAGGATATAATTTGCTTAACTCCTGAATTGACGTTGCATAGCGTTTTTTATCGTTTCGATAGATCTGTTGCAGGTAAAAGATATTCCAGGTAACTTTTTCGAGCGCGAGGAATTGCTCATTGATAGGTTGATGGTTTGTGTCGTTAACAAATTTTATATGTCCCCATCGCTCAGGGTAATGCATATTAACGAGGCCGATTGGAGACCATACCCAGTTCTCTTCAGCGAGCGTCTTACCCGTGTTGTCTTTTCTCTTGCTATAGATAGTTTCGGTATTGTCATAATGCCACTGAACGCGTGAGAAGTTTATCTTCCAGGTTTCATTTGCTTTGATCTGATTTCCTTCGCCAAAGTATTTTAGACTTTTTACAGGTATTTTCATTTCCACAGTCCAAAATTCATCCTTGTCTTGTGGATTGTTGATGGACCCGGCATGATAGACTGCAGTTTCAATATCTTTTGTGTCCCAATTTAGATTAGCCCTACCGCCAAAGCGATAAGGTTTAGTCATCAAAAGATCCATAACTGTATTTAATGCATTTATTTCAATCTCTATATATTCCGGAGAGAATAGATTTGGCTTGAGAAAGATCTCAAAATCATTGTCATGATAGATGATTGTATCTTTCTGTCTTAAATATCCTTTGATATGAGGTTCTTGAAGCTTGGCAAAAAGATAAAGGTTTTCTTTATCCCAAAGCATCTTGACTTGCGTCTTAAAAGTAGGGACAGGCTTATTTAATCCCTCAATATCCTTAAAAGAGTCTGTCCATGGCGCTTTTGACCAGGAAGCCTCATCGTCCTTTCCGTCAATCGTGATTGCATCTGTTGCTGGGTGTACATAATAGGTTTCAGGGCGCGACTGTAACTGAAGAAATTCATTCAGATTCCGTTGTGCAAAAGTAAAGGTCGGATAGCTTATAAAAGCAAAGATAAAAGCTATAATTCTCATCAAGATACAGTTTGATTTTTAACGGCAGCAAAGTGAAGATGGAACAAAATTAGGATGTTTTTAACTATTGTGATCATCTACGATTCTACCTTTCAGATACGAAGCTAAAAGTAAGTAAAATGTTTTAGCGCGGCAAAGAGGAGGGTGTGATTTTAGGAAACAATATATAATTGTCCTAAATTTATTACAGAAGCAGTGGTTTGTATGACCTGCGTTTTGGAAGCTACGGGTGGTAGGGCATAAAAAAAGGCTTTGAATGATTTCAAAGCCTTTTTTTATGCCGTGGTAGTCGTAATTAGATTCTTTTCGATTTAATACGAGCAGCTTTACCAGTAAGGCCGCGTAAATAGAATAATTTCGCGCGACGAACTTTACCGTAGCTGTTTACTTCAATTTTTTGAATGTTTGGTGAGTTTACAGGGAAAATACGTTCAACACCTACACCGTTTGAGATTTTACGAACGGTAAAAGTAGCGTTAGCACCTTCGCTGTTTAATTGAATTACTACACCTTGGTACACCTGTACACGCTCCTTATTTCCTTCGCGAATTTTATAATGAACGCTGATGGTATCTCCAGCTTTGAAAGCGGGAATTTCATTCTTTACTACCGCTTGTTCTTCTACAAATTTTACTAAATCCATGATTTCGAGTAATTATTAACGATTTATATCCTGTAAAAATCGGAATGCAATATTACGACTTATTTTCTGAATATAAAAATACTTTTTTAAAAAAACTATTGACTGATATTCAAATCGGATGCAAAGATATGAAAATGAAATGGATAATCTAAAGATATTTTGAATATTCCTTTGTAGACTATATGGAGCGGGTTTTTGATTGCTAAATTCAATAGAATATATTGTTTTGATAAAAATATTATGCAATCAATCAGTTGTTTAGTGATTAATTTTCTATAGGGTGTTGACAAAGTCAAAAAATGATTCGATATTTGTGCCACACAAAACAAAGGTGATACCTTTTCGGGGTGTAGCGTAGCCCGGTATCGCGCCACATTTGGGATGTGGAGGTCGTAGGTTCGAATCCTGCCACCCCGACTTAAAAGCTCTAACGAAAGTTAGAGCTTTTTTTGTTTCCTATTTTTATTCGTCCCGTAAGCTATTTACAGGATTAGCTATGGCTGTTCGGATAGCCTGCCAACTTACTGTAATTAATGCGATACCTATTGTTACTAGTCCCGCCAGCACAAACATCCACCATTGGATTTCGATGCGGTAAGCAAAGTCTTCCAGCCATTTGTTCATGGTTAGCCATGCGATCGGCGAGGCAATTATCAAGGCAATTAATACGGGTTTTATAAAATCTCTGGACAATAATGTAGTGACACCCGATACCGAAGCGCCAAGCACCTTGCGAATTCCGATCTCTTTGTTTCGTTTGGCAGCCGTAAATGAGGCTAAACCATAGAGGCCTAGGCACGCGATAAATATGGCCAATCCAGAAAAAAGACTGAGTATACGTTGTTGCCTAAGATCAGTTTTGTACAGCATATCGAATTTCTGGTCCAAAAAACTGTATTCAAACGGATATAATGGGGCTACTTTCCCAAATGCGGTTCTGATAGTTTTTAGAGCTTCAGGGAAATCTTTTGTGTTTAAGCGGATAAGGGCTACCCTTAGATCATCAGAAGGGGCAACAACTAATGCATCCATGTTTTCTTTTAGGGATAGGAAGTTAAAATCATCAATTACACCAATGATTGTCCGGGGGGATTGATCGCGGATCGTATTTTTTATCCATTTGCCAATGGCCTGTTCGGGAGTAAATCCAAGCATTGATGCTGCAGTACGATTGACTAATACAGCCCTAGTGGAGTCGGTCGAGTGTTGTATTGAAAAGTTTCGGCCTGCTATTATTTTGAGTTTCAAGGTACTTACATAGTCAAAATCAGTGAACTCTGTCCTTGACTTCCACTTCTCACCGTTTTTTCCTTCGACCTCGAATGTGTGGTTATCGAAGAAGCCGCCCGGTTCACCGGACATAAAGGAGACCGATGTAATGTCGCTGCTCGCAGATAATTCGTTCTTGAATGTACGCAGGTTGTTATACAGTTCTTCATTGTCTATTGGAATAACCACTGTCTGTTGGTCGTCATAGCCAAGTCCCAGTTCTTTTACATATTTCATCTGCTTAGAGATAATCAATGTACCGGTGATCAGTAAAATAGATATGCTGAATTGGAACACCACTAATGTATGGCGGAACAGTGTGCCGCCCTTGCCTAAGCGCAATTTACCTTTTAATGCCTGTATAGGGGAGAAGGTCGAAAGGTATAATGCGGGGTAACTTCCCGCTAATAGACCTACTATAATGATAACTGCAATCAAAAAAATATAGATCGGCCATGAATTCCATGGGACTGTTAGGCTGTATCCCAATAGTTGATTGTATACAGGCATAAGTAGTTGCAGTAGACACATGGCGAGCGCGCAGGATATGCTGGTTAATAAAATGGATTCTCCGATAAACTGTCCCATTAATTGAAGACGTTGTGCGCCAAGCACCTTTCTTAAACCAACTTCTTTCGATCGGTCAACTGCACGTATTGTTGAGAGATTCATGAAATTGATGCAGGCGATAATCAATATAAGTATGGCGATGGAAAGAAAAATGTAAATAACCTTTTTTTCGCCATGTTTTGCGCTGTCAAATGCGCTGTGGGATTCAAGATAGACGTCTCGTAGCGGTGTAAGCGCAAGATCAAAATGAATGCCCATATTGGTAGAAACTGCTTTCATATGCCTATTCATGAAATCAGGAAACTGCTTTTCCAATTGCCTAGCATCCTTATGTTCGTCAAGTAAGATGTAAGTGAATAAATTGTTGTTTTGCCAGGCTTTAAAGGGTTCGGTATTGAGATAATTGGATAAGGGGATAATGAGATCAAAATCCAGATGTGAATTGACCGGAAGATCTTTAGCGATCCCAGTAACGGTTAATTGTTTATTTTTATCAAGCTGCAGTATTTTACCGATAGGATTTTCATTTCCAAAATATTTCTTCGCAGTTGTTTCCGTGAGCACAACACTTGTTGGATTTTTTAAAACAGTCGTTGGATTCCCTTTGATTAGCGGAAAACTAAATAGTTCAAAGAAATCGTCATCTGCAATAAAGAGTTTCTTTTCATTGAATGCAATGTTGCCAACAGAGAATAACCCATTGGCAGGCATTACCCGTACAGCTTTTTTGATATCATCGGGATAATCGGTTAATAAGGCCGTGGCATAGGGTGCGGATAAATAAGGTGCACGGTCCTTGGTGTTGTCAAAACCACGCATGACCCGATAGATGCGACCGCCTTGGCTGTGAAACTTATCAAAGCTAAACTGATTGGCGATAAATAGAAATATCATTGCGCAGACGGTGATGCCTATTGTTAAGCCAAGAATATTGATAAAGGAAAAAACCTTGTTCTTTATCAGGTTTCTCCAGGCAATTTGGAAATAGTTCTTTATCATACTTTTCGTTATAAGTGTTCATTTTGAACTTATGGTAATCAATCCCGTTGAAGGATAGCGTAATTCTATTTTTTTTAAAATGTTCATTGGATCAATTTCAAAAAAACGGCCAAAGGGTTAAGTTGTTTACAATCAATTTGTTGTGTATTATCTTTATGTGATCTAAGTGTTTGTATTCGAACACTTCATGTTCATCTCCGAACATGTTGCGGTTGAGAGGTCAAAAGATTTTAATTGACAGGTGAGTGTTTTATCGAAATAATAAATAGCGGGAACAGCATTGGCTTTGATTGTATAGAGGAGAGCGATGTGCCGTCTGGCGAAGAGTATGTCGCAATGTAACAACTTGTTAGTTTTATTTTGTGTTTTTCATTTGCAAATAATTTGTAAGAACCGTATATTTGTGCCACACAAAACAAAGGTGATACCTTTTTCGGGGTGTAGCGTAGCCCGGTATCGCGCCACATTTGGGATGTGGAGGTCGTAGGTTCGAATCCTGCCACCCCGACTAGAAAAGCTCTAACGAAAGTTGGGGCTTTTTATGTTTCAGAGCAGGGTGTGCACCTGCGAGCTTTAAGATACTAAAAGGTTCGATCCGTAAGAGCTTTTTTTTTTTGGGGGGCTATTTAGCGCTAAACCGAAATTGTTCTAAAGCTTCACTAGGTGTAATAGAAGGGATTTTTCATTTTTTGCTTTATAAAATGAGCTGCTTTTTAATCTTATTTGTAAATTATTTTGCAATAAGTCAATCTGTTAGGTGGTTTGTGAAGAATATTTTTGAAAAAAACATATTTTTAGTTTACTTTTGTGCCACACAAAACAAAGGTGATACCTTTTCGGGGTGTAGCGTAGCCCGGTATCGCGCCACATTTGGGATGTGGAGGTCGTAGGTTCGAATCCTGCCACCCCGACTATAAAAGCTCTAACGAAAGTTAGGGCTTTTTTTTGTTTTAGGGCAGGGTGCGAACCTGCGACCTTTAAGATACTAAGAGGTTCGATCCGTAGGAGGCTCAGGGTTGTGTTTGGGAAATGTGGGGCTGAGTCAATCCTGCCACCCCGACTATAAAAGCTCTAACGAAAGTTAGGGCTTTTTTTTGTTTCTGGCTTTCTTTATGTTTTTTAACATTATATCCTTGTAAACCCGCTGTTAAACAGTTAAATTGCTTGAAATTTATTGTCAACTAGAATATAAACATAAATAATATGAACAGAAAAGCGGCATTTCTTTTAGGAATTTTGGCCTCTTGTGCATTACCGCAAGTTACCTTTGCTAACCATTCCATTGGAGAATCTATTCATTATCAACAGGACGTAGAAGGCAAAGAGCTGATTGGTCGATGGGATATCGAAGTGGATATTAATGGTACTCCTGCGCCATCTTGGCTGGAAGTTAAATTGTCGGGCTATAGAACTTTAGTAGGTCATTATGTGAGTACTTCCGGAAGTGCCCGGCCAGTTTCTCAGGTGTTTTATGAGAAAGGGAAGTTCAAATTTGCCATCCCGCCACAATGGGAGGGTGGAAAGATGAACCTAAGCGTGGAAGGCGAGATTGTTAATGGTGTATTGCAAGGGACGATAATAGAACCTGATGGAAAAACATATCGCTTTAAAGGTGTTCGTGCTCCAGAGCTGAAGCGAACAGCTGCAGTAAAATGGGGTAAGCCTATTCAGCTGTTCAACGGCAAGGATCTGACCGGATGGAAAGCTACTGGTAAAACGAATCAATGGGTGGTGAAAAATGGTATCCTGACCAGTCCGCAATCTGGTTCTAATTTGGTTTCTGAACAAAAATTTGAAGATTTTAAATTACATGTTGAATTTAAAATTCCAGCGGGAAGTAACAGTGGTGTCTACTTGAGAGGCCGATATGAGGTTCAGATAGAAGATAGTCCTAAAGACGCACATCCTAATGCCGTACTTTTTGCAGGGGTATACGGTTTCTTGGCTGCAAATGAAATGGTCAACAAAGGAGCTGGAGAATGGCAAACCTATGATATCACATTGGTGGGCCGTCTTGTAACAGTTGTGGCAAACGGTAAGACGGTGATCAGTAATCAGGAAATTCCGGGTATTACCGGTGGTGCATTGGATAGCAAAGAGGCAGAGCCAGGACCAATCTATTTCCAGGGGGATCACGGTCCAGTGGAATTCCGAAAAGTGATTATTACACCAGCTATTAAATAGCATAACATCATGCAAAGGCTATCTGCAAAAAGGTAGCCTTTTTTAAATCCCTATCACAACGACTACAATGTCTTCATTCTGGTAAGAAGTATAATATCGTTCAATAGCACCCTGAGCCTTGTACTCTTGCAACTCTTCAAAAACCAATTTTTTTAACATTCCTTTTCCCCTGCCATGAATAAACTTTATTTCGTTCATCTCCCAATAAATAGCTGCATCTAGATTAGAACGCATAAAATCCATGGATTCTTGTAGGAGCTCCTCTGGCGAATAATCTTCCCAATCTTCAAGAAAGGTGTCGGTGTGTAAGTCAACGATAGCTGGTGGTTTGCGCATTTTTCCATATTTTACAATGCTGCAAAAGTAGAATAAAAGTGCGACTTAATAGATTAAGTCGCCAACGAAATAAATCGCTTGGGCAAATTTTTCATGCCATTTTTTGATAATAGCTGCAATTTCATATTCTTCCTCATCGGCATGATTGAGCATAAGTAACTCGATCGATTGGAGGAGCTGTTTGAGATCTAGAAAATAACCGTCAAAATCCCGGAACGCAGACACAGTGTCCCGAATAAGCAGCATGGCATCATGTCGAAGTGTAATCATATCATGACGTGAAGATATTCGGTCCAGCAACCATTCCTTCTGGAAATTGGAATCAATATGTCTGTTGCAAGCCTGATTAAAAAGCAATTCAAATTCTACAATTTGATGTTTCAGATCATATATAGTTTTTTGGAGCTCTTCAAAAGTACTGATGATCTTTTCTTGGGTCTCCATGTTTTTTGATATAATTGCCATGATATTTTACTTAAAAATGTATGAACTTGGTTTTTAGTTATTTAAATAAAAGCATGTAAGGTATATACAAATAGATAAGCCGAATGTTTTACCTGTCTAAAATTCGGTTATGACTTTTGAATACAAAAGAAAAGATGGAAACTAAAATGGACCTGAGTTTTTTCTATTTTTGGTTCAGGTTCAAATGGTCGATTTTTTTTTGAAACCTAATTTAATTAATATTATTTCATTTTAAGTATATTTAATATGCTGTATTGGAGTCAATACAGTGTGAATGTATTAACTATGGTAGCATCTGGTTTTGTTGATTTCTTTAAGAAGAAGGGATTTTATATGCTTCTTTTACTGCTAATAACCAGCTTACCCATGTGCCATGGCCAATACAGGCTTAAAGATTCTACAAAATTTATAAACGATCAGTTGCCCAGGTATCTCGGAAGAATGGGGAAGATTAAGTCTAGAAATTATCCCCTCGGTGGTCGTGAAGCAATCTTGCGGATATTACTGAAAGACTTTTACGTGTATAGATTGGTTTCAGGAGAAGATAGTTTGAATAGGGAACATTATTATGCTTTATGGAATCCACTTTCGGTAAAGACATTTAAATCGCTAAATACACGTGATATGTTTAGTTACTGTATGCTTGTCCGTGAGTTTGAGATGCAAAATTGTGGTTCCTTGGGGCGGTTGAAAGGCCAACACATATTCGGAGTCTTTTATCGAAGGAACATACCGCTGGAATATTGGAGCGATAGACAATTGGTTGCTTTGCATGTAAATAGAGATTCCGTTGTACAATATGTGAAGCAGATGTGGCCTACACTCGATTTCATTGGTGAGAACACTAAAGATTTAGTGGTTGAATTGATGACGTGGGAGTTGATACCAAAGGTGTTGGATAAGTTGGTTTTGACACCAGCGGACAATGATCTGTATTCTCTATTGGTGCAAATAATGATGCGCCTGAAATTCAAACCTTTTGAAGATTCGGCTATTTATGAGCAATTGTACGGTCCGGCGTCTTATATAGGAAGTCAAATTGAAAGCAATACAGAAAATCGGAATGACATCGTGAAACTTGCGCGGGAATGTTTTGAAACGCTAAATGCATCGCCTGGCTTCCAATTACCAGCTTATATCAAACGAGAGCGTTTCTTAGATCCACCTTCTTCAAAGGATCTGCAAGATCAGACGAGCACTCCGAAAGGACCGGATTGGAAGTGGAAAAAAGTGGATGTACCGCGTTATAAGCTAAAGCTGTAGATCTTCGTCTGCGAGCAAAATTTCCAACGCTGGTAAAATATCTTTTACCTATAGTATTTTCTAACGCTTGTACTGTTTTGACCGGAGGGAGGGCAGTAGGTTATTTGCTTTTTTTTTACGTTATTCGCGTAAACGAAAAATAGCTTAAAATATACTAGAATGAAGGAAAAGGCAATTGGAAATTACCAATTAGAAATCTGTTCAAATTCCGTAGCATCAGCAATTGAAGCCGAACAAGGTGGAGCGACCCGAGTCGAGTTTTGTCAAAATTTGGAAAATGGCGGGACTACACCGTCGTTTGGTCAGTTGAAGTTGGTGCGAGGATTGGTGAATATTGGTATTCATGTGCTTATCAGGCCACGTGGAGGTGATTTTCTTTATACAGAGACCGAGATCTTGGAAATGATAGCTGATATTCAGTTGTGCAAGGAATTGGGGATAGATGGTGTTGTGATAGGTATACTGAAGGCGGACGGTACAGTGGATAAAGAAAATACTTTGCGATTGGTGGAAGCTGCGCGTCCCATGCATGTTACCTTTCATCGTGCTTTTGATCGCGTGGAAGATCCTTTTCAGGCCTTGGAAGATGTTATTGAATTGGGGATAGATCGTATTTTGACATCTGGTCTGCAAAACTCTGCTTTAGCTGGAGCTCCATTGCTCAGAAAATTGGTACAGCAAGCAAATGGCCGTATTGCGATTATGCCTGGTGCAGGTGTAGATGCAGCTAATATAGTTCACATTTTAGAGCAAACTGGCGCAGTTGCCATACACAGCTCGGCGAAAGAGCAGCATGTTTCGAAGATGGAGTTTAACCAGATTCAGGTTAATGGAATGGATGAGGCACAGTGGATGAGCTCAAAAGAAAAAGTCCACCAAATGGTGGACCTATTAAAAAGCCTTTAAAGTAGTACTTTAAAGGCTATTAAATTCTTCTTACTATTTAGCTTCTGAAGCTAATTGATTTAAGATAGCATCGTTTTTAACGATTTGGTTGCTAGCTTTCATTTTTGATCTAGAACCTAACTCTACATTAGATCCTAATTTCAAGAACTGAACTTCAACACGTGAAACAGTTTTATTTCTTCTATCTTTTCTTTTTAAACGTGTAACTCCCATTTTGATAATATTTTTATTGTTTAAAATAAAACGAGGTCGGAAGCGGATTCGAACCGCTGTAGGAGGTTTTGCAGACCTCAGCCTAGCCACTCGGCCATCCGACCCTATTTTTTTCCTTTTGAAGGTCTGCAAAAATAAAACTTATAATTGGAATTAAAAAATCTTTATGATAAAACTTTTATGTTTTTGGGCATTAATCTGAAAACCAAGCAAGTATTTTCATTGCGGGACAGATAGCGAATTGTCATTGATAATAATCCTTGCTGTTTTCCTCCAAAGATAGCCTAGAGATTTTTGATGGCTACCCGCGATTAACAATAGGCTATTCACATCGTATTGAACCGTGTTGTTAAGTGTGCAAAGTTGAAAAGTATTCAGTTGACTGTATCTTTTAAAGGACAATGAAAAGCCCCGTTTTAGGGCTTTTCCCTAATGTTTCACTATGTAAATTAACGGCTTATGTATTTTGGAATAGATATTGCAAATGGGATTGTAATAAATCTCGTACAGGAAATTATGAGATTATTTGAGGAAAGAAGAAAGTAAATTAAATTAGGAAACATGAAAAAACTATTATTATCTGCAGCAATTTTATTTGGTTCATTGGGAGCCTTTGCACAAGGTGGATTGGGATATGGATTACGTGCTGGTGTAAACATTCCTAAATATTCGACAAGTTTGGGAGATACTAAATCAAATACAGGTTTCTTTGTAACAGGGTATTTGGATGCTCCTATTTCACCATTCTTCTCGGTACAGCCTGGATTGTCTTTACAGAATAAAGGTGCAAAATGGGTTGAAACGAGTAACCACGAGCTAAAAGAAAGTGTAATGTCTTTGGATATTCCGGTTAACCTAGTAGCAAAATTGCCTACAGGTGGATCTGGTAATTTCTTTGTTGGTGCAGGTCCTTACGTGGGATTTGGTTTGAGTGGCAAACGCAAAGGTGAAGAAGTTGTTGGTGGTGATGCTTATACCACAGTTGATAGAGATCTAAAATTTGGTAGTGGTACAGGTAAAGATTTAAAAACCACTGATTTCGGTGTAAACTTCCTAGCAGGCTATCAATTAACTAATGGTTTTCAAATCAATGCAGGTTATGGATTAGGTTTGACAAATCTAGCTCCAAATGGTGGTTCAATAAAAAACCGTGTTTGGTCTATCGGTATCGGCTTCGGACTATAAGAAATATAAGTACTTAAACTTATTATGAGGAAAGAGTCCCTGCATTTGTGGGGACTTTTTTATTGCATTAAACTTAAGTCGTCCGAAATTGTTATTTTTATTCAAAAGATTGCTGCATGAAAAGATTTCTCCCTTTACCCTTTTATGTTAAGTTGGCCTGTGTACTCATCAGTATCATTCTACTGGGGTATTTAGCAAAAATTGGAGATACGATAGTGATTCCGATGATTTTGGGCTTACTGTTCTCGCTACTATTGATTCCGCTGAGCAGTTTTATGGAACGGAAACTCCATTTTCCTAGAACATTGGCTGGTATATTAAGTGTTATTTTATTTTTCGGCGTTCTTGGTTATGGGCTTTTTCTGTTAGCATCTCAACTCACACTGCTTAAAGAGGATTTTCCGGCTTTTAAACAACAGATCATGGATGGGGTGAGCAATTTGCAGACTTGGGTGAGCCACCAATTTGGAATCCAACATAAAGATCAAATTGATTTTATCAATAAAACAGCATCTAAGTCTGTGGATTCGGGAACTTTATTCTTGGGAACAGCCTTGGTTTCCCTTTCATCGATGTTTATTTTATTTGTCTTTACCTTTCTTTACACATTTTTCTTGCTTATATATAGAGGACATATCGTTAAATTTCTGTTATTTGTCAACCGTGTTGAGGACAGGCCAATTGTTGTAGATGTAATAAAACAGGTTCAGTATGTCGTCAAGAAGTATCTGATTGGCTTATTGATCCAAATGAGTTTGGTGTCCTTATTAGTCTTTATTGTCCTGTCATTAATAGGGGTAAAATATAGTTTGCTTTTGGCCTTGATAACAGGAGTGTTTAATGTATTGCCTTATGTCGGTATTTTCTCCTCGATGCTTATCATTGCCATTCTGACGTTTGCGACATCCTCTTTTACCCATGTTGTTCTCGTTATCATAGCAATAATTATTATACACATGATTGACAGTAATTTCATCGTGCCGAAGATTGTGGGTTCTAAGGTGAAAGTCAATTCCCTGTTTGCTATGCTCTCCATTATTATTGGTGAGATGATTTGGGGTATATCAGGTATGTTTTTGGCTATTCCAATTCTGGCTATCGTTAAGATTGTGATGGATCGTATTAAAGAGCTTAAGCCTTGGGGGTTCCTGCTGGGAGAAGAGGATAGTAAAGATGAGGTGTATAAGGATTTATTCGATACGTTAAATCCAGTTGAAAAGAAGATTATAGAAGAAAACGAGCTGAAGTCATAACTTTCGTAGAATCGAAGGTGTAATAAGAAAAATATTAATAGATTAAAATTTTATCGTATTTTAGTCTTATATATAATTTATTATTAATGAAAAGAAAGTTACTCTCAATCGCTGCTGTACTATGTTTTATTGCTGGAGCAAAAGCACAGATTTCCTATGGTTTTAAGGCTGGTGCAACTTTTCCTAAAATGACGGCGTCACTAGGAAGTGTATCTGTTTCGACAGAATCATCTACATCGTTTTATTTGACGGGATACTTAGATGCTCCTTTAGCAAATAATTTTTCTATCCAACCTGGTTTATCGTTACAAGGGAAAGGGGGGAAAGGATTGACACTTATTGACTTTGAAGAATTGGGGAATAAGGTGAAATTAGACTTAATGTATCTAGAGTTACCTGTAAATTTTGTATACAGTATTCCTACTGGAAATTCCGGAAGCGTTTTCTTAGGAGCTGGACCATATGCTGGATTGGGGCTGTCCGCAAAAGCCAAAGCAGAAAATGTAAAAATCGACGTCGGTTTCGGAGATAATAAATTGAAACGTTTTGATGCCGGAATTAACTTTTTAGCGGGGTATCGTCTATCAAATGGCTTTTTGATTAATGGTGGATACGGCTTGGGACTAGTTGATATGGCTGGGGCTGAAGGAGGTTCTTTAAAGAATCGTGTATTTTCAATTGGTATAGGTTATCAGCTATAATCTTGGCTGGGTGAAAAATACTCCCATCGCCATGTTTTGGATTTTATTGGTTTCTCTGGTAATATTTGCACAAACATAAAAAAGGGCTTTTCTTGCGAAAGGCCCCTTCTTTTTTTCAGTGATTGAAATCTATCACACTTTGATTTCTACTTCAACACCTGAAGGTAATTCAAGTTTCATCAATGCGTCAACAGTTTTAGCGTTTGAAGAATAGATATCCAACAATCTTTTGTAAGCACATAATTGGAATTGCTCACGTGCTTTTTTGTTAACGTGTGGTGAACGTAATACCGTGTAGATTTTTTTCTCAGTAGGCAATGGAATAGGACCACTAACAACTGCACCTGTAGGTTTTACTGTTTTTACGATTTTTTCAGCTGATTTGTCAACCAAATTGTAATCGTAAGATTTCAATTTAATTCTGATTCTTTGGCTCATAGTATATGATATTATTTAAAAATGACCGCTGATTAGAGCTATTAACAACCAGCGGTCGGTTTATTTTTGAGTTCTATATTATTCTACAGAACCTTTGATTTTACCTTTTGATTTTGCAATCACCTCATCAGCAACGTTACGAGGAGCTTCTTCGAAGTGATCAAATTCCATGGTAGATGTTGCACGACCTGAAGTGATTGTACGTAATTGCGTTACGTAACCGAACATCTCAGAAAGTGGAACCAATGCTTTGATTACCTGTACACCGTTACGCGAATCCAAACCTTGCATTTGACCACGACGACGGTTTAAGTCACCCATTACATCACCCATGTTTTCTTCTGGTGTTAAAACCTCTATTTTCATAATTGGTTCCATTAACACTGGAGAACATTTAGGCAAGCCTTCACGGTATGCTTGACGAGCAGCTAATTCGAAAGACAATGAATCTGAATCGACAGCGTGGAATGAACCATCAATCAAACGAACTTTCATTCCTGATAATGGGAATCCTGCTAATACACCATTTTTCATTGAAGTTTCAAATCCTTTTTGAACCGAAGGGATAAATTCTTTAGGGATTTTACCACCAACAATTTCATTAACGAATTGAAGCGGTGATTTTGTTAAATCGAAATCTTCGTCCGCTGGAGAAATAACAACTTTGATATCCGCGAATTTACCACGACCACCTGATTGTTTTTTGAATACCTCACGATGCTCAGTAGTACCGTTGATAGACTCTTTGTATGATACTTGAGGAGCACCTTGGTTAACCTCTACTTTAAATTCACGTTTCAAACGGTCGATCAAGATCTCTAAGTGAAGCTCACCCATACCAGAGATAACTGTTTGACCAGTTTCTTCGTCAGTTTTTACAACGAATGTAGGATCCTCTTCAGCCAATTTACCAAGACCAATACCTAATCTATCAACGTCAGCTTGAGTTTTAGGCTCGATCGCCAAACCAATTACTGGCTCAGGGAAAGTCATAGATTCAAGAACGATAGGTGCTTTTTCGTCACAAAGAGTGTCTCCAGTTTTGATGTCTTTGAAACCTACAACAGCACCGATATCACCAGCCTCGATGAAAGGGATCGGGTTTTGTTTGTTTGCGTGCATTTGGAAGATACGAGAGATACGCTCTTTGTTTCCTGAACGTGTGTTCAATACATAAGAACCTGCATCTAACTTACCAGAGTAAGCACGGATAAAACATAAACGACCTACAAATGGGTCAGTCGCAATTTTGAAACCTAAAGCTGCGAAAGGTTCGTTTACAGATGGTTTACGGAAAATCTCTTCACCTGTATCCGGGTTAGTACCTTTTACAGCTTCTACATCAAGCGGTGAAGGCAATAATTCCATGACCAAATCCAACATAGTTTGAACACCTTTGTTTTTGAAAGATGAACCACAAACCATAGGAACGATAGAGTTATCCAATACAGCTGCGCGTAATGCATTTAAGATCTCGCGCTCAGTCAATGAATCTGGATCTTCGAAGAATTTCTCCATCAAAGTCTCATCATAACCAGCTACTGCTTCCAATAATTTCTCACGGTATTCAGCAACTTCGTCCAACATATCATCAGGAATAGGAACTTCAGTGAAAGTCATTCCTTTGTCGTGTTCGTTCCAAACGATACCACGGTTGTTGATCAAGTCAACTACACCTTTAAAACTATCTTCAGCACCGATAGGCAATTGCAAAGCAACTGCATCAGAACCTAACATATCTTTAACTTGTTTTACAACTTTCAAGAAGTCAGCTCCTGAACGGTCCATTTTGTTAACGAAACCGATACGAGGTACTTTATACCCATCAGCTAAACGCCAGTTTGTTTCAGATTGAGGCTCAACACCATCAACAGCTGAGAACAAGAATACTAATCCGTCTAGTACACGTAATGAACGGTTTACCTCAACCGTGAAATCCACGTGTCCAGGAGTATCGATTACGTTTACTTGGTATTTGTTGTTACGGTAGTTCCAGAATACTGTTGTAGCAGCAGAAGTAATCGTGATACCACGCTCAGCTTCTTGCTCCATCCAGTCCATTGTAGAAGCACCTTCGTGAACTTCACCAATTTTGTGGTTTACACCTGAGTAGTAAAGGATACGCTCAGTTGTTGTAGTTTTACCAGCATCAATGTGGGCAGCGATACCGATATTTCTAGTGAATTTTAAATCTCTTGCCATAATATTTTTAAGCAGCGGACCTTAATGGTCTTATGTGTTTAAATGTAATGTTAAATAAGTACACCGACCTTGATAAAAGATTGTTTTTATCGGAGGTCGGTGTAATCATATTTTTTTGAATGTCTTCAAAATTAGAATCTGAAGTGTGAGAACGCTTTGTTAGCTTCCGCCATTTTGTGCGTATCTTCTTTCTTCTTAACAGCAGCACCTTCACCTTTAGAAGCTGAAATGATTTCTCCTGCTAATTTTTCGAACATTGTTTTTTCACCACGTTTACGAGCGTATGAAATTAACCATTTCATACCCAAAGCGATTTTACGATCTGGACGAACTTCCATAGGAACTTGGAAGTTAGCACCACCAACACGGCGTGATTTAACTTCAACAGCAGGCATAACGTTGTTCAAAGCTTTTTTCCAAGCTTCTAAACCGCTTTCTTGTGTTTTTTGTTCTACTAATTCTACTGCATCGTAAAAAATAGAATAAGCGATAGATTTTTTACCATCCACCATCATATTGTTTACGAAACGTGTTACCTGAACGTCATTAAACTTTGGATCAGGTAAAATGATTCTCTTTTTCGGTTTTGACTTTCTCATTTTTCTTTCCTCCGTTTAATTATTTCTTTTTACCTTTTGCTGGAGCTGCAGCTGCTTGTCCTGGTTTAGGACGCTTAGTTCCGTATTTAGAACGACGTTGGTTACGACCTGCTACACCTGAAGTATCTAATGCACCACGGATGATGTGGTAACGTACACCTGGTAAATCCTTAACACGACCACCACGAATCAATACGATCGAGTGCTCTTGTAAGTTGTGACCTTCTCCAGGGATGTAAGCGTTGACCTCTTTTCCGTTTGTTAAACGTACACGAGCTACTTTACGCATTGCTGAGTTTGGTTTTTTAGGGGTAGTAGTATATACACGTGTACATACACCTCTTCGCTGTGGACATGAGTCCAACGCTGGTGACTTACTCTTATCAACCAGAGCTACTCTACCTTTTCTAACTAATTGTTGAATAGTAGGCATTTACCTGTTTTTGTTTATAAATTTTGTACCTTAAATATTTTAAGTTCGCAAAGATACTGATTCCCTTTTGAATATGAAATAGTTAGTGTATAAAATTTAGATTATTTTTTGAGTTGGCGCTGCTCTTTTCTGGAATATACCCATGCCCTTCTTTATTACCTCACCGTCTTAATGACCTGGTCGCCCTCTCTGGGATGTTTGGCTGGATTGCCCAGCATCTTCATCATTTTTACGCTTCCACTATGTAACTAATTTGCATGAATGTAGGATATAATCATTTAATCAACTCACGAACGCTGTCATATGTTGCCAAAATGGAAGAGATAACTCCTTATGCTTGGTTGTACAAAAATATAGACGATTTTAGGTGATCGAATAGCCGCTCAATGGGGTGAATAGGTTTTTTCTTACATCTGTCGTAAGCTGTTCTTTCTCTGTGTAATATTCTTTAAAAACAGCCTTTTTTCAAAATTTCTCTTCTACTGGTTTCTGAGTATATTGCCTGCTTTGCCTGTTTTTGCGTTCTGTTTGGCAAAGCGTTTGATAAAAACGTATAAATATTTAGTAGAAACAAATTAATGTATTCAAGTTATGAAAATCAAAATGAAATTAATGTATGCAGTGGTATTGGCCTTGGTCACTTTCGCTTTTGTTGGATGTTCAAAGGACAAAGATGAACCTATCCAAACAGGTGGTAGCATCGATGCAGCTGTAGGTACGTATAAGGGTAAATTGGATCTATCAAACACAACTGGTCCTATGTTTGATAAAATCGTGACGGTTACAAAAGTATCTGACAACACACTCAAAGTTGAGATCGGGGACAAAGCATTAAAAATACCAACGAAAGAATTTAAGGTTATTAATAATATGAATGTATCGATTCAAACAGCAGGTGTTTCTCCCGAAGGAACATTCTTGTTTGATGTAAAAAATAAGACCCTTCTTTGCCAGGGAGAGAAAACAAGTACAACAGAAGTCTTTTATACTTTCGAAGGAACGAAACAATAACTTTTTGTTTCTTATTCAAATGAAAAAGCGGTATTGACTAAATTCAATACCGCTTTTTCATGTCTTAAATCCGATTGGGTACGTTTAATAAGCTCGTTGGACCAGTTATGGTGGTTTTATATTAACTCAATAACGTAAAATCAATCTGCCGTTTATCCAGATCTACTTTCTTTACGCGGATTTGAACCTCATCACCCAACTGAAATTTCTTTTTCTTCCGTTGACCAATAATGGCATAGTTCTTTTCATCAAGTACGTAAAAGTCATCGGTGATATCCCGCAGCCTGACCATACCCTCACATTTATTCTCTTCAATCTCCACATACATACCCCATTCTGTAACACCTGAGACAATACCTGTATATTCAGTGCCAATCTGATCTTGCAAGTATTCGGCCTGTTTGTATTTGATCGATGCACGTTCGGCTTCAGCTGCTTTTTTCTCCATTTGGGAAGAATGCTCGGCCATCTTCTCATAATGTTCCGCATTGATTTTGGTACCTCCCTCCAGATAGAATTGCAAAAGACGGTGTACCATCACATCGGGATAACGACGGATAGGGGAGGTGAAATGGGTATAATAATCAAATGCCAATCCATAGTGGCTTGTCTTCTTTGTCGTATAGATCGCCTTGGCCATCGAACGTACAGCAAGCGAAGTCAGCATATTTTGCTCTTTGCTGCCTTCTATTTTGGTCATCAAAGCATTTAAAGATTTTGCTGTTTCTTTATCTGTTTTGATGGTCAATTTATGACCAAAACGCGCTGCAAATTGAGAGAACGTCGTCAGCGTCTCCGGATTAGGTACATCGTGAAACCGGTATACAAACGTTAGCTTGTTTTTTCCGCGCCCTTGTTTGCCGATAAACTCGGCAACTTTACGATTCGCTAATAGCATAAAATCTTCAATCAGCTTGTGTGCATCCTTACGGACCTTGGTATATACCCCGGTAGGTTTGCCATTTTCATCCAAGGTGAACTTGACTTCTTCACTTTCAAAGGCTATTGCACCATTTTTAAACTTACGTTCCCGAAGAATATAGGCCAGTTCATTTAATTTCAGGATCTCTTCACTGAAATCGCCCGATTTCGTTTCAATCACCTCCTGTGCTTCTTCATAACTGAAACGGCGGTCCGAATGAATGATGGTGCGGCCGAACCATTGATGGTGTACATTGGCTTTTTCGTCTAATTCGAAAACAGCCGAAAAGCATAACTTATCTTCATGTGGGCGTAAGGAACAAACGCCATTAGAAAGACGCTCCGGAAGCATCGGGATAACACGGTCCACCAAATAGACCGATGTACCACGGTTAAATGCTTCTTTGTCCAATTCTGTATCGGGTATCACAAAATGCGAAACATCCGCAATGTGAACACCGATTTCATAGTTGCCATTCTCTAATTTTTGAAAAGAGATGGCATCATCGAAATCTTTTGCATCCGCGGGGTCAATGGTAAAGGTTGTAATGTTTCTAAAATCACGCCGCTTGGCAATTTCCTCCTTGCTTATTTCTTCTGGAATTTTATTCGCTTCATCCTCTACTTTTTTAGGGAACTCCAATGGGAAACCATAGTCGGCCAAAATAGCGTTCATCTCGGTGTTATTTTCCCCTTTGGTGCCCAAGACATGTTTGACCGTTCCAACAGGATTTTTGCTCCCGCTAGGCCAGTCAATAATCGACACGACCACTTTTTCTTTGTCCTTGGCTCCATTCAAATTGTCCAAAGGAATAAAAATGTCGTGTAGCATCTTGCGGTCATCCGCAATAAAAAAAGCAAAATTGTTGGAGATACTGATCGTCCCCGTGAAATCAGTCTTGGCCCTTTGCAGGATTTCAACGACTTCACCTTCTTTTTTGCGGCCGCCTTTTCTTTTTTCGAAGGTATGGACCTTGACAATATCGCCATGGAGTGCCTGTCTAAGTTTCCGTGGAGCGATATAAATATCATTTTCAAATTCGTCATCGGGAATTACATAGGCAGAACCATCGGCGGTCATATCTACTTTCCCTGTGACATACACTTTGAGTTGCTTCAAATTAAATTTGCCTCTGTCCACCTCAATAAAAAGCCCATTCTTTACATTATCATGTAATATATCGGCGATAGCGACTTTTGAGTCGTTATCCGTGAGGTTCAATTTAGAAGAAACTTGTTTATAGTTGAGCGGCTTATTACCCGATTTTTCGAAGATATCGATAATCAGCTGTGTTAAGACCTCTTTATATGGATTTTCTTTTCTTGTTTTCATTCACTTATTATTTATTATTATTCATTTACATCGGTCTTTGACAGCCCAATGGATCCTTTGACTGGCTACGATAATGGATTTCAAAAAACCAGTCTTTACCACAGATTACGAGCGCTGTACATCAAGATCGATGCCAATACAATATACGAAAAAAACTGCATTTGACAGGACAATAAGGAGCTAAACGGAGCACCTTCCGATAGCCAATGTATAGACAGTTTAGCCGAAAAATAGTTTTGGATTGGTACAGCCTGATTTACTTTTTGCAATGATTACACACTCCAAGTGCATTTACTGCGATCGCTTCAAGACTAAAACCTGCTGGGATCGACACCTTTGGTAAGGTCATATCTTCCAGACAGTATACAGAATTGCATACCCGGCAAATAAAATGCACGTGTTGATCATGATGATCATGTTCTGAACAGTTTGTCGAACACATGGCATAAGTCGCTGTACCATGTAGATCAAAGATTTTATGGATAATCCCTTTCTCTTCAAAACTGGCCAATACCCGGTATAATGTGACACGGTCAATATCCTTGCCCAGTAATTTCTCTAGCTCTGGCTGCGAAATTGCCGAGTCTTTCCTCGAAATAATTTCAAGTACCTTCAACCGGGGTTGGGTAACTTTTAAACTATTTCGTTTGAGAATTTCTGGATATACAGTGTTGGAATCTTCCATGGATTTCTTCGTTAAGCCTTAGATCAAATACAAACTAAGAGAAATTTAAACTTATTTGCAAGTTTAAAAACTATCCGACGGATTTATTCATCGTATTTTTTCCCTTTAAATAGACCAGTAAGGAACAGAAACTGAATGTTTCATTTCTCAAATGATCATTTTTACAGTACAAAAATACGGAATCTCTTAAAAATAAGAAAACCGATAAGTTTAAGATTAGTGTCATCTTACCTATCGGTTTTCGTTATTATATGAAATATAGGAATCTTATTTGCCTGCAGCTTTCGCGTGATCAGCTAAGAATGTCGCTAGACCGCTATCTGTCAATGGGTGTTTTAATAAAGCTACAATCGCTGATAATGGACCTGTCATGACATCAGCACCGATTTTAGCACAGCCTAAAATGTGTGCGCTGTGACGTACAGAAGCTGCTAAAATTTGTGTAGGGTAGTTGTAGTTATCATAGATTAAACGAATATCTTCGATCAACGCTAATCCATCTGTAGAGATATCATCCAAACGACCGATAAAAGGAGATACATAAGTTGCCCCAGCTTTAGCAGCCAATAGTGCTTGACCAGCTGTAAATACCAATGTACAATTTGTTTTAATACCTTTTTTGCTGAAATATTTAATTGCTTTTACGCCATCTTTAATCATAGGGACTTTTACAACAATCTTGCTGTCAAGAGCCGCTAAAGCTTCTCCTTCTTTGATCATTTCTTCATAAGTTGTAGAAATAACTTCAGCACTGACATCGCCATCAACGATTGCACAGATCGCTTTATAATGGTTGATTACGTGTTCATCACCGCTAATACCTTCTTTAGCCATTAAACTTGGATTGGTTGTTACCCCGTCTAATACGCCTAAGTCTTGGGCTTCTTTGATTTGCTCTAGGTTCGCTGTGTCAATAAAAAATTTCATTGTATATGTTATTGAATGATAATTGTTTGATTATTCTAATGTTCAAAATAATGACGCAAAGTTATTGATTATATTCCAGTATTGAAGCATTGATTTTCACCTATTGTATCTTTATTTTAGCAAAAAGGAATCTCTTCTCCTAATTTTTTGTTATACTTTTAATATACTATTATCTTTACGTATGCAGGTTTTTCGTTCTCTCCATTATAGAAATTTCCGTTTACATGTTATAGGACAAGCAATTTCCCTTATGGGGACCTGGATGCAGCGAATAGCCATCAGTTGGTTGGTCTATGAATTGACAGGATCAGTGTTTTGGCTTGGTTTTGTTCAGTTTATCTCCCTATTGCCCTCTTTGGTCCTGTCTCCATTTATCGGCAGTTTTGTCGATAAGCACAAAAAGTATAAATTGGTTCTGATGACCCAAATTGGTTTGATGATACAGGCTGGAATCTTGACCTTGGTCGTTTATCTGAAATGGGAGAGTGTCTTATGGCTTTCCATCTTGGGTCTTATACAAGGGGTTATTAATTCCTTCGATGTTTTGGGACGTCAATCGCTGATGATGTATCTGGTTGGTGACCGTAAAGATCTGCCGAATGCCATTGCCCTGAATTCAACAATTTTCAATGGTGCCCGAATGTTGGGACCTGCAATAGGAGGTATTTTACTGAGTACATACGGTGAACTCGTCTGTTTTGCCCTAAATTTTATCAGTTTTGTTCCGGTCATTATTACATTGTTGATGATGCAGGTCGATGAAACGCATGTTCAACTGAGCAAGGGAAGCAATTGGGAAGGCTTGGTCGAAGGCTTTCGTTACCTCAAACGCTCACCGCATATTGCTTCACTGATTATTATCATGACATTCTCCAGCTTGATCGTTATTCCGTATACCTCGTTGCTACCTGCCATAGCAAAAGAAATGTTTCATGGCGATGAGCGTACGTTTTCCTGGTTTGAAAGTGCCGCCGGCTTGGGTGCAATGATTGGTGCATTTAATATGGCCCGTTTAAAATCGGGCACCAATTTGCGCTATCAGGTGATGGGTGCTGCTGCACTTATGGGAATTGCGTTATTGTTTTTGGCGCATTCAAGTATGCTGCAGATGGCACTCGTCTATGTGATGTTGGTGTCCTTTGCCATGATGATGCAAAACTCAAGTATCAATACCTATATTCAGACGCATGCCATACCAATCTATCGCGCCCGGGCAATCTCGTATTACGTTATGGCTTTTCAAGGAATATTTCCCATCGGTACATTGATGATCGGTTCCTTAGCCAGTTACTGTGGGCTTCGAATGACATTATACGTCATGGGTGGATTGGGGATATTGATCGCAATCGTATACTATGGCTATCTCCGGCTCCATATCCACAAACGCCTATTTAAGTTTTAATTTCCGGTTTCTTAATTTTAAGCTGCGTTTGGCATAATCAATGACAGCGCCATAGTCTGCAAAAATATCTCCACCCAATACGCCGATCACGGGTTCCAGATCCATCTGCTGATAGGCATAGTTGATCGAGCTTAAATCCAATACCGCCGTATTTAAGTTTTTTATCCGCCATTCACCTATGGTCAGACTCGGAATTTTCATGTTGAAACTCTCCATCGAATTGGTGCCAAGTCCTGTTGATAATGTTTCTGAAGGCTCAAGCTGTAATTGGTCTTCCAAAAGATGTACTAACTGTGTTTTGTCAAATACAGTTTTAGAGGCACCTGTATCAATCACCATCTTGAATGAACGGCTATATAATTCTACATCTACTAAAATATGTGTGCCCTGGCCTTGGAGATCCAGTAATTGAAATGGTACTGTTGTCATATAACCAAACATACCCAAAAAATCCCTTAAAAAAGAAATTTAAGGCCTCTAGCGTATGTTTAAAATGCCCTGAAAATGTTTATGCGTTAAGCCGATCATAAAAAAAGCTGTTATTTGAAGAATAACAGCTTTTCATCTTTTTATAGTTTATGCGCTACAGCGCTTTTATTTCTTTTAATACATTATTCATTGTACGCACTGCTTCTGCACTTTTACTGAATTTTTCTTTGTCCTCTTCATCCAGCTGAAGGGGGACAATACGATCCCATCCTTTTTTATTGATGATAACCGGTACGCCAAGATTAATATCTTCTTGGCCAAATTCACCTTCGAGGTAAACGGATGCAGTAAATAACTTGTTTTGATCACGCACGATACTTTCGACGACTGCGGCTGTTGCGGCGCCCGGAGCATACCAGGCGGAAGTTCCGATCAAGCTGGTCAATGTGGCTCCACCAACCATCGTTTTGTGTAAAATTTCGTCTTGCTCTTCTGAGGTAAGGAAATCAGTGACCGGAATACTGTTCCACGTGGAGTGCTTAATGAGTGGAATCATCGTTGTATCTCCATGACCACCAATGACAATGGCATTGAGATCGGCCGCAGAAGCATTCAGTTTTTCACTCAGTTGATATTTGAACCGGGCTGAATCCAATGTACCTCCCATTCCAATAATTCTATTCTTAGGTAATCCACTCGATTTAAGTGCCAGATAAGTCATGGTATCCATCGGGTTAGAAACAATGACAATGATAATATCCGGAGAGTGTTTGACTAAGTTCTCTACAACTGACTTGACAATATTGGCATTTGTCCCAATCAATTCTTCGCGTGTCATTCCGGGTTTACGCGGAATTCCCGATGTAATGACGGCAACAGTAGAACCTGCAGTGGAAAGATAGTCATTGGTTACCCCTTTGATTTTTGATTCAAAACCCAATAAGGCAGCGGTTTGCGCCATATCTTGCGCTTTGCCTTCCGCAAAGCCTTCTTTAATATCCAATAATACAATCTCCTCGGCGACATTTCGACGGATTAAATTGTCCGCTGTAGTTGCTCCTACAGCTCCAGCACCAACAATAGTTACTTTCATATGTAAATAATTTGTTTATTCATGAGCTAATTTTCCGCTTAAGTATATACATCTGCCTTTTAATTATATAGCTGCCTTCGGCGGTTTTTATGCCACATTGGATATCCGGTCCATCTTCACGAATGCTTGTACTTTTTTTATATGGATATTTCATGAGCATTTATGTGGATTACTAAATAATTCTTGAATTTAATCAATTATTGTCAGTAAATCAATGTATTTAGCGGGAATAACTTGTTTTTTGACATAAGAAATAGAACCCTCCAAAATCGATGACTTTTATAAAATAGTAAAAAAAATAACAGGCCTGAAATTCGTTCAAACCTGTTATTTCTATGTGTAAATCAAATTTGAAATCCTAGAACGGATAGCCGATGGCTAGGTTGAACATCAAATTATCCTTTCTCCATTTTGAACTTCCAAAGTCGATATCCTTAAATACCCAACGTTCTCCTTTTGGAAGATAGGGAATGCGAAAAGGTATTGACATATCTGTACGAATGATCAAAAACGTAAAGTCGAAGCGTAATCCAGCTCCACCGCCGACGGCCAATTCATTTAAAAAGTTCTTGCTGAACTTGCCGCCCGGCTTGTTGACATCATCCCGTTGCAACCACACATTCCCAGCATCAATGAATGCTGCCCAATGAACAAAGCCTGCTAATTTAGCTCTGTATTCTGTGTTAAGTTCCAATTTAATATCACCGGTCTGGTCGGCATAGAAGAGGCCGTTGCTTAATTTTTCAGGGGCAACTGTTCCCGGTCCAATCGCACGAGCTCCAAATGCACGGATACTGTTAGGGCCACCTACATAATATTGTTTTAAATAAGGAAGTGACCGCGAGTTACCATAGGAATAGCTTAACCCTAAACTGACCCGTGAGGCAAGCTGCGAATTCTCCGACAATTTAAGATAGTGTCTGCCATCGCCACTGATCTTGATGTATTGGGAGAAATAAGCATCGAACAATTTGAACGTTTTCCCTTTATTGAAATCAGCTCCTTTTATCAAACCGAGTATGTTCCCCGAGAGGTCCAGGTTGCCTTTGAAATAAAATGTATTTTTCAAATGCTGCTTCATCGTGTTTTGAAACGTGAAGTTATAATTTGGGCCGATCGTAAATTGTGGATCTATTGCATGCCTTAACGCCGGAATAGTATCCATTTGTTTTTGGTAGTTTTCAGAAATACCTTTAGGCTGAACATAGGTAATCTCCATTAACGCAAGATCGTGCTGCTTCTCCTCAGACTCCTGCCAGATATAACCGTAATCCAATGCGATGGAATTTAAGGTATATGCTTTGCGGCGATTTAAAAATTCATAGCGGCCTTTGACGTAAGTCTTCGGAATAAAACGGCGCGTAGGAGAAATCCTTCCGAAAGGGGACAATATCCGCGGAAAGGTCAGTGTAGCCTCCATCCCGTAACGGTAATAACTCGAATTGAGGTCAGCCGATCCACCGGTCTGGGTTTCATAACCACCGAATACATTAAAACTTAACTGCTCTGCGCCTTTAAATGCATTGCGTAAAGTCCAGTTGACATTAACTTCTGTACCATTATATACCGAAGCCATTTTTCCCAATAGTTCCACGCGGAGTGATTTTTTTGGCAACGGGGTTAAGTAGTAGTAGACGTCAAGTGCGTTGGGAACTTCTTTGCTGTCAACAAAGTTGTTTTTGACAAATTTCCAGCTATTGAGATTCACCAGATGGCTGATGGTTTGGTTGTGGGCATTACGGTTGTAGACATCGCCGGGATGAAAGAAGATATGATTCGCGATAACAGGCTTTCTATAAAGATGCTGGCGGTCTATAAAATAGTAGCTGCTATCATATAGTTCCGCATTACGGGTGGATCGCTGATAGCCAGAGCTTGTTTCCGTGTAGTTCGGGTAAATGTAGATTTTATTGATCTTTGAAGGTACCCTCGCCTGTGCCGGTGTTTCCTTCTTTACAGTAACATACATGTCGACCTTGTTGTTCCGGTGTGAACTGTCTACCTGAACCAGGATGTAATCAGGGCTGAAATAATAATACCCTTTATTTTTGAGGTCATTGTCGATGCGGTCACGCTCATTTAGGATAACATCAAGGCTATAATTTTTGCCCACCTGTAAGAGACTTTTATCGGAGCTCGAACGAATATCTTTACCCAGCTGCGTTGTGCTGTCAATATCAAATTGAACAGATCTTATTCGGTAGATAAAATTTGGCTTGGCTGTATAATTAACCGTTGCTTTTTTGTTTTCAACCAAAGTGTCGGATTTTACTTCAGCATTAAAGAAACCAAAATTCTCCAGACGATTGCGCAGTAGATTCTCATTATACTCGCGATTGACATCGCTCAACAATACCGGTTTTTCACCAATTTTCTTGAAAAATTTTTTAATGATATTATTCCCTACAGAATCGCCGGCCATATTGTTGAAGTACAACTTAAATGGTACGCCAGCTAAACGTTTATTGGGCTTTGGCATCAATGCAGCTTCTAAATGAGTCGCAATCTTCTCCTTATTTTCTTTGGAAATCGTGTCCGAATCGACTATCACATTGCCTTTGACATATAAGCTTTCCCCTTCTTTCAGATTCTTGGTTGACGAACAGGATGCTATAAATGCAGCGCATGAAACTATTCCAACAATATATTTTAGTTTAGTTTGCATGATAACTCCTTTCCTCATCTTCATTTTTTATAGCTGTCGTTCTGATGGTATCTATGTTTGATTTTGGACTATCGCTTTTCGGCGTACGTTTCGTTGAGTCCAACTGTTGTTTACGTTTTTCTTTTTCTCTTTCCTCCATACGTTTTCTGTACTCAGGGCTATGGGTCATTAAACTATCTCTGATGACTGTGCGTACGCTATCACGATAGACTGAATCGGTTTCCATACGTTCCACATCAAAACGTTTTCTGAAACCTTTGCTATTTGTGTCATAGTACTCTTTGAGTTTTTTCGAACTCATCCAGATTTCCTTAAATCGGTTGTAATCCATATTGATGATAAATCCGATACCCGTTTCTACATATTGGCCTTGGAGCGTGACCTGATATTGATTTTTACGATATACCCGTGCAAAATAGCGACCATCTTGCGAAAGTTGATAATCCAATTGGATATCCCCAGCAATATTGTTGGCGGTTTCTCCGGGACGTGTATTTCCTTCAACTTCAAAATTAGAACCGACGGTAATTTTTAGACGATCATTTAAAAGCATTTTAGATACACCGATATTCAGATCTGTTCGGGTTTGGCCCGCTCCAGTCGCATAATCTTCCTCCGAAGTTAAGTTGAAATCCAGTTCTACTCCGGTGATAAGCTCGGAGGCAAGGCGGTTCAATTGACCGCTCAGAAATGAACTGATGCTATTTCTGACAATGGCTTCAGTACCACCACCACCGGATAAACTTTCAAATGGATTGGTCGACATAAAGCGTCCTAAAACGATGAGTGAAAAGACCTGTTTGTTAAGTTCAGATGGATTTTCACGCAAGGTGGTCAATGCGTTATTTACTTTGCTGATCACATCTTGGGAAACAACCGAGTTGTTTTCGTCCAAGTCGATATCAAAATTCAGTTGCGGTTGGAACAATTTGTCTGTAATCTTCAACAAGACATTGAAAGGAATACGTTGCTTGTATAAATTAGCGTTTTCTGATCCCAGTTGCGTCGCTACAAGTTCCAGCGTTGGAGCTTTGGTTGTGTATGCCGCTGTGATATTAAGCTGCGCATCCAGGGGATCTCCGTTCCAGGTGATCGTACTTCCTTTTCGGAATGTAAAATCTTTTTTTACGGGACCAAAACTGAATGAGTAACTTCCTTTGTCTACGGTAAATGTACCTGACAAGGTAATTTTGCTGCTCGCATCAATGCCTGCATTCAGTTCCGCTTCTCCTTGGATATTCAGTGCATCCTGTGAACCGGCATCCAAGAGGATCTTAAATTTGGCATCTTTATCCGTTTGAAGATTCAGATCTACGTCGATTCCCGTCAGACGGGTTACGGTCATCGAATCTAATTTTGCAAATACGTTGGCTCTTGTGGTATCACTCTTATCAACAAATTCGACAACACCTTTACGATCGGCCATCCCCGGATCCTCGTTTGGCATGACAAAGGTGAAATCGGTATCATCTAATACCTTGATTGTACCATCAACGATAGGCTTATCAAGATTTCCCCGAATGCGAAGGTTCGAGGTAAGATACATTTTACCATAGAACATGTCGTTGTCGCTTTGTGTTGAATTGAGCACCTCAAAATTGTCTGTATTGACATTAAGGTTAAAATCAAAATCAGTATACGTTTTGGTTTCTATAGATCCCGTTACCTTGGCAATATTCCCTTTTTTGTCTTCCAATGCAAATTTAGGGAAAGTAATACCCCTTTCATCCAGATGAATGGTTTCATCTTTGGCTTTGAAAAGTGCATTCAACATCGCAATATTGAATTGTGCATCTTTAAACTTCACATCGCCGTTAATGAGTGGTTTGGATGGTGATCCCGTTATTTTCAACTGGCCTTCAAGATTTCCCTTCGAGTCTTTTAGATAACCCAAACTGAATGCCTGAACCGTCTGCATGGAGAGTGGCGCAATATCTAAGGTGAAATCCAGGCTTGCCTCTCCCTGTGGAGGATTGATAAAATCACCACTTAATACCACATTGTTGCCATTTTCACTGATACTGATATTCGCATTATACGTGTTTTCTTTTTCATTGTTCACTTTTATATTGACATTTCCTACAGTATCTTTTCCAATATAGAATTTGTCGATCACAAGATCGGATACAAAGACAGGGCTACTTTCCAAACGTGATATGGTTGCCTGACCATTAATCCCGCCGCCGAGATCGACAGTTTCACTTTCAAGCATTTTGCTTAATGTCTCAATGCGGAAATTTTTAAAGGCAATGTTGAGTGGCGAATTGAGCACACTGTCCTGCGATGATATACTCAGCTCTTGTCCTTTATTACTTAAGATAAAGTCATTGGCCTGAATACCCGTGCTGCCAAATTTGAGCACGTTGTTTGGATTTATCGTCCACTTGTCGTAGTTCAGCATAAGGCCATCCTGAAGTAGGCTAAAAACAAATGCTCCATTATCAACGCGCATATTGGCGCCCAAATGATACTGCTCTTTCTCTTTCTTGTCCTTAATCCAAAGGCCAAAATCCAAATTGTTTTGAATGACTTTACCACTGAAGACTGTATTCACCAGTTCGATATTGCTCACCTTGATTTTATTGATCAAGGCCGAATAGTAGAGCGTGCTATCGAGCGTATTTATATCTAAGGTAACGTTATTGATCTCGGTACCATTATAAATAATCTTAGGTGCGTCCAATTTGGCAAGAATAGTTTTTGACTGACTATTAAACATACCATCCAACGTAATATCAGACATTTCGGTCAGTTCTGGCAAGAAATCCTTTATAAATTTAGTTCTGGTCAATTGAGCCGAAAACTCGATGTTCTGAGGCTCGTACTTGGGAACTTTAACAGCTTTGCCTGGTTGGTAATATACCTGTAAGATGTCTTGAACGGCATTCTGCAATTCTAAAATTTTGTATTTTCCGACTAAGTGGGCATTTAGAAAGTCCGATTTTAAAAGCAGTAAGTTGCGGCTCGTATCCGCTTTTGCAATCAGTGAAATGCTGTCTAGCGAGTAATAAGCATCATTGTAAACAATAGATGAATTGGTAATATGCGCTTCTCCATTTAAGAAATTAGGATCAGCTGAACTAAAGTTTCCGACAAGTTTACCATGATATTTGAATTCGTCGTCCATTAATTTTAAATTTTTAAGATTAATGGTATCCACCATAAGTTCGAAATCGACCTGTGGATATTTGGACTTCATGTTGGCCGTTGCATTTAACTTCAATTGAATATTGGGGTCGGGGCTGACAATAGAAGCTTTAATATCTCCATTGTCTGCGGTAAGATTCATATCGATATTCTGATAACGATAACCCATCGCATCCATTCGATTTACTTTACCATCGAAGTTGGCTACAAGCTTCTTGGGATCGGTACCATGGCCTTTAATTTTTCCTTCGAAGGAAAGTATTCCTAATGTGCTGTCCATTTTCATAATCTTACCAATGTCAAAATCACGAATACTCACATAGGCATCGTAGGTTGTATCGCGGCCTATCATGCCTACTTTACCATTGAACTTGGCGGTTCCTTTTTCTGTTACTAAGGAAAGATTGGTATTAAAGGCATTCATTCCCCCTCTAAAAGTTCCGGTAAGGCCAATCGTATTGGGTAGCTCTATTCCGCTAGGCAGCATTTTTTTTGAAACCAGCTTTTCGATATCCGAACGACCTGTAGTCAGCTTTTTTAAATTAAGATCCATTGACATTTTATCGACATTGGGTAGCCCTTTTAAATGCAGACTTGCAATGACACGTGTATTGGACAGCGTTTGGAAATCAATTGCCGGAATATTTAAATCATTTACCTTACCCACAACGCGGCCATCAATATTAAACTTTTTGTCCATTAATGGTTTCATCACCTGCATGGTATCCAAAAAAGGAGCAAAATAGTAGATGTCGCGCATATCTACGTGGCTCTTTTTGATCGTTGCATTGACATAGATTAACTCTGGCTTTTTGGCAATAATATCCAAAGATGGATAGGTTACTTTTAAGTAATCACGCAGTAGGGTACGCGGTGTTTCTGCGTACAGGTTTTTGATCTCCGCACCTGTATTTGTATACTTAAAATCCCCTTTCAATTGCTTGATCACAAACCCGGAATGATCAGAGGCTACAAGCTCTTTTAATGATCCGCTGATCGAATCGGCGCTATAGTAAAGATCATTTAAACTGGTTTTCATTCCAGGGATCTTAATATTGAAGTAATCAAAGCCTTTCATACGGGCCTGATTGTCGTCTCTATACGCTAAGCTTGTATTGTTGATTTGGATTTCTTTGGCTGAGACAATCCAGTTTATTTTGGTGGTATCCGCGGTGTTTTTCGCTTCTGTGTTTACTTTTTTCTGGATCTTTCCAAAGAGCACATTATTGTCCGAACCGTCAAGATTGATCGTTTGAATATCGACAAGTTCTTTATTAAGGTCGATCTTGTTAATGTCTGCATGAAGATTTTTGATATAAAATTTTGTATTCAGCAGACTGGATTGATCCTCATAGCGCACTAAGATATTGGTCAGGTCAGCAATCTGTATGCCGACATCGGGAAGCAAGGTGGTTACCTGTGCCGTTTTATCTGTAATGCCAAAATCTTTGACCGTGGGTGCCGTGCCATCAACAACTGGTCGCCATTGTTTCACTGTGGCACTCAGACCATCTATCTTCACTTTGGGCAGATTGAAAGCCATGTTTTTTGTGAGGTCGAACTTCTTGATGTTGGTATTTAGGCTGTTCAGATAAACATCAGCACTCGTTCCAATAACATCGTCGGCATAGACAATATGAAATTTATCAAATTTGACTTTATCGAGATTAAATAGAAGGGCTGAACTGCTGTCTGCAGTTGGTTTGCTTTCCTTTTGAGAAGCGAAAGCTTTAACAATATAATCAAAGTTGAATGAACTGTCCGGCAATGTACGGCGGATTTTTGCGGTGATTCCTTCTGCTTCAATGCTTTGAATTTCAACGGTATTTTTCAGAAGTTTTAGCATATTGATATCGACAGCTATGCTTTTTCCTGCCACTAACGTATCCTTGCTTTGGTCAGCTAAATAGATGTCCTCTAAAACCAGCTTTTTAGGGAAATCAATATTAATGTAGCCAATTTTGACGGGGGTACCAATCTTACCTTCGACATAGTGTGTTACTTTTCCAGCAATATAATTCTGAACGGCGGGTATTCTGATTAAAAATACGATTAAAATAGCCAGCGCAATTATTACTCCAATAATCCACAATATTGTTTTGAAAGCAATTCGGGTAAATCTGTTCAACGTATAATTTGATTTAAATATCTATTAATAAAAATTAAAACGGAAAAAAGTTTGCTAAGTTTCAGATATATAACGTATATCGACACGATTTCAGCAAACTAAGATAAATTTGCGTGTAAATGCAAGTTTAATTTATATGCTATACTTGCTAGCAAATATTAGACAGTTCTTCATTTCCCTTGTATAAAATTATTTTATCGTGGGAATGTTCTAAAAACACATCAAATAATTGACCAAACCATTCTAGTCGTAAAAAGTTTTTTGTTTTTTAATTTTATGTTAATAAAAACATTAAATACCTATCAATTTGTCAAAGTAATAGGTATTTAATAGATGCATTATCCTGCTTGATATTCGTTGGGAGGAGAATATAAGCAATTATTCCATCAGTTTTTTATACTTGCCCCAGTTTTCGAATACCACCCATAGCCAAATAATGAAAAGTACGGCCCAAATAATTAGTCCCATTTGGCTGTAAAAAATCATGTTATGGGTAAAAATACCAATGAGTATGGGGAAGATGACCAGTGCACCCAGTGTTCTGGTTTTTGGGAAAATAAACAATAAACCGCCCAAGAGTTCGATGATTCCAACCAGTGGCATTAGCCATTTGATCGTGGCAAAAGCCTCAAATACCTTTTTCATATCCATATCCATTGGTGGCGTAGGCATATAATGAAAAAGTTTATCCAGCCCCGCATTGATGAATAGCAAGGCGAATAGGATACATAGTATATTTTTAAAGATCTTCATAACGGTCAATTTTAAATTGATTATTTTACGGTAATCGTTGTAGGTGGATCTGTGCTGTTATCTTCTTTGTCTTCTTCGTCTTTGTTTGTATTTCGTTCTACGGTAATTGTACATTCTGTAAGCAATGCGGCTACAGCACCAATTGCTGCAAAGACAGGTGCTAAGATCAAGCCTATTGCACCAATTGTGACAGGAAAGCTCATGATTTCTTTGCCATGTTTGTCCGAGATGCTGATTTTGCTCACATTGCCCTCAGCAATGATTTCTTTGATCTTTTGTAAAAGGTTTTCACCGTTAATCTGAAATGTTTCTTTGAATCCCATAATGCTATAATTTAAGTTCGCTCTTATAAAGTTATTCATTTTTTTACAGGAATCCGTATAAAGTTAATTGCATTGTTTGTTGCTGAGCAATTATAAAGTGCACTGTTTAAACGGGAGAACTTCATGTTGCATTTTTACTTTACAAGTTTATATCGTGCATCCTTAACATATATATTACCTGTGAATGGCCAACTGAAATTCTCTTGAACCGCCTGTTTAGCATTTTGCAGAAACCGGATTTTCGGTGTGTAAAAGCTAGGAACCGACTTCATCATTTACACAATTATTTAACGTAAATGATACGGATATAGGACGGAGCTTATTCGGTTGCGACCGAATAAGCTCCGAAGAAGTACCGAACAAGCACCGAAGAAGAACCGAAGGATCTCCGAATTTGATCATCTTGAAACATAAAAAAAGTCCCGCGCAGCGCACGGGACTTTTTACAAAATTTATTAGCTCTATTGCATAGGTCTTAGCCCAATGCTATTAAGCTTTCTTCAAGAATTTTAATCTTTGCTTCGGCATCTGCCTTTTTACTTTTTTCGTTTTCAACAATTTCAGGTTTAGCATTTTGCACAAACCGCTCATTGGAAAGCTTTTTGTCTACAGATACAAGGAAACCTTTTAGGTATTCCAATTCTTTGGCAATACGTTCACGTTCAGCATCCGCATCAATATTGTTCTCCAAAGTAACATAACATTCGTCTTTGCCAGCAAGGAAACTTGCGGCTCCGGCAACTTTCTCAGAAACAAAAGTTACGCCTTCCAAGTTTGCAATTTTGGTAATGATGTCAATATATTGTGCTAAATTGATATCTGATTGTTGATTGATAGCCAATGGCAATGCTACTTTAGGGGAGATACCTTTAGAATTGCGGATATTGCGAACTTCCGAAATAATTTGCTGAGCGACAGCGAAATCTTTGATAAGCTGCTCATCAAAATCAGTTGCTGTCGGATAAGCGGCGACGATAATGCAATCTTTCTCGTCTTTCACACCGAACAGTTCGTCGTGCCACAATTCTTCTGTCAAGAAAGGCATGAAAGGGTGTACTAAAGTGAGTATACGTTGGAAAAAAGATTTTACTGTCTCTAGGGTTTCACTAGAAATAGGGGAGCCATAAGCCGGTTTCACTAATTCAAGGTACCAAGCACAGAAGTCATCCCATACCAATTTGTAGGTTGTCATCAATGCATCTGATAAACGATAGTGTTTGAAGTTTTCTTCGATATCGACCAAGGCTTGATTTAACCTTGCCTCAAACCAAGATGCTGAAATCTTATCTGAATCTGAAGCCGGAGTAGCAGTAATTTCCCAACCTTTAACCAAGCGGAAGGCATTCCAGATTTTATTGGCAAAATTACGGCCCTGTACACAAAGTTCTACATCAAAAGGAAGGTCGTTACCTGCTGGAGCAGTCAATAACATGCCCATCCGCGTTGCATCTGCACCATATTCGTTCATCAAATCTATCGGATCGGGAGAGTTGCCCAGTGATTTAGACATTTTGCGGCCCAGTTTGTCCCGTACAATACCTGTGAAATAAACATTTTCAAAAGGCAATTGTCCACGGAATTCATAGCCCGAAACGATCATACGTGCTACCCAAAAGAAGATAATATCCGGAGCAGTGACTAAATCTTGCGTAGGGTAATAGTAATTAATTTCTGCATTTTCTGGTTCGTTGATGCCATTGAAAACTGAAATTGGCCATAGCCAAGCTGAAAACCAAGTATCAAGCACATCCTCATCTTGACGTAGATCGGTCAATTGAAGCGCTGTATTACCTGATTTTTCTTGCGCTAGAACAAGGGCCTCTTCAACCGTTTGTGCAACCACAAAGTCTTCGTTTCCGTCGCCATAGAAATACGCCGGTATCTGATGTCCCCACCACAATTGTCTTGAAATGTTCCAATCGGTAACATTCTCCATCCAGTTGCGGTAGATATTTTTGAATTTTGTCGGATGAAATTTAATGGTATCATTCATCACATTATCCAATGCCGGTTTTGCAAGATCTTCCATCTTTAGGAACCATTGATTGGAGATTTTTGGCTCTATAACAGCACCTGTTCGCTCTGAAGTTCCAACATTATTGGTATAGTTTTCAACTTGCTCCAATAACCCTTTTTCCTCAAGCTCTTTCTCGATTTCTTTACGTACTTTAAAACGATCCATACCTGCGTAATGCAGGCCATTGTCGTTTAGTTTTGCTTCGTCGGTAAAGATGTCGACAAATTCCAGGTTGTGCTTTTTACCTAGTGCATAGTCGTTCACATCGTGTGCTGGAGTAACTTTAAGGCATCCAGTACCAAACTCCAAATCGACATATTCATCTTCGATGATGTTCACCTTTCTGCCAACGATCGGCACAATGACTTGCTTTCCTTTTAACCAGGTATAGCGTTCATCATTGGGATTGATACACACGGCTGTGTCACCAAAGATGGTTTCAGGACGGGTAGTCGCCACAACAATGTATTGATCTGTTCCCTCAACCTGATATTTCAAGTGGTATAATTTGCCGTTTTTCTCTTTATAAATAACCTCTTCGTCTGAGATATTTGTTTTTGCTTCAGGATCCCAGTTGACCATGCGGTAACCACGATAGATTAATCCTTTATGATATAGATCGACGAATACACGGATAACAGATTGGTATAATTCTGGATCCATGGTAAAACGTGTACGATCCCAGTCACAGGAAGCGCCAAGTTTTTCGAGCTGTTTTAGAATAATACCACCGTATTTTTCCTTCCATTCCCAAGCATGTTTTAAGAAATCTTCACGAGATAAAGATCGTTTATCAATTCCTTGTTCTTTCAACATAGCGACGACCTTAGCTTCAGTGGCAATGGAGGCGTGATCGGTCCCCGGTACCCAACAAGCGTTTTTCCCCTGCATACGTGCCCGGCGAATCAAAACGTCTTGAATGGTATTATTCAGCATATGCCCCATGTGCAATACTCCCGTGACATTCGGAGGGGGCATCACAATCGTGTAAGGTTCACGTTCGTCCGGGGTGGAACGGAAAAATCCATTCGCTTTCCAATAGCTGTACCATTTTTCTTCAGCTTCTTTTGGATTGTAAGTTTTCGCTATGCTCATTTTAAATTTTTGTATTCAAACTTTTAAGGAACACAAAAGTAAGGAATTCTATGTTATTTTCCTTAGTAATCCATTGATCTTGTTCTCAAACAAAAAGAAGTTATGAATAATGGCTAAGCAATACGTTTAATGAGGATCCTCCTAAGCAGAAGAGGCGGTTATTGCAGTTAGGTAAAGCATAACGTAAGATTTATACTTTTTTAATCTTTTCTTCATATTACTAAGTAATTAGCCCGTATTTCATGTAAATTAATGTAAATTTGCCTGTTTTATTTTTACACGAAGGGATGCAACGATTTGCTAATGAGCTTAGAGCTTTAACACAGTATTTTCTGTTCTGGTTAATTATCTGTTTTATAGATAGATTGATTTTTGTTATTGCTTTTTTTGAGAAGATAGGTTTTTCTAATTTCACAGAAATTTTCAGGATTTATTACCATGGTCTGAATCTGGATTTTTCTGCAGTCTCCTATATCTGTGCATTACCATTTCTTGTGTATTGCCTATTAAGTTTCTTTCCAAAACTGAAACCCAAAAGACTGATCCTTGATATCTATACCATTATCGTCCTGGTATTGTTCTTTGTGACAAGTTTTATCAATGTCAATATTTATCGGGAGTGGGGCGACAAGATTTCTAAACGTGCCATAGATGCATTTTTTGCTTCGCCTTCGGGTGCCGTCGCTTCGGCTGAATCCACGCCGGTGTTTCTCCCCATCGTTGGGATGTTGATCGGTATATTCTGCGGTTATTTTCTGTACCGTTGGATGTTTAAAAAAGTCTCTTTTTTCAATCTCAAGTCTCCTGTCAGTAATTTTCTCAAACTGGCGATCGGAGTTTTTGTACTTTTCACGTTTATCCGTGGTGGTTACGGAAGAGCGACGTTAAACCCCAGTAAGGCCTATTATTCCGAGGAAACATTTTACAACCACGCAGCAGTCAATACACAATGGTCGCTTTTGCGGGATTTTTTTGCTAAAAGTACCAAGCTTAAAAATCCCTATACTTATTATGGTGATCAGAAGGACATTCAGGACAAGCTACGGCCCGCCTTTCAAAGTCAGCCTGATTCTGCTGTTGAGGTCCTGTCAACCACTCGTCCAAATGTCGTTATTATCATGCTGGAAAGCTTTGTTGGCGATCTCATTCAGTCTCTCGGAGGGGAAAAGGGAATTACGCCACACATGGAAGAATTAATTAAGGATGGTATTTTGTTTGACCATATTTATTCTGCAGCTGATCGATCCGACAAAGGCATGGTAGCGGTGTTGAGCGGTTTTCCGGCGCAAGGGCCCGAGAGTATTATCAAATATATCGACAAGCATGAAAATATGCCTGCCATTGGACAGGAGTTCGATCATGCCGGCTACGAAACATCATTTTATCACGGTGGTCAGAGCGAGTTTTACAATTTTAAATCGTATATGCTGACACACGGGATATCTAGGGTGGTGGATAATGCCAATTTTGGCTTAGATGCGGAACGTGCCTCATGGGGTGTCTATGACCATGTCGTGTTTAATCAGATGATCAAGGATTTTAAAAAAGAAAAACAACCTTTCTTTTCGACGATCTTTACTTTAATTAATCACGAACCATTTGAATTAAAACACGGCTATAAATTTGGGAATGCCACCAATGCAGATAAATTCCGAAGTACGGCAAATTATACAGATTCAGCTGTTTTTGATTTTATTAATAAAGCCAAAAAGGAAGCTTGGTATAAAAATACCCTTTTCGTTATTGTCGCTGACCATGGACATCGCCTTCCTTCAGAAAAATGGGAGCTGTTTCACCCCAATCGCTTTCATATTCCGCTGATCTTTTTCGGCGATGTGATCAAACCTGAATATCGCGGCAAAATATTCAATAGAATTGGTAACCAAACGGATCTGGCGGCAACTTTATTGACACAATTGAAGCTTCCGACAGATCATTATCACTGGAGCCGTGATCTGTTTAATCCCACAACACCACAAATAGCATTCTATAATTCTAAAGACGCCTTCGGTGTAATTACACCAAAACAAGCCGTTTCATTTGATAACGTTGGAAGGATCATTAACTATAGAGCCAATAAGGAATATCCGGTTGGCAAAACAGATAGCTTATTGAATATTGCCAAAGCGTACTATCAAGACGTATACCGTGAATTTTTAAAATATTAGGGCTATGAAATTAAAAGGAGTATTTGCACCTTATTTTGCTGTCGCAATTCGTTTTGTCTTTCTTCTGCTCATCTACGCACTATTGCGATTGGGTTTTTATGGCATAAATGCTTCCTTATTCCCCCATGTCGATGCCGGTAAGCTTCTGGTTATGTTTGCCGGTGGCGTACGCTTTGACATTGTGGCACTCCTCTATTTAAATATCCTGTATATTGTTATGCAGACTATTCCAGGACCGTTTAAATTAAATAAACACTATCAAAATGTTGCGAAATGGATCTTCATCGTGACCAATTCAATTGGCATAGCGTTAAATTTGATTGATTTTGCCTACTACCCATTTACCCTCAAAAGGACCACTGGAACGGTAATTGACCAGTTCTCCAATGAATCTAACTTGATCAAGCTGACCTTTGATTTCTGTTTGGATTATTGGTATCTCATTATACTATTGGTGCTGATTGTCTATGGGTTGATTAAATCCTATAAACTTATTCAGATTGAAAGGACGACGAGATATAGCTGGAAGTCATTTTTGATCCAATTGCCTTTGTTTTTACTGACAGCCTTCCTTTTTATTGGTGGAGTGCGTGGCGGTTGGGCGCATAGCACACGTCCCATAACATTGAGCAATGCGGGTGATTATGTGGAGACACCGGAAGAAATGAATATTGTGCTCAATACGCCATTCAGTATATTGAAAACATTAAAGGCCGTGAGCCTCAAACCCGTTCATTATTTTTCCGAAACAGAGCTTGAACAGTTATACAATCCCATTCATGTACCGCAATCAGACCTGCCCTTTACAAAGAAAAATGTCGTTGTTCTGATTTTGGAGAGTTTTGCAAAAGAACATTTTGGAGAATTGAATAAAGATATCCAAGGTGGAAAATACAAAGGTTATACGCCTTTTTTGGATTCCTTGATACGCAATGCTTACACCTTTACAGATACTTATGCCAATGGCCGTAAATCAATTGATGCGCTACCGTCAGTCATTACGGGCATTCCTTCGATAGGTGAGCCTTTTGTGCTTTCCATCTATTCTGGAAATGAAACCACCAGCTTAGCGAAGCTCTTAGGGAAAAAGGGATATGAGACTGCTTTTTTTCATGGCGCACCAAATGGGAGCATGGGCTTCTCTGCCTATATGAAATTGGCAGGTATCCAACATTATTTTGGCAAAAACGAGTATAACAATGATGCTGATTTCGACGGGATATGGGGAATCTGGGATGAACCATTTTTGCAATTTGTAGCAAACAAGATCAATACCTTTCATCAGCCATTTTTTGCTAGTTTCTTCTCTTTATCATCACATCATCCATTTAAGGTGCCTGAAAAGTATCAGGGGAAATTCCCTAAGGGACCTCTGCCCGTACAGGAGCCTATTGGGTATACCGATAATGCCTTACGCGAATTTTTTGCCACAGCCTCTAAAATGTCCTGGTACAAGAATACCGTATTTGTTATCTGTGCCGACCATGCTACTGTAAGCTATCTGCCGGAATATCAAACCACTGCAGGAGCATTTGAAATCCCTATTATATTTTATGCACCTGGTGATAATCTGGTGGGCAAAGCGGATAAATTGGTGCAGCAAATAGATATCATGCCGACAGTGTTGAATTATCTGCACTATGACGAGCCTTATTTTGCCTTTGGTTCAGATGCCTTGAAACCGGGCAAGGATAATTTTGTGCTCAATAATAATTCAGGGAGCTACAACCTCTATTATAAAGATTATATGATGTCTTATGATGGACTGAAAGTGACCTCATTTTATGATCTTAAGAAGGACCGCTTGATGAAACAGGACCTGTTAAAACAGCATCCAGCGGTATTGGATACGATGGAAACCAAGATGAAAGCTTTTATCCAGCAATATAACAATCGTATGATTGAAAACAAGCTGACCTATAAAAAATAACAGCCGGTTTTCTACCTGCTTAATCTAGCGCGAATGCTTCTATCGATAATAAGTAAAACCAAATCATAGACGAGATAGATCAAGGGTAAGGTGAAGATGACCAACAGGATAAAACCACGGGATTTTTCGTCAAAGACTCCATTGACAAAATAGTTGGCCAGACTGGACCAAAACCAAATGAACAAGTAGAAAGAGCTTGGAATGACTAGATTCCCGATCAGGAGTGCATATCGGTATTTGCCAGTTTTGTATTTTAGATAAATATACCGGATATGTAGGTATAGCAAAAATAACGATCCGATCAGCGCAAGTACATCTGGACTTATCCAAAGAATTACTTTCGCCAACAAGGAGGTTTTTAAGACAACTTCAATATGAAAACGCTCTTTCTTTTCTACCTGATCAATTCTCCAGTGAACAATGGAATCTGTCTGTAATTTGGCGGTTCCCAGATCTTGTGTAAGTACCTCCATCTTCCCATCGAGGTGCAGATACAGTTCAATCGGGCCAAAGGACGACCAGTATCTGGAGGGGAATAAGAGATAATCAATTTTGTATCTGGTCCGAATATCCCGTCGGTCATAGCCCATATAAGCACGGTATTGAACCTGAATGCTGTTATCACCTTTGTGAAGCTTCGCGGTAAAATAAAAGGCATCATTCAGCGAAATACGCTTCCATTCATCGCTGTCGTAACTGAGCTCATAATAGCCATCCTTTAAACGTAAAAAGGGGAATTTTGAACCGGGTTGATCCATCTTTTTTCCTTCAATTTCGTTCTGATTGACAAGGACGCGATCCAATCCGTTCATATTTAAAGCGAGAAATACCAGCGGCAATTCAAT
The DNA here is from genome assembly GCF_001899705.1 of Sphingobacterium sp. 40-24. Taxonomy (NCBI): domain Bacteria; kingdom Pseudomonadati; phylum Bacteroidota; class Sphingobacteriia; order Sphingobacteriales; family Sphingobacteriaceae; genus Sphingobacterium; species Sphingobacterium sp. 40-24. Next base: position 89,430 of record NZ_MKWH01000037.1, on the reverse strand, counting down.
AGCCTCTTCTGCATGGATGTTATAAACAATGTTGAAGTGGCTTTGATAGTCCGCATGATCATCCGAAGTGTCCGTTAAAAGACGAATGTCAATACGTTCGCTGGTAACGCTCACTTTCCCTGCGGGAACGAGCTGTCCTGTTATGCTATGGGGGCTCATTGGATTTGCCATGTTGGCAAACAAGGTCATTACAGCAAGTAATAGATATACAATTGTTATTAGAATTTTATACTTCATTTGCTTGTTATGTCTGCTTAATATCAAGTTCCATATTCGGATACCGACCTTTACATGATAGCGGTGTTTGCATATTAGGATATCCTTGATCTTTAACAAGCTGAAAGTAAAAATTAAAAGGGAGAAATTAAAAAGGTGATTTATATTCGTCTATCTCCGATTCATATTCGTTAAGTATATTGCTTCATTCCGATGTAAATAAAACCTTCATAATTTCGCTGGTACCAACAGCAATGGAAACGAACTGAAGGTGCCTCCAGACCAAGGATAGGAGACACTTTGAGAAAGAAAAAGACCTATGCCGCAAAGCATAGGTCTTTTTATATTTCCAATTTTATTGCGGTTTAAACACCCAACAATAAACGAGCTGGATCTTCTAATAATTGTTTTACACGAACCAAGAAGCTTACTGATTCACGACCATCGATGATACGGTGATCATAAGAAAGCGCAATGTACATCATTGGACGGATCACCACTTGGCCATTTTCAGCAATAGGACGTTGGATGATGTTGTGCATACCCAAGATTGCAGATTGTGGAGCATTGATGATCGGCGTAGACATCATTGATCCGAATACACCACCGTTGGTAATGGTAAATGTACCACCAGTCATCTCGTCAATCGTTAATTTGTTGTCACGGGCTTTACCTGCCAATGTAGCAATTGCTTTTTCAATTTGCTCCAATGACATGGCATCAGCATTACGGATAACCGGAACAACCAAACCTTTAGGTGCAGAAACTGCGATTGAAACGTCTGCAAAATCAGAATATACAATCTCGTTATCTTCGATACGGGCATTTACGGCAGGCCATTCAGCCAATGCAGTTGTTACTGCTTTTGTAAAGAATGACATGAAGCCAAGACCGATACCAAATTTCTCTTTAAAGGTGTCTTTATATTTAGCACGAAGATCCATGATCGGCTGCATATTGACTTCATTGAATGTTGTCAACATAGCCGTTTCATTTTTAACGGCAACTAGGCGTTTCGCGATTGTTTTACGTAATGAAGATAATTTCTCACGACGTTCGTTTCTTGCACCCGCTACCGGAGCAACTGTCGCAGCAGGAGCAGCGGCAGGTTTTGCTGCTGGTGCAGCAGCTTTAGCGACAGGTTGAGCTTTTTCGGCATCTTCTTTTGTGATGCGACCTTCTTTACCTGTTCCTTTTATTGTAGAAGGATCAATTCCTTTTTCTCTTAAGATTTTTGCAGCAGCAGGAGAAGCTGTACCAGCAGCATAGCTGTCTGGATCTTCATCTTTTGCAGCGGCAGCCGCAACTGGAGCTGCATTTGACGCTTCTGCAGCAGGGGCAGCAGCTGGAGCTGAACCACCGGCAGGAGCAGCGCCTTCTTCAATTGTACAAACAACGGCACCGATTTCTAAAGTATCACCTTCTTGTGCAATGATTCTTAAGATACCCGCTTTCTCAGCTGGTAATTCAAACGTTGCTTTGTCTGATTCCAGTTCGGCGATGTTTTCATCCATCTCCACATAATCGCCATCTTGTTTCAACCATTGTGATAAGGTTACCTCCGTGATTGATTCACCTACGGTTGGTACTTTAATTTCTAAGCTCATATATAATGTTCTTTATTGACAATTGCGTCCTATAGCTAAGACGCAATTGATTTTAAATTGTTTTTATTCGAATGATTTATTTAAGATTTCTGCTTGCTGTGCAACGTGTTGTTTCATGTAACCCGTAGCCGTACTTCCACTTTCTTTACGGGCAACAAAACCTGTAAATGCAATCTCAGTACCCATTAGTTTACGGCAGTAATAAGACCATGCGCCCATGTTCTCATTTTCTTCCTGAACCCAAACAAATTCTTTTGCCTTGTTGTATTTTTTACGGATTGCTTTCAATTGCTCTGTAGGAATTGGGAATAACTGCTCCAATCTCACGATAGCGATATCTTTGCGTTTTTCCGCCTCTTGTTTCTCTAATAGGTCGTAGTAAACTTTACCCGAACAGAATAACACGCGTTTAACGTCTTTCGCCGCAACATTTGCATCATCAATTACCTCTTGGAAAGCAGCTTCTGTAAAATCTTTTAACGGTGATACCACTTTAGGGTGGCGCAACAATGATTTTGGCGTAAATACAACCAATGGTTTACGGAACTCACGTACCAGTTGACGACGTAACAGGTGGAAATAGTTAGCTGGAGTAGTACAGTTTGCTAAGATCATATTCTCATCTGCACATAACTCTAAGAATCTTTCGATACGCGCTGAAGAGTGTTCAGGACCTTGACCTTCCATACCATGAGGAAGCATCATCACTAAACCGTTAGAACGTTTCCATTTTGTCTCTGCACTCGATAGATATTGATCGACGATGATTTGAGCACCGTTGTAGAAATCTCCAAATTGAGCTTCCCAGATTGTCAACGAATTTGGATTAGAAGATGCATAACCATATTCAAATCCCAAAACAGCATATTCGGAAAGTAATGAATTGTAGATAGAGAATTTATCACCACCTTTAATATTCGCTAAAGGAACGTATTTCTCTTCCGAATCTTCAAGTGTCAATACCGCATGACGGTGCGAGAATGTACCACGTTGTACATCTTGACCCGAGATACGTACACGGTTACCCTGATCCAATAAAGTCGCGTAAGCCATCAATTCGCCCATTGCCCAATCGTATGAATCAGCAGTGATCATTTTGGCACGATCTTCAAATAAACGTGTGATCTTACGGAGGAATTTTTTATCCGAAGGTAAGGTCGTGATTTCTTTCGCTAATTTTAAGAATAAATCCTTTGCAACTTTCGTTTTATCCGAGGTTGTTAATACTTCACCTTTTTTAGCGGGACGTAATCCTTCCCATGCTCCTTTAAACATCGGAATTTCTTCAGTCAATACCTCAACTGTTTTAGCTTCCTCAAATTTAGTTTGCAATTCAGCCTTAAATTCCTTTTCGATATTTTTTGAATACGCCTCGTCAATACTTCCTTCAGTAATTAATTTTTTAGCGTAAACTTCTTTTGGGTTTGGATGTTTTTCGATGATTTTATACAACAATGGTTGCGTGAATTTCGGTTCATCTGCCTCGTTGTGTCCAAATCTTCTATAACATAATAGATCGATAAATACGTCTGTTTTATATTTTTGACGGTATTCAACAGCTAAATTAATCGCATAAACTACCGCTTCAGCGTCATCACCGTTCACATGGAACACGGGTGAAGAAGTGATTTTTGCGACGTCTGTACAATATGTTCCAGAACGCGCATCCTTATAGTTCGTTGTAAAACCGATCTGGTTGTTGATCACAATATGTACCGTACCACCAGTTTTGTAACCATCTAATTTCGACATTTGGGTTACTTCGTATACCACACCTTGTCCAGCAATTGCTGCGTCACCATGAATAATGATCGGTGCAATTTTAGACGAGTCACCTTCGTATTTGAAGTCAATCTTAGAACGAACCATGCCTTCAACGATTGGATCTACAGTTTCTAAATGCGAAGGGTTCGGTGCCAAACTTAAATGGACAGATTTGCCATCGTTTGTTTTAACCTCAGAAGAAAAGCCCAAGTGGTATTTTACGTCACCACCAAAGTTTACTTCAGGATCATCAGCGTAGGTCTTACCTTCAAATTCAGAGAATACTGATTTGTAAGATTTACCCATGATATTAGTCAAGACATTCAGACGGCCACGGTGAGCCATACCGATAACGAATTCCTGGATACCGATTTCTGCACCTTTTTCAATGACCGAATCTAATGCTGGTATTAAACTTTCTGCACCTTCCAACGAGAAACGTTTTTGACCTAAAAACTTAGTGCCTAAAAAGTTTTCGAATACAACGGCGTGGTTTAATTTGTTTAAAATTCTCTTTTTGGTATCCAACGAAAATTTTGGCATGTTGCGATCCGCTTCCATGCGGTCCTGTAACCATTTAATTTTTTCTGGATTACGGATATATTTGAATTCTGCACCAATAGAACGGCAGTAAGTATCCTCCACCAATTGACGGATGTCTTTCAATGTTGCTGGACCTAAACCGACTTCAACTCCAGCATTAAAAACGGTGTTCATGTCTGCTTCTGCAAGACCAAACGTTTCCAATTCCTTTCCAGGATAGTATTTACGTCTTTCACGAACAGGGTTAGTGTGTGTGAATAGGTGGCCACGGTCGCGGTAGCCATTGATCATGTTCAGCACATTGATTTCTTTCAATACGTGCTCGGGAGTAGCCTCGCCTACTGAACTTGTTGTTCCGCCAGCATTTTGACCGAAATCAAAACCTTCAAAGAATTTTTGCCATCCGAAATCTACCGATTGGGGATCTTGCTTGTACGATTGATATAAGCCATCGACATAAGCCGAATCAGCATTACTCAAATATGTCAGATTGTCCATTTACAATTAAAACTATGAAATTTGTCAAAGTTATGAATAAAAAAAGAGTTTCTAATACTGAAATTGAATAATTTAATCAATAAACCTATCCAATTCTTAACATTTTTAGCATGATTTAAAAAGGGCTTCCAGCGTCCTACAAATTTATTTTCTATTGGAATTATTTATTTCTGCCGAAGATTTATTTAACAAGTATTTCGTCCAATTTTGGAAGTCCATTTGGGAAATGAGTTTTGATCAATTTTTGCCAGTCCAGCGCTTTATTGTCTTTTTCGCTTGTCCCAACTCCGGCAATATGAGACCACTGTCCGTAAACAGTTGCCGGAGAATAGTCTAATAGGTGCTCCTCGTACCAGGAAGCGCCACGAAGCCAGTTGACCTGGTACTCATGAACTAAATAGCTGGCTGCGATTAAGCGTGCTTGATAAGGGATATAGCCGGTCTTCTGTAACTGGATCATCACACTGTTTATAAAATCATGTTCCGTGTGGCCCGATTTCCATTTTTCAAATAATTCTTCATTCCCGTCTAAGGCCGGATGATCCTGAGGGGAGCTGTTTTTAGTGCCTTGTGGCTTAAAGAATATATTCGGATATTTTTTAAGCATAAACCTAAAATAATCGCGCCAGAGCAGAATGTCGACAATCTTTTCAAATCGTTTGTCTTTCTTACCTTCACCAAGTTTTTTGATATTGTTATAGAGTAAAATAGGCGACAAGGCCCCTGACGCTATAAAAGGCCCTAGAATCAAAGGGTCCTGTTCTGTCTCCGGAAAGGTTGACAATAGCGCATGCATAATACTAAGCGCAGTGTCTTCGCCACCGAGAATATAGATGTCATCAACAGATTTGATCTCCTCTTCTGAATAGCCCAAATCTTTTAATGAAGGAATTTTGGTGTCCTCAAGATGGGGCGGCGTAAGGAAATTGGTCGGAAATGGGATGGGTTGCCTCACCAGACTTTCCCGCTCTACTTTTTTCTTGAAAATGGAAAAACCATTGGGTATGTCTTTAATAGGGAAAGGAAGATCTTCCTTATGGTAGAGGGTGTGACCGATGAAATGGCGCAAATTTATTTTGCTGCTCCAAAGCTCACTTTCTACTTTTTCCGAAATAGAAGTTTCCCGAAGTGCCACCTCGCGGTGATGATAAACTTCGTTGACTTGGTATTTTTGTGCTATTCTTGGGATAATATCTTCAGGTTTGCCAATATAAGTCAACAAGTCGCTACCATGACTCTTTAATTTTTCTTTTAAAGCGGTCACGGCTTCAATGACAAAGGCCGCTCGCAGAACACCTGTGTTTAAAGTGCCAAATTGATTGCGGTCGAAATATCGGGGGTCAAAACAGTATACCGGGATGATGAATGAACTTTTTTCAGAAGCTTGATAAAATACTTCATTGTCATGAAGTCTTAAATCATTTCGAAACCAGATCATTGTAGCCCTTTTGTCCATAGAGGTGAAGATAAATACTTTTTAGTGCAGCCTATTTTCAGAAGATTTACAAATATATAAGGATATTGTGTTCTTGAAAGTATTTATGCGCGAATTGACAAAAAAAGGACAATGGCGGTACTTGTTTGGATGATTTACGCTATTTTGGTTAGGAAAAAATAAAAATAGTGTTAAACTTATTTGATGTTTCTCTGTTCTAAAATCAGGGAATTATGATATTTGTAAGTTATTTCCGTTACTCTTGAAACAATCCGAGTAACATACTAAAAGCGTAAGAAAAACATGGAAAAGATTGCTGCATCACCAATGGAACCGTCCTAGGGATTTTATTCGTTTTAGCGAATAAAAGGGTAATATATAAATTCAGCGTACTAGGAAGGAACGATCCTATTTAATGGCTCACGATCGTAAGAACGAATCATTAAATCGTGGTAGTTTCAAAGCCAAAAATATAGAGAATTCGAATGAAAAAGGTTTTAATCAGCGGGCTAAATACCTATTTGGGACGACGGGCATCCTGTTATTTGCAATCCAAAGATTTTGATGTGACTGGATTAGTGCGCAACTTATCCCTTTTTAATAAAATAGTAAAGGAAAAGGTGACGGCAAAGCTTTTTGAATTGGACCTGTTGCGAAAAGGGGAAGCTTTTGAGAATTTTCAGATTGCTGAACTCAATTTTGGAATTTATTTTACGCAGGTTCCCTCACTTGACAATGATATACAGCTTCAGCTTGAATTGCTTGGTCTGCGCAATTTCGTGGAAATTTGTAGACGTGCCGGAAATAACCGCGTCATTTATGTCGCGAGGCTAATGGATGAACATTTTTTGGAGCCTGTGCGCGATCTGCTGGAAAATTTACGCGTCCAATATACCATTGTGATTAAAAGTAGCGTCATCGGGAAGGAGAGTGTCTTGAACCGCATATTTGCGAAACTTGCCAAACGGCAGACCATATTTTATTGGAACTGGGTGGCTTCCCTGAAGTTTCGCCCCCTGCCTTTGCTCGATGTTTACCGCTGGCTACGAGAAATGCCTTGGGAAAATAATTTTATATCAGAAGTTATTTACCTCGGTGGCAATGAGGAAATGACATTTAGAGGCTTATTTTACCATTTCCTGAAGTGCACTTCCGAAGGCCAAAAGAGAGAAATAGGCGTCAATAAATTCTTTGCTAAGCTCTTGTTGACAAGGTTGAATGATATCAATAAAGAAGATATTGATGAATTTAGGCGAGTACTTTATTATGAGAAAAATGTAGATAATTCAACTTGGCAGCGCGTACAGGCATTTGAATTTACGCCCTTGAAATCCTATGTCTGCATGGATACCTAGGTAATGGTTGAGGTTGTTATACTGATGATAAGGGAGCGGGATCCAAGATCGCTAAAGGTTTTTTCTTTATATCCTGTTTAATAAATTATTCTGTTAAATTTGTGGATTAACATGTTGAAGCAGATTTAATATATGGGATACAATAGTTTAGAAGCATGTGTTGCAGATCTTGAAAAACATGGTCATTTAATCCGGATCAAAGAAGAGGTCGATCCCTATTTGGAAATGGCCGCCATCCATATGCGGGTGTTTGATGTTGAAGGGCCCGCCTTATTTTTTGAAAATATCAAAGGTTCGGAATTTCCGGCTGTATCTAATTTGTTTGGAACGCTGGAACGCTCGAAGTTTATGTTCCGGGATTCGTTAGACCACCTGAAGAAATTGGTGGATGTTAAGATGAATCCTGCTGCAGTACTTAAAAATCCTTTTCAATATATTGGTTCCTCGATGACAGCCCTTGGGGCTTTACCCTGGAAAAAAAAATCGGGGGCTCCCATACTTCATGGTAAAACATCAATTAGTAAACTTCCGCAGATCGTCAACTGGCCAATGGACGGCGGTGCTTTTGTGACGATGCCGCAGGTATATACAGAAGATGTTGCCAAACCCGGTATTATGCAGGCCAATCTGGGGATGTATCGGATTCAGCTTTCTGGGAATGATTATCTGCCTGATCAGGAGATTGGTTTGCATTATCAGTTGCATCGTGGTATCGGAATCCATCAAACTAAGGCAAATGCGCTCGGTAAACCTTTAAAGGTGAGTATTTTTGTCGGCGGACCGCCAGCACATCCCTTGTCTGCTGTAATGCCGCTACCGGAAGGACTCTCTGAGATGATCTTTGCCGGGGCATTGGGAAATAGAAGGTTCCGTTATTTTTATGATGATGAAGGTTTTTGTATCTCGGCAGATGCAGACTTTGTGATTACCGGTACTGTTTATCCCAACGAAAATAAACCGGAAGGTCCTTTTGGTGACCATATCGGATACTATAGTTTAACTCACCCGTTTCCCTTGATGAAGGTGCATAATGTGTACCATAAGAAAAATCCAATTTGGTCTTTTACCGTTGTGGGGCGGCCGCCGCAGGAAGACACCAGTTTTGGTGCCTTAATCCACGAAATTACGGGGGCGGCCATTCCAAAGGAGATTTCAGGTCTCCATGCAGTTAATGCTGTTGATGCCGCTGGTGTACATCCCTTACTTTTTGCAATAGGGTCTGAACGGTATACGCCTTATCAGCGTGTGGATCGACCGCAAGAAATTTTAACGATAGCCAATCAGATACTGGGTAAAAATCAGCTCAGCCTTGCTAAATATTTGTTTATTTCAGCAAATGAAGATAATCCGCAATTGGATATTTATGATATTCCGGCTTTTTTGGGTCATATCCTTGAACGCATAGACCTTACTCGAGATGTTCATTTTCAGACTAATACGACTATCGATACCTTGGATTATTCTGGCGATGGATTAAATACCGGTTCCAAGGTGGTTTTTGCTGCCGCTGGTACAAAGAAAAGAGAATTGGGCCGTGAATTGCCGGCTGGTTTTGAACTACCCCGACCTTTCAATCAGGCAAAATTTGTTATGCCCGGTATTATTGCCATTGATGGTCAGGCATTCTCTACTTACGAGCATGAGCCGAAAATAATGGCCGAATGGTGCCGCGCTGCCGCAGGACTCGCCTGGGAAGGTTTCCCGTTGATCGTCTTATGTGATGATGCTCACTTCACCGCTGCTACCGTCAATAATTTTGTTTGGACAACGTTTACCAGAAGTAACCCTGCGTTTGATATTTATGGAATACATAGTTTTACAACATTTAAACATTGGGGTTGTAAAGGACCGCTAATTATTGATGCGCGGACAAAACCCCATCATGCGCCGGCGTTGATTAAAGACGAAGCGGTGGAAAGGCGTGTGGATCAACTTGCTGCAAAGGGAGGGTCACTACACGGAATTATTTAAGAGCGCTAATTCCTGTTCATTCAGGTTTATGGTTGAAAAATTAATTTAGAATAGATTTTAAAAGGTTTAATATCAAGATGACTACAACAGAATTATTGAATAAATCAAAAGGAAGCGAATTACAGTTTCAGGAAGTATTGGCGCATATTGCCGATCAGTACAGCTATAGTCCCAGTGCATTTCAAAATGGGACGCTGAAAAATTCGAAAGAAGAAAATCAAGGTAGTGCAAAAGTTTTCTATTTTGCACAGTTAAATAATCTTTCGCAGGAGGATACATTGCGCCTTTTTGCCGAACATTATCAAAATGTACTCGATAATCCAGACGGAGATGGCCATCAGAACATTCGTCAATTTAGGACAAATGGTTGGGATGGGATCCTGTTTGAGGAAGAAGTACTGGTGAAAAAATAATAAATTTAACCCGGTAGCGGTAAAAACCTGAGATGCACAGGAAAACATCTTGTTGTGGCAGTTTTGAAAAGACAAAATTGAAATGGCCATTCCACAGGGTAGCATAGGTGCTACACGATAACGAAACCACGGGAATAGAGAGGGCAGTAACAATAGATTACTGCCCTCTCTTTTTCAACTATTTTGTCGGCTAAGCGGTTGGCTTAAGCATTACTTTCGCAATCCTGGTCTTTGTTCCCACCAAAATAAACCATCCAGCAGATACCGAATTGATCCTGAAAAGCGCTGTATAGTTCGGCAAAAAATGTTTCGCCAAGTGGCATTTCAACGACCTTTGCATTGGTGCTCAGTGCATCGTACAAAGCTTTCGCTTCGGTGGTGCTTTCGCACATCAGCATGACATAGCTGTTGTTTCCTTGGATATATTGTTGTCCAAAAGCAGGAACAACATCAGCTCCCATCAGCATACTATCGCCGTTGATCGAAATTGCTGTATGACAGATTTTGTTTTTTGCTTCGTCTGGAACAGGTGGCATCTGTGGGTCGGCAGGGATATCTCCATAACGCATGAAGCCAGGATTTTTTGTATTGAAGACTTTTTCATAAAAGTTGAATGCTTCTTCACAGTTTCCGTCGAAATTTAGATAAGCGTGTAATTTTGCCATGATTTCTAATTTTTGAATATAATGATTACTTCTTTTAACTCTTTTCTCAATTTTTCCTTCCTTTAAGACTATAAATAAATAGCTTGGAAGCACATTGGTAAAATTAAGCTGAAGTTTTCTTAAAAATCTTGCCTTAAGGCAAGATTTAAAAAAGTAGTCCTTTGGGCGTTACCACGGTTTAATTTCCGTGGACAATTTCTTTCCGGATGCGGCTTAGAGAAGTGTCGGTGATGCCCAGGTAGGAAGCAATATGCTTGAGTGGTGCCTGCTGTATCAATATTGGTTTTTCTTTTATCAAGCGCAAATAGCGGGTAGTAGCAGGTTCGGTAATCATGGCAATAGCCCTATTTTTACTGTGAACAAGTTCCTTGGCCATCCAAGAACGCCCCCATTCCCTAAATTCAGGAATCTGATGAAAAAGTTCCTGAAAATCTTCAAACTTTATTTTCCAGAGACGGGTTTCCATGAGTGCCTGGATATTTTCCACCGTTGGGTGGCGTTGAAAAAAAGAGGCGACTTCAATGACAACATCATTGTCCGTACAGAAGCTTATGGTAACTTCATTGCCTTCATAATCGTGTAAAAAGGAGCGTGTAAGTCCATACTCAATCAAGTAATAAGCATTTGAAACCTGTCCTTTGGTCAATATAAAATCGCCCTTTTTGACGGTTATGGCTTCATGTTTTTCTGTAATTGCAGTTAATTCCTGAGGAGTCAGTGCAAGCTCACTATAGAAGGTTCTAATTAGATCCATGTCCTGGTTATTTGATTACGAAGTTAATTTAACGATTAATCTGCAGATCAATTGTTAATAGATTGTGTGATTATTGTAAACAAATAAGTGTTTCATTGATAATTTTGTTTGTTTTGAAAAGTATTTTTGATAAAAATATAATAAATATTAAAAATTATTATGAATTTAGTTTTTAATTGTTTTACTTTGTGTCAATAACATAATGTAAAAACGAAATATTTAAAATTTTCATAATATGTGTGGAATTATTGGCGCTTTTGAATTAAAGCAACCTGCAAGCTCATTGAGATCTCAAGTATTAGAAATGTCAAAACGTATTCGCCACCGTGGTCCGGATTGGTCGGGTATATTCACCGGTGAGAAAGCTTTATTGGCACACGAGCGGTTAGCTATTGTTGACCCTAAATCTGGAAGTCAACCATTGTACAGTCCGGACGGTAAAGTTGTACTAGCAGTTAATGGCGAGATCTATAACCACCATGAATTAAGAAATAGCCTTCCTGATTATGAGTTCTCGACACAAAGTGACTCCGAAGTTGTGTTGGCTTTATATTTAGCGAAAGGTCCCTCATTTGTGGATGAATTAAATGGTATTTTTGGTTTTGCACTCTATGATTCACGTGATGATTCCTTTTTTGTCGCACGTGACCATATGGGAATTATCCCTCTATATTATGGTGAAGATGAGCAGGGGCAATTGTTCGTTGCATCCGAATTAAAATCACTGGAAGGTTTCTGTACGACGATTGAACAATTTCCTCCGGGGCATTACTTGTATAGCAAAATGGGGAAAGCTCCGCAGCGCTGGTATCAACGTGATTGGGAAAGTTACGATGTTGTAAAAGACAACGAGACCGATATCGCTGTTTTGCGCAAAGGTTTGGAAGATGCGGTGCATCGTCAATTGATGTCAGATGTACCTTACGGTGTACTGCTGTCTGGTGGATTGGATTCATCGGTTATTGCTGCGGTAACGAAGAAGTTTGCATCCAAACGTATCGAAAGTGACGACAAAGAAGATGCCTGGTATCCTCAACTGCATTCATTTGCGGTGGGATTGAAGGGAGCACCGGATTTAATTGCGGCACAGAAAGCAGCAGATCATATCGGAACAATACACCACGAGATCAACTTTACCATCCAAGAAGGATTGGATGCGATCCGTGACGTGATCTACCACTTGGAGACTTATGACGTCACGACGGTACGCGCTTCTACACCGATGTATTTATTAGCTCGTGTAATCAAATCAATGGGCATTAAAATGGTATTGTCGGGTGAAGGGTCAGACGAACTCTTTGGTGGGTATCTTTATTTTCATAAAGCGCCAAATGCACAGGAATTTCACGAGGAAACTGTACGTAAGCTGAAAAAGCTTTACCTGTACGACTGTCTGCGGGCAAATAAATCACTTGCAGCATGGGGTGTTGAAGGGCGTGTACCTTTCCTAGATAAAGAATTTATGGACATTGCGATGCGTATCAATCCTTCCGATAAAATGATTCGCGAAGGAAGGATGGAGAAATGGGTTGTACGTAAGGCATTTGAAGACTATCTGCCAGAAAGCATCGCATGGCGCCAGAAAGAGCAATTTTCTGACGGTGTAGGCTATAGCTGGATCGATACCTTGAAAGAGCAGGCTGAAAGTAAAGTTTCTGATCAGGAGTTTGCCGAGGCTTCAACGCGCTTCCCGATAAACACACCGAAAAACAAAGAAGAGTTTTTATATCGGACAATTTTCGAATCACATTTTCCTTCAACAGCGGCAGCACAAACTGTTCCATCGGTAAAATCTGTCGCATGCAGTACGCCGGAAGCCTTAGCTTGGGATGCTTCTTTCCAGAATCTGAATGATCCATCGGGTCGGGCTGTGGCCTCGGTTCACCAAGAGAGCTACGAAAAATCCAAAGTGGAAGCCGTGTAACTAATCAACCCTCATATCTATATTTGGTAAAGCCTGGAAAGTTTCTTTTCAGGCTTTTTATGTTTTTTTTTCAACTAAATAAGGGTATATCATTTAATTGATTAAAAATGAATGTGTGTTTTTAAATATTGTTTAGTAATTTTCGGAAAAACCAATCACAGGAAACTTTGGGTTTCTAAATTAACTAAGGTTGACCGGAGCACTGTCTTTTTCTGGAGCTTCTTTGAGAGCTAGTGGAATATAGTAACATGTAGTTTGCGCTCGTAGCGTTAGCGTATTAACGGAGAATTATACAATAAATAAAGATATATACATGAAGGTAGATTTAATGAAACAGCGTGGAATGAAATCTTTAGGGCTGGCACTTCTATTGCTGAGCACTCCAGCTATTTTTGCTCAAAATAAAGAAGCGATGGTTTCGTCAATTGTGCAGGAGGCAAATGCAAATTCACAATTGGAGAAGTATGCGTTTGAGCTTGTCGATATGATTGGCCCCCGTCTTGTCGGGAGTCCACAAATGCAACAGGCGCATGATTGGGTTGTCAAAAATTATAATGCGCTTGGCGCACAAGCCCGCAATGAGCCCTATGGTGAATGGCGTTCGTGGGAACGAGGAACTTCTCAGGTGACGATGACCTATCCCCGCATAAAATCTTTGGAAGGTACACAGTTGGCGTTCAGTCCCGTGACCAAGGAGAAAGGGGTTGAAGCCGAGGTTGTGGTAATGCCTTTATTTAGTTCCCCGTCTGATTTTCAGTCTTGGCTTAAGACAGTCAAAGGCAAGATCGTATTGATTGGAATGAATCCCCTTTCAGGACGGTCAGATGCCAACTGGAAGGAGTCAGCTTCCCCGAAAGGTTATGAAAAATATCAAGCCTTAAAAAATGATCAGTTGAAAAAATGGGAGAGTAGTATGTCCTATACGGGAAGCACGCGTCGGACATTGCCCTTGGCTTTGGAGAATGCTGGCGCCGTTGGTGCCATTGATTCCTATTGGACAGAGTTGCCTGGTATTACACGGATTTTTGATGCGAAGTCCAAACAGATTCCGGTATTTAACGTAGGGCTGGAAGATTACGGTCTGTTATACCGCATGGCAGAACATGGGGTCAAACCTCGGGTTTCGCTGCAGGGAAATTCAAAAGAGCTTGGAATATCAAAGACCTATAATAGTATCGCAGAGATCAAGGGAAAGGAAAAACCGGGCGAGTATGTTGTGCTTTCGGCACATCTAGATTCGTGGGACGGCGCTTCGGGAGCGACAGACAATGCGACAGGAGTAATTACCATGATGGAGGCTGTCCGCATTTTAAGGAAGGTTTACCCGGATAATAAAAGAACGATTTTGGTCGGTAACTGGGGAAGTGAGGAGCAGGGGCTGAATGGCTCTTCAGCTTTTGTCGAAGATCATCCCGAGATCGCTAAAAATATACAGGTGGTATGGAATCAGGATAACGGCACAGGGCGAATTGTCCGGATAGGGGGCAGTGGTTTTGAAAAATCTTACGAATATATAAGCCGCTGGGTGCAATATTTGCCTGAAGAGTTCCGTAATGAAATCCAAACCAGTTTTCCAGGTATGCCGGGGACGGGGGGAAGTGATCATTCTTCTTTCGTTCAAAAAGGAATTCCGGCCTTTGGGCTCTCTTCCACATCCTGGGACTATGGTAAGGTGACCTGGCACACCAATCGGGATACCTATGATAAGATTGTGTTTGATGAAGTAAAACAAAACGCCATTATCGTTGCGATTTTGACTTACCTTGCCTGTGAAGAGCCTGCTTTGGTCTCCCGCGATAAGATCACATTGCCAATTGATAAAGATGGCAAGCCGACGGTATGGCCAACTAATCTACAGTCTAAAAGAACGAGTGGCAACTGATGATGAAACAGCTCATTTTTGTTGGTCTATTTTTGGTGTGCGCCCTACTCTCTAATGGACAGGTTTCATTTGCCAATTTAGAAAACTACAGAACCGAGTGGTTGATCCTCCGTGAAAATAATAATTCTCTGGTGGGGATCCGTAGTTTCACGACAAATACTGTAAAATATTATTTGACGGTAGATCCTACTACACTGCAAACGCGTATAGTAGGAGATCGATCGGTCAGCGTTCTGTACAACGATGCGGCTCAGGTTACAAAAAGTCTAAGTGGTTCGGTATACGAAAGCTGCTTCTCTTTAGTCAGAAAAACTGAAAACAACTTACAGGATGCGGGGCTGAATTTTAGGCTTCCCAAAGAGGCTGGTATTAATTTGACGATTGATCTATGTCCTTCACATAAACCTTTGGACAGGGCTATTTTTGAAGATCTTCTCGCTGCATTTAAGGGGATAGATCGCAGCCTGCCACTGGCCGTTTCTGTTTCGGGTAAATGGATGCTAAATCACGCCGCAGATCTAGCATGGCTAAAGTCATTGGATGCAAAGGGAGTAAAGATTACCTGGGTCAATCATACGTATGACCATGTTTTTACTAGTAATCCTTTAACATCCAATTTTTTGCTTTCCAAAAATACGAATCTAGGTTATGAAGTGTTGGAGAATGAAAAATTGATGCTGAAAAACGGTCTTCTGCCTTCGGTATTTTTTCGTTGTCCGGGCTTAGTTTCCGATCGGCGTATCATTGAGCAACTATTGTCCTATGGTCTTATTGCGGTAGGCTCGGATGCCTGGTTGGCAAAAGGGCAGCAGGCCAAAAACGGAAGTATTGTCCTGATTCATGGTAATGGGAATGAGGAGGTTGGGGTGCAGGATTTTATCCGATTGCTTCGGACAAAATCTCAGGCCATAAAAACAAAACACTGGACATTGTATAGTTTATCCGAAGGCCTGGATCAGGAGTCACATTAACCTGTACTAAATTGCATAAAAAAGGGCAGTCCAAATCTTTTTGGATAGCCCTTTTTGTGTTGTCTTGTTTTCCTGAGTTTATGACGGATTTTTGAGGTGCTGATTGAAGTAGTCCGCAATTTTTTCGTACATATGAATACGGTCTTTTCCCATTACATTGTGCTCATGAGTCGGGTATAGAAAATAATCTACTTGCTTTCCGGCTTTAATACAGGCTTCTAAAAACTCCATGCTGTTTTGTTGTACAACGACAGGGTCTTGTGCGCCGTGAATAATCAATAATCTTCCTTTCAGTTGATCGGCTTTATTGAGGAGTGATGTCAATTTATAACCTTCCGGATTTTCTTGCGGCGTGTCCATGTAGCGTTCGCCGTACATCACCTCATAAAATTTCCAGTCGATTACAGGACCTCCAGCTACTGCAGCCTTGAAGATATCGTTATGATGCAGCATGAAGGAAGTTGTCATAAAACCACCGAAACTCCACCCGAAAATACCCATGCGCTGTTGGTCAACAAAAGATTTTGATTTAAGGAACTCTATTCCTTTCATCTGGTCGGCCATTTCGTTTTGACCGAGGTTGCGATGCGTAGCTGTATAGAAATCACGGCCTCTGTAATTCGTGCCGCGATTATCCATCGTGAAGACGATATAGCCCTGTTGCGCCATATACATATCAAAATATCCAGCGCCTCCTAGCCATTTGTTGGAAACAAGCTGCGAATGTGATCCGCCGTATAAATAATACATGACCGGATATTTCTTAGCTGGATCAAAGTCGTTGGGATAAATGATACGTCCTGTCAATGGGTATTTCCCATCTGCGGATGTCAACTGTACAAATTCGATTTTAGGATCATTTATTTTTCCGGAAAAAGGGTTTTCTGCATTGACTAAGGTAGTTTCTTTAGCAGATTTAACTTCTTTGACCTGAACTTTATTTGGTGTTTTTAAATTACTATATTGATCGTAGATATACTTGCCATCGCTACTTAGTGCAGCATGATGCGTGCCCGATTCATTTGTTAATTGAACCGTTTTCCCAGATTTTAGGTCGACCTCAAATAATTGGCGATCTAAACCGTTGTTGGTGACTCCAGTATAACTTACTTTGTTTCCATCAGCCGAAAAGTCAAGTAATGCTTCCATGACGATGTCTTTATAGCCTAATTTTTTGATCAAATTCCCCTCCGTGTTATAAAGGTAAAGTTGATTATAGCCGTCTTTATCGGATTGATAAAGGAATTGATCCGTTTTGTTCGGTAAGAAAGTCAATGGGTTTTCAGGTTCAACCCAGGTTGTTGCCGTTTCTTCGAATAGGGTTTTGATTAAGGAGCCGTTTTCTGCGTCGTATTTGTTGACTTTAAGATCATTTTGCCCACGGTTAAGCAGTCCGACGTAGATGTGTTTACCGGAAGGATCCCAGGTAACCATGGTTAAATATTGCTCTGAATGCTCGCCGGTTTGAAGGGTTGTCTTTTGTCCTGTGGTGGTATTGTAAACAATCAAAGAAACTTCTTCCGATTTTTGGCCTGTCATTGGGTATTTTATCCATTTGATATCCGCAATTTTGGGACTCCATTGCGGTAATGGATAATTGGCAACCATTGTCTCGTCTTTGTGATAGTACAATAGTTTGTCATTCTGGCTGTTCCACCACATTCCTTTTTTGATGCCAAATTCTTGACGGTGTGTATAATCGCTTCCGTTGACAATTCCTTTGTCTGTATCGTTGGTTACAGCAGTAATTTTACCGTTTTTGTCAACAATTGCGATGTTGTTGTCTACTAAGTAGGCGATTTTTGAAAAATCCGAACTTACCTCGCGATTAGCTCCCTTGTTGTCATTGCCGATAAAGCTTTCAATATTTTTTGATTTGATATTGTAAGCCACCGTGTAAGTTTTATCTTTTCCATCGACTTGGAGTAATAGCGCGTTTCCATCACGCCATTTATAGTCGTAAGGAAACATCCGCAGATTGAATGTTTCGCCCGGAATAGCCGTTTTCAATGCTGCTTCGAGGTCTGCTTTAGAGGCTAGATTAGTTTCGCTCCAGTTGTTGTAAGCGCTTTTTGATAATAGATTCTGGTACGATTTATCGAGATAGGAGAGGTTGTTTGATTTTGGGATCCACGATGCTCCGGCTATTGATGTTGGGGCGTAAGTTCGGGGTCCAAATACTGTTTCTTCTAAATTGAGGTTGCGTTGTGCATAGCTGCTGATGGAGCTTGCCAACAAGAAGAATAGCGCAATTCTTTTCATTAAATTGTAATATTGTGTGAATGTTTATACACAACGTCATACGTGAGCCCATTCCAGTGGTTATTTTGCGCTTCATTAGTCCAATAATCACATGAGGCTTCTAAACCTGTTGCGATAGGAAATTAAAGGCACAAGTAGCTCATTACATTCCGTTTGTTTTTAAATTTTATAGGGCTAAATTAGGGAAATAGCCCTATAAAACCTAGTACAGAATTGTTGCTTTTCTAACTTAAATTGTTTGCTATAAACCGCTGCGCCTTGCTGTTAAGTTATAGTTTACGTAGCCAGATGTTTCTGAACTGGACCAGATCACCATGATCCTGCAGTACAATTGGACCTGGGCCGTGGCTTATTTGTTTTGGTAGTCCGATATATTCGGTTGTGCCATCGATTTGAGTATTGTTTTGTACAACGACGCCATTATGTAGGACCGTTACTGTTCCTTTAGCGGTCAAGATTCCATCCTTATTGAACTGAGGGGCTTTATAAATAATATCGTACACATGCCATTTTTCCGGAGCAATTACCTGCGCCAGGGGTGGGCGTTGTTTGTAAATACTGCCCGCTCCGCCATTGACATAGGTTGGGTTGTTATTGTTGTCCAATACCTGAATTTCATAAAGCCCTTGTAGGAAAATTCCGCTATTACCTCTTCCTTGGCCCTCGCCTTTGATTACTTCGGGGCTTTTCCATTCAATATGCAATTGAAAATCGCTAAAGTGTTCGTTGGTCTCAATGGCTCCAGCCCCCGGTTTTACTTCAAGTACGTTGTTGGCTACCGTCCAATTGGCTTTGCCTTTTTCACTTTTCCATTGACTAAGATCCTTGCCGTCAAAAAGGACAATGGCATCGCTTGGTATACCCTGATTGATTGTAACTGTCGGTGGTACCGGACTATAATATTCGGTGTCGCTGGGTTTCATATTTGTTTGGGCCTGTAATGCAGTGGCGCCAAATAAGAGTGTTATTGCTATCGCTGAGGATAAAGAAAAGTTCATCTGTTGGGTTTTTGGTATGGTTAAATATACAAATAATCCCACTTGTTTGGAACAATTTCAGTAGGTTTGTGCATGGCAACCATTTTACAGACAGTATCGCTGAAAGAAGCCCGGTTCTATGCACCAATAGGTTACTATGAAGAAGAACAGGTGCTAGGCAATGAATTTTTTGTTTCTATTGACGTATGTTTTCCCTTTTTGAATGCCGAGACAGAGGACTTAAACAATACGCTCAACTACGAAGAACTTTACCAGATTACAGCCGGTGTCATGCTACCTAAACGCAAACTACTGGAATCTGCGGCTTCAGAAATACTTGAACAGATTCGGGAAAGAGTATCCCATGCTCTGACGATCGAAGTGGTGATACGCAAATCGAACCCTCCCTTTGGAGGAGACCTTTCTTGCTCCCAAGTTAGTCTTAAATACTTTAAGGATTAAAACGAAACTGGATCAGCGCAATATCAACTGAAAGAATTAGTTTTGCCAATCGTTATCTGATAGTCTTAAATTAATAGTATGAATATTTACGATCTTGTCATAGCCGATAAGGAAAGGATTGCTTTGGAGGATGTTTTCTTGGAAGAGGACAGCCGTCAAAAGCTGCATCAGCTGATTAAAGAGCATCGTTATATTAAAGAGCTTTCGCAATATGGTCTGCCGGTGAGCAATAAGATTTTACTGCACGGTTATTCGGGTTGCGGAAAAACAACAACGGCGAAAGCGCTGGCTACAGCGCTTGAAAAACCAATTTATGTGTTGAATTTGAGCAACCTCATTTCTTCTCGTATTGGCGAAACCTCGCAGCACATCAAACAGGTCTTTGATAAAGCAGGGCGTGAAAAAGCAGTTCTGTTTTTAGATGAATTCGATCAGATCGGAAAGGCGCGGATTAGTGAAGAAAAGGATGTGGGTGAAATGCGCCGTCTCGTGAACACCATTATACAGCTGATCGATTATTTTCCTGCTGAAGCGGTATTGATTGCAGCAACGAATCATCCTGAAATATTGGATACAGCCATTATCCGGCGGTTTCAGCTTCGTTTGGCTTTTGAGTTGCCGACCATAGTACAACTGGATGCCTATTATGATAAACTATTTGCGCCATTTCCACATTATGCTGATGTCGTACAGCGACGCTATGGGATCTCCTATGCAGAGGCTAAGGACTATATTTACGATGTTGTCAAATTCTTATTGATTGCTTCGCTGGAACAAAATCAACCTTAATGGTTTTTTGAACGTTACGTTTCGGATGCCTAATAAAATACCAACTTCTGATAAAAGCTTTTTCTCTTATATGATACACTACTATTCGAACGCTCTGTTTGAGGTGCTCAGTAAAAATAACAACGTTTCATAAAAGATTTTTCTCTTATACGGTACGCTGCTAATTGAGTGCTCTGTTTCAGACTCTTAATAAAAAATGATAATTTCTGATAAACTGTTTTATCTCCTATACGTTAGTCTGTGTATAGGGACAATTTGGGGTAGGGGCAGGGAGCCCGCGAATGACAAATTGATCGCTAGGTAGTTGAAAATAGCTGTTTTTAAGACAAAATGACATTATTTTTTATTTTTAAATGACATTTTGTCTTTTAAAACCTGCTGGTACGCAAATTGAATAGCTCTCTTCAAATAGGTAGAACAAAAAAAGCTTAACAATAAAATAAAAAATTAGGAGGACAAAAAAATGGCATTAATTAAATTCCCTACAAAAAGTTTAAACACGGATGCAGTAAATCCATTTGTGAACACTGTATTCGACAACTTATTCAATGATAACTTCATCTCCGATCGTTTGGTGTCCCGTGTACCTGCGGTCAATATATCAGAAACTGAAAAATCCTTTAAAATTGAAATGGCAGCGCCTGGATTGGATAAATCTGATTTTAAGATCAATGTCGATAAAAATCTAATTACCATTTCAGCTGAGAAAAAAGAGGAAAGTGTGAGTGAAGAAAAATTATACAGCAAAAAAGAATTCAATTATTCTTCGTTCTCAAGATCATTTACCTTGCCAGAGACCGTAGATTACAGCAATATCGAGGCTGCCTATGAAGGTGGTATATTAATTTTGACTGTTGGCAAAAAAGAAGATGCAATCATTGCAAAACGTTTGATTGAAGTTAAATAATCCAGCAGCATACAAGAAATAGTTCATTTTGGGAATGACCAAAGGTGAGCAAAAGACAATAGTTTTTAGGTTTAGTTTATGTTTTAATCCCTCGGAATTCCGTTTGCGTTCCGAGGGATTTTTTTTATCAGGATGGTCCTGACATGATGAAAAGACTATTCAGTTTCCGCATAGTTTTCAGATCGGGGAATTTTGGCGAGATAAGGCTCCATCTCTTCCGGTAACTTCGTTAATTTCCGCTTATGAAGGTCGAGCCAGGCTCCATCGACGTTGACGGTACAGCACAAAACTCCGTCATTACGAAAAACTTGGTGTATAAATGAGAAACGACTATTTGTTTTGTTGTATTTCGTCAGTTCTACTTTTACCTGTACATATTCATCTAAATGCACTTCTTTAAAGTAGATGAGTTCTTCCCGAAATAAAATTGGACCGATATGAAATTCGGCAAATTTATCCAGTGAAAAGCCCATTTTGTTCAACATGTTACTGCGGGCCTGTGCGCAGATATCAGCGTAAGCAGAATGCCGCATATGTCTATTTGCATCGATCTGCGCCCATATAATCTGACCTTGATAAAATATATTCTCCATAATCTTCAACGATTAGCCTCTTTTTTCATAACAATTTACATATTTTTAAATAAAGCTGTAACACTTTGTTTGTTTGCTATACTTATTACCTAAATATATTTAAAGAAAAATCGCTAGGTGAACCCATCAGAAATAGAATTTCTTCGACTGATTGACGAGAATAAAGGTATTCTCGTTAAGGTGAGCCGTATGTATATGGATGATCATGAAGGGCGACAAGATCTGTATCAGGAGATCGTCTATCAGCTGTGGAAATCCTATGCAACATTTAAGCAACAGAGTAAATTTTCAACGTGGATGTACCGTGTTGCCCTCAATACCGCAATGGTATTCTTAAAAAAAGAAAAGAAACATCAGATTTATGATACGTTAGAGGAACGACATGATTTTGCAGAAGAAGCTTACGATACGGATAAAGATGAGCAACTGAACGTTTTTTATCAGGCCGTTCAAGAGCTCAACGCCATTGAAAAAGCCCTGATATTTTTGTTTTTGGAAGGTCAGAGTCATCGCGAGATTGCAGAAAATCTGGGTATATCGGAAGTCAATGCCCGCGTAAAATTAAACCGCACGAAGGAGCGAATTCAACAAATCATTAAAAAATACAAGTATGAATTTTGATGAGTTAAAAAAATCTTGGCAGCAACAGCCTACAGACGAGGATTTACAGAATCCAAATCTCAAATACTATAAGGAAGTCGGCAATATCATGGGTAAGCTGCGCAAGAATATCAAACGTGAGTTTATCTCTTGGGCCGTGTGTATGGGCTTTCTGTTTTTGGTGCCCATCTTACCGATATATAAGATTGAAGGTTATGCTGCATTTGCCTATTACTTTTTTATCGTACAGATATCCTTATCTAGTCTTTTATATTATCGGAGGTTCTTTTATTTGGTAAAGAGTACGAAAAAGATCGAGTTGTTGGCTTCTAAAGAACACTTGCTCAAATTGTATTACGATTTGAAGTATGCCGTAGAGACCTATCGGATCGCGGCCTACGTGATGATACCGCAAGCTCTATTTCTTTATCTTATTATGATCGCACAGAATCGGACTACCGTCTGGTTTGATCGATTATACCATTTCAAGGAAACTTTCCAACAGGATCCAAACTTTATTGTGTGGATGATCCTTTCCGCAATTGCTTCCATTATTCTTGTTGTTGGTCTGACAGAATTTATGATTCGTGCTTATTATAGCAATTATATTACACAGATAAAGGAAAAGCTAGATCAAATGGAAGCCGAATAGTTTACAGCGTCCTTGTATGTATTTTATGCTGTTGAAGATTTGATTTTCCGTTCAAAATGGCTCGAACTAAAATAGGTAAGGTTTTTGTTTCATCTCCTTCTGATTAGTTTTTTTAGTCCATATGGAATATCCGCTTCATTTTATGCTTGTTTGCTTTTTGGGGCTTGGATATTTCGTATATTGTCATTGAAAACCATTGTCCGTTATGTTTAATCCGACAAAGAAGTTACAGCGCAGTTCCCAGATCTTAAGTATATTGGCCAAATATGGTTTTAAAGATGCGATCGCTCGATTGCCGTGGAAGGGACCCCGATCTGCTGTAGAACATGCTATTGACGTCGATAATATCAGTGTTTATGCCCGTATTCGCATGGCGCTTGAGGAGCTCGGTCCGGCTTTTATCAAGCTTGGACAATCGGCTTCGACGCGAGAGGGGTTGTTTCCCAAAGATCTCGTAGATGAACTTAAGCGCCTTGAGGATAATGTTCCCCCTTTTGAAGTGGATATTAAATCTTATCTCAAAGAAGAACTTGAGCTGGATATTGATGAGCATTTCCAGGAGATTACTGCCGAACCTTTTGCTGCGGCCTCTATCGCACAGGTATATCGCGCAATCTTAAAAGATGGAACCCAAGTCGTTTTAAAAGTCCGCCGTCCTGGCATCGATGAGGTTATGCGCTGTGATCTGGCACTTATGCGTGATATTGCCAAAATCCTAACCATGTACAATGATGTACTGGAAAACCTTAACCTTCTGCTGATTGTTGAATCTTTCGCTACGACCATGCAGGAAGAGATGTCCCTGGTGATTGAGCGGCATAACATCGAACGCTTCACAAAGAACTTTAAAGGAAATAAACTGATCAAGGCACCCCGTGTTTATCCTGAACTCTCGTCGGACCATGTTCTTTGCATGGAATATCTCGATGGTTTCAAGGTAACTGATGCCGATGAAATTAAGCGTCGGGGAATGGATGTCCAAACGCTGGTAAAAAATGGGATCAATTTATACCTTGAGCAAGTGATTATCCATGGTTTCTTTCATGGCGATCCGCATCCCGGCAATATGATGGTGATGCCGGATGGGCGGATTGCTTTTTTGGATTTCGGAAATATGGGTAAATTATTGGGGATAGACCGTAGGCAGCTTGAAGAGTTTATTCAATCGGCTATTTCCGAAGATGCTGTCCGGCTTGCTGACGTGATTGAAGACGTTGCCGTGGTGAGCCATATTCCGGATCGTAACCGGTTTGAAAGATCCCTATATGAGATTTTCGATATGATTGATAATGTATCTCTCGGGGATCTTAGCTTAGATTTATTGTTCAATAAATTGTGGAACATCATTGGTGACAACCGCTTGTATTTTCCGGAATATATTTATCTATTGATGCGGGGCATTTCGTTGATGGAAGGTATTGGACGCCAGTTATATCCCGATCTTAATATTATGGAGAGTATCAAGCCCTTTGCACGTAGGATTATGATGGAGCGGCTCTCTCCAGAGGCAATCTTCAAAAAAGGAAAACATAAAGTTGAATCTTTTGCGCGCGATGTCGAAAAACTTCCTGAAGATATGCGCGCCCTTGTGCGCTTATTTCGAACAGGAAATTTTACACTCAACCATCGATTGATCAGTGCGCGATCTTTTAATGCTATTTTACGCAAGGGGGTCAATCGTATTGTCATCGGAATTATGTTTATGTCACTCAATTTACTAGGTGGGATGATTATTGTCGCACGCGTAGAACCACAGTGGTGGGGAATTCCCATTTTTGCTTGGATATGCCTTGGCTCGGCATGGGTCTTTGCCATATATTTATTTGTTGCTATGATCCGAGCAAAGGACAACGATTAACCGGGGTTAGAACGCATTTTCAGCCATGATGATTGGCTATGCATACATACACGCTATAAAATAAAAAATAAAAAGATATGGAAATCAATCTAAATGGGAAAAAAGCCCTGATCGGAGCGAGCTCTGCTGGTATAGGTGCAGGTATTGCCCAAGTGCTTGCCTCATGTGGCGTATCTGTAACATTGGCTTCCCGACAGGAGGAAAAGCTACAACGTACCTGTGAAGGTCTTGATACCTCCAAAGGACAGGTGCACCAATATATCGTAGTGGACTACAATGATCACGAAGCATACAAAAAGCAGATAACACATTATTTTGAGTCGAATAAGGTGGATATTTTAATCAACAATTCGAATGGGCCTCAAGCAGGAACCATAGACCAAAAAAATCTGGCGGATTACCAGCATGCTTTTGAACTCTTATTTCAAAATCACTGTTACACGACCTCATGTGCGCTGCCTTATATGTTGGCAAATCGATACGGACGTATTATTAATGTGTCTTCTTCAACTGTGAAAGAACCGGTATCTAATTTAGTGTTGTCTAATACGATCCGTACAGCATTGCTTAGCTGGAGTAAATCGCTGGCAACGGATGTCGCTAAAGAAGGGGTGACGGTCAATAGCATCTTGACAGGCCTTTTTGATACGGACCGTATCCAGTCGCTAACCAACCTTGACGCTCAACGTATGGGTATATCCTACGAGGAAGCGCTACAATTGCGGTTGAAACAGGTTCCTGCGCAGCGTCTGGGTAAACCTGAAGAATACGGTTATCTCGTCGCTTTCCTTTGCTCCGAATATGCAAGTTATCTGACTGGAGCCAATATTCCTCTGGACGGCGGGATGTTAAAAGGCTTATAAAAAATGAGCTGCTCAATTACGTCAGGTCAAAGCCCTTGATTTGAGCATTCCATAGCTGATTGCTGTAGCCAGAACTCGGTGTAAAATTGCATAAAAAGGGGTGTCCAATCCGTTTGGACACCCCTTAATGTTAGTGTGATTTATTATTTTCAATTAGTTCAACACCAATTCGGTGTTGACAATGATGTCGACATCAGAAGCAACCGCTTCTACACCTGAAGGTAATTTATCATTGTATTTCATGCCGAAATCCTGACGGTTAATTTTTGTTTTAGCTGTAAATCCAGCACGTGTTTTTCCCCAAGGATCCGTAATGATTCCACCGTTTTGTGTTACCTCGAAAGTTACTTTTTTCGTTACATCACGGATCGTCAGATCCGCTATCATCACATATTTTCCTTTTACTTTCGCATTTTTAAAACTGATAGACTTTAATGTCATTTTAGGGAATTTTTCCGCAGCAAAAAAATCATCGGTCTTCAAGTGGTTGTCACGTGCAGCAATGCGCGTATCGATACTGTTGACGTCGATAGAGAAATTAACTTTGGCATTATTGAAACTTGTTCCTGTTGGGGTTTCAACTGTTCCTTCTACCTTAGTAAATTCACCATCAACAAAGCTGATACCAAGGTGTTTTACATCAAATCTTGCGTTGGTATGTGCAGGGTCTGCAGACCATTTTACTTGTGCCACAGCAACATTAACCATTAATACTGCTACTGCCAGAATTTGGAAAAATTTATTCATCTTATTTTCTTTTTTTATTTATCTAACCTTCAAAAGTTTAAATTGTTTGTTTGAACAAGCTTCTGCAAAGGTGGGATAAACAGACAAAGAAAAAATTGATGTAGGTCAAGAATTTCGATTCGGCTTTAAGATCTGCCTTTTTAGGCGGCTAAGAAACTCCTGCGTAACACCAAGATAGGAGGCTAATTGCATATTGGAGATCCTCGGATAGATTTTAGGGTACCTTTTGATGAAATCCAGATAGCGTTCCTGTGCAGTGAAACCTATGCTCGAGATAATACGGTGCTGCGATGCGATTTGCGCACGTTGTGCCATAATCCTGGAGAGTTTCTCGAAGATGGGATGATCTTCGTAAAGTTTGTCCTTAGCCTTTTTTGAAAGGGTCAGGACGACGGAGTTTTCCAGGGCCTGAATGTTTTGGAGGGCCGGCTCCTGATAATTGAAGCTGGCAATATCACCGATCCACCAATCTTCAATTGCAAACTGTAGGATATGTTCAATCCCATCGGCGGTGACATAGAATGATTTAAATAAACCGCTGATTACGTATGCTTCATGGTGGCATACCTCGCCTGCCCGGAGAAAGTATTCTTTTTTCTTTATTTTCCGTACCTGATAACGTGAGACGATGTCATTTAGTTCTTCCTCAGTGACATCAATACGCTGTTTTACAAATTCCCTGAATTGTTCCATTTGGCTGTAAAATACGAATTTTTTGCCATGCTAATTGAATAAGTTGTCCAATTCCTATCAATTCTAAGGTAAAATAATTCAGTTGCAGGGGATTTCTTGCATTCAATTTTGTCAACACGGTGATAAAATCTACATCTTGGTGTAATATTTGACCGGATATTCGCAAAATTCAGATAGTTTGATCAATAATTGGTATCTTTTGTCAGATTTAAAATATTTGAATTGCTATAACTATAACAGTGTCTCATGAAGTTTGTCGCCCCCAACACCCTTGAAAATGATAAGGTCGTATTACGCATCATCGAACCAACGGATTTTGATACGCTGTATCAGGTTGCCAAAGATCCCCTGATCTGGGAACAGCATCCCAATAAGGATCGCTGGAAGGAAGAGGTTTTTCAGGGATTTTTTGAAGGGGCCTTGGAAAGTAAGGCTGCTTATTTGATCCTGGATAAGGAAAGTGGAGCCTGCATTGGGAGCACCCGGTACTATGGACTTGATGAGGCGGAAAAATCTATTTTTGTTGGATATACGTTTTATGCCCGTGCGTATTGGGGGGCAGGAATTAATCCCTTGGTCAAAGAGATGATGTTTGACTTTGCCTTCAACTTTGTGGATCGAATCTATCTGCATGTGGGGGCAGAAAACTATCGTTCTCAGAAGGCCGTGGAACGTTTGGGCGCTATTAAAGTGGCCGAAAAGATGGTCAGCTATGTAAATGAGCCAGAACGTAAAAATTTTGAATACGCATTGGAAAAATCCGCTTGGCGGCGGATCAAGAGATAAAGCCTTATTATCCCTTGATGCCGCTAAGTATACTGCCGATAATGACGGTTAATACAATCAATGTAATGATGATATAAAGTCTGTCCTTTTCGATTACAAAACCAAACAGTGAACCAATCACCCGTACGATAGGTGTACAAATCAATAAAAGAACACCCAGCTGTATAACTTGGGGAATATTTCGGCTAAATGCCCCCGAAATAATTCCAGTAATTGTTGTATTGGAATTCCCTTCACCGACAAAATCTCGATAATTCGGTACGGTGTCCTGTCCATGAACAATCAGGTAGAAGATACCGCCGAGAATAAGAATAGAGGAAGCCAATATAACGCCTATTCTTAAAATTTGTCCTACCAACAGTGAGATGTCTTTGTCTCCCCAATAGTGTTTCGAAAATACTTGTTTCATTTTGAGTAATTAGGTCCTTCATTGTCTAGCGGAAGGACGTTACAAACTTAAAATCCTAAATCGGGTAAGCTACCGTTTTTAGAATTTATGCTGGAATCCGTTGAAGATCATTTCCAAGGCCACCAAAGTAATAGCGACGGCAAAAATGATACGTAAAGTCTTTGGGTTCATGCGCTTTAAGAGTTTGGATCCTGTAATGGCACCGCATAATACACCCAGGATAACCGGAAAAGCAATACCTGGATCCATATATCCTCTTTGTAAATAGACCACTGCAGAAGCAGCTGCGGTGACACCGATCATAAAGTTGCTCGTTGTCGTACTGACTTTAAATGGAATTTTCATCATGCTGTCCATCGCGAGTACTTTAAGGGAGCCCGAACCAATGCCTAATAATCCGGAAAGTATTCCTGCAACCCCCATCAAAGAGAAGCCGCCGACGACGTTGGTCAGCTTATACGGGATCAATTTTCCATCAGCAGGGTAGGTGCTATTCAGTTTCAATTTTTCAGCCAAAGCAGAACCGCCGGATAGCGCATGTTCGTTTTTCTTCCGTATAGTCATAGCTGCGGAGAAGATCAGTACAATACCAAAAATGATTGCAATGGTATTCGTCGGCATGTAAATGGCGATGACAGCCCCGATAACAGCACCAATCGTGGTCGCTATTTCTAAAAACATGCCAAGCCGGATGTTGGTGATGCCTTCTTTGACATAGGCTGTGGCTGCACCGGATGATGTCGCTATGGAAGCCAACAAGGCCGCTCCAATGGCATAACGGATATCGACATGAAACAGAAGAGTCAATAAAGGGATGACAACGACCCCTCCGCCTAAGCCTGTCAGGGATCCTAAGAGCCCTGCTACAAAAGCACCCAGGAGAAGGATGATTGTAAAGGTGAGAATAGTCATAAATATGTGTTTGTTTGTGTGATCCAAAAAACAGCAGCTGTTTAATGGAAGGTAATTTGTTGTAAACTTAAGGGCTTTTTATTGCTTTTGAAACTTTAAACCTGGAATAGATACAAATGTTACATCAAAAGTATTATCAAAAAAATGGTACTGCCTGTCGCTTCACAGCCTGAGGCAGTACCGATGACCTTTATTGGTCTAAGTATATAGTATATAAAATATGGACAATATTATTCAGCTATTGTTTGTTGTACCTTTTCTTTTCTGTTGAAGATATCGTAGATGATTGGGAATACCAACAATGTCAATATCGTCGCTGAGATTAATCCGCCAATGATGACGATCGCCAAAGGTTTCTGTGATTCCGAACCTATACCGGTCGATAATGCAGCCGGCAACAGCCCGATGGAAGCCATGAGTGCCGTCATGACCACAGGTCGTGTTCGCGATTTTACACCTTTATAAATTGATTGGTCATTGGGTAGGCCTTCCTTCTTATTCTGATGGAATTCTGAGATCAGGATAACACCATTCTGGATACAGATCCCGAATAATGCGATCATACCTACCCCTGCCGAGATTCCAAAATTCATACCCGTCACGTGCAAGGCGATAATTCCACCGATCAGTGCAAAAGGAACGTTGGCCAACACGAGCAGCGAATCCTTGATATTTCCGAATAGAATAAACAATAGAAAGAAGATGACGATCAAACTGATCGGTACAACCTGTGCTAGGCGGTGTGTCGCACGCTGCTGATTTTCAAATTGTCCAGTCCAGCCAATAGAATATCCTTCCGGAAGCTTAATTTTACTTACTTTTTGTTGTGCTTCAGCTATGGTGCTTCCTAAGTCACGGTCACGGATGGAAAATTTGATGCCGATATAACGTTTGATGTTGTCGCGATAGATAAAAGCAGCACCATTATCTTTTTCAATGGTCGCGATACTTTTCAACGGAATTAATGTGCCATCACCACATGGAACCATCAGCTGTGCAATATCCTTTTCTGTTTTCCGATATTCGGGCGCATAACGCAGTCGAATGTTGAATTTGCGCTCACCATCGTATAAAATGGAAGCGGTCTTTCCGCCAAAGGCCATTTCCAGTACCGCCTGTGCATCTGCTGGCAGGACATTGAATGCCGCCATACGGGTCCGATCCAATACCACACTAACTTCAGGTTGGCCGATATTTAAGATGATACCAGGTTCTTTAATACCTTGAATACCTTTGACCTGTGCATAAACTTCTTTCGCCAGGCGGTCTAAGGTCGCGAGGTTATCGCCAAAGATCTTGATGCCGTTTTCGGCCTTGAAACCAGCAACGGCTTCAGCAACATTATCCGAGATAGGCTGCGAATAGTTATAGGTGATCCCCTGGAATTGTTTGAGTTTATGGTCCATCTCTTCAATCAGCTGATCCATCGTGATTTTACGCGTCCATTCCTCTTTAGGTTTTAGGGCCACAGCAAACTGAACAAAGCCAAACCCATTGGGGTCGGTACCGTCGTTGCTTCGTCCAGTTTGGGAAAGTACGCCGGTGACCTCAGGAAAAGTTTCTAAAGTACCCTTTAACAGTTTGGTTGTTTTAACCGATTCACGTAATGAAGTGCTCATGGGCATCTCGGCAGTAACCCAAAGGGAACCTTCATTTAATGTCGGTAAAAACTCTGTCCCTAAAAATTTTGCAGAAAATAAGATTGCAGCTAGTAAAGTAATTGCAACGATCATACTCAGACGCTTGTTTCGGAATGTAAATCCAAAACCTTTGGCGACAATTCTATTCCAGAATTCAACAAATGGATTGTGGCGTTCTTTCACATTTTTATTGAGCAGAATATGCGATAAAGCCGGAACGAGTGTCAAGGTAAACAGTAATGCACCCAGCAAAGCAAAACCCAGGGTAAAGGCTAGTGGCGAAAACATCTTTCCTTCTACTTTTTGGAAGGAGAATATGGGCATCAAGGAGGTGATGATAATCAGCTTGGAGAAAAAGATTGCTTTTCCCAAACCTGTTCCTGTCTGTTTGATCCAGCCGGCTTTGGCCATTTTGTTGAATTTCTCCATACCCAGCTTATGAGCCTGGTGATCCAACATGACAAATATCCCTTCCACCATGACCACGGCACCGTCGATGATAATACCAAAGTCTACTGCACCCAAAGAAAGCAGGTTGGCGCTCATGCCAGCTAGTTTAAGACATAGAAAAGCAAAAAGTAAGGCGAGGGGTATAATGATAGAAACGATGACCGTCGTGCGCCAGTCTGCCATAAAGAGCAATACCATCAAGGTGACGAGGACAATACCTTCAATCAAGTTGTGCATAACGGTATGGGTCGTGAAATCCATGAGATTGTCACGGTCATAGAAGGTTTGCATTTTGACATCTTTGGGAAGGATTTTGTTGTTGAGCTCGTCTATTTTCGCTTTTACAGCGGTCAAGACCTCTCTTGGATTTTCGCCTTTCCGCATCACGATGGTTCCTGCTACCACATCATCATTCTTACCAAAACCAGCTTGGCCCACCCGAGGCATTGCGCTTTCTCTTACCTCGGCTACATTTTTAACAAAGACCGGATTTCCCTTTTGGTTGATTACCGTGATGTTTTCGATATCATTGATCGAGTTGACCAAACCAATACCGCGTACGACGTAGGACTGGCCACTTTTTTCGATGACATCTCCACCGACGTTCAGGTTACTTTTGCTGACAGCATCAAATACCTGTAACGGGGTCAGATTAAATTTGTCGAGTTTGATGGGGTCGGTACTTATTTCGTAAACCAAATCCTGTCCACCAAAAACGTTGATATCGGCTACACCAGGGACACCACGCAAAGCGCGGTCAATGACCCAGGTCTGCAAAGTAAGGAGGTCGCGCGAATTGCGTTGATCGCTATGCAATGTATAACGGAAGATTTCGCCTGTAGGGCCGTAGGGGGGCTGTACTTCAGGGTCGACATTGTCTGGCAGGCTCACAGACCGCATGAGGTTGTTGACCTGATTGCGGGCAAAAGTGTCGTCGACACCATCATCAAAGATGATTTTAACAATAGAAAGGCCAAACATGGTCGTGCTCCGTATGCTGGTTCTCTTTTGGACTGGACTCATGCCCAGTTCGATTGGTGTCGTTACGAAGCGTTCGACTTCCTCCGCACTCCTTCCGTTCCACTGGGTAATGATGGTTATTTGTGTATTGGTCACATCGGGAAATGCCTCAATGGGCATGCTTTTGAAGCTAATGAAACCAGCAATAGCCAAAATACCGACCCAAATAAAGGTAAACGCTTTATTTTTAATGGAAAAGGCGATGATATTTTTAATGAATTTGTTCATTCGTGTAAATGCTAAGACCGATTAATTATTCAATGCTCTATAGATCAAAAGTTTATTGTTGACAACAACTTTTTCACCTTCCTGTAGCCCCGTAGCCATGTAAGTTGTTCCTTCGTTTTGTTTGATCGGCAGTATTTCGCGAATCTTAATATCATTTTGGGATTTATAGATCAATACGAAATATTTGTTTTGATCGAAAATGACCGCATCAGAAGGAACTGCGAGCGCTTCCGTATTGGAGCGATGCAACACTTTAATGGTCGCTTTACTATCCGGAATAAGTAAACCATCCTTATTGTCTAGCACCACGCGTGCCTGCATTGAATTCGTTTGGGGGTCGATGATCTTAAAGATTTTATCAATACTGCCCTGGAATTTTTTGTCCGGGTAGCTCAGGGTAGACACAATAGCCGGCATGCCCATACTAATCTTGTCGATATCCGTTTCGTTGACGTTAAGAATTGCCCATACATCTTTTGTATTGGCCACATCAAAGATGTTGTCGCTGCGGTCACTACGCAACTGCATGTCCTTATTGATGTTCTTTTGGACGATGTAGCCATCGATTGGAGATACGACCGAATAAATATTACCTGTACGCACATTGTAGATCTGACTGACGGCCTCTGAACGACGTAGTTGCTCTTTGGCTTTGGTTAATTGCCCCTTTGCTTCCAGCATGTCTTTGTCTGTACTCAGTTTACCATTATACATGTCTTCGGCCACACGGTAGTTTTTCTCGGCGAGTAACACATCGGTTCTGGCATCGGAAAGATCCTTTTGTATACCGGCAACTTCCGTACTTCTGATTGTTGCCAATACCTGACCTTTATGGACATAATCACCCAGAGAAACATTAACGGAGACCACATTCCCCCCAACGAGCGGGAAAATATCAATGTAATTGTTTTGATCGGCCGATATCTTTCCAAAGAAGTTGAGTTCTTCGGTCACATTTTCTTTTTTTACCGTAGCAAAACTTGTCGATTTAAGCATCGTCTCACTAATTTCGAAACCTTTGACAATGGCTGCATTATCTGTTTCTTTATGGTTTTGGCAAGAGTAAAGTAGTACTACTGCCACAGCGGCTATAAGAAGTTTTTTAGTTGACATGAGTTGAATTAAATATAGAAGTTTGAGCCAGGTAGTTTAATTGTTCGGCGTTGAGAATAATTTCCTTTTTCATATCGTATAGCTTAAGAATGGATATGCGATAGCTGTCCATAAAATCCGTGAACTCAACTAGAGAAATATTCCCTTTTTTAAAATTATTGAATATGCCATCATAGACCACAGCGATGTTATGCAGGT
This sequence comes from Sphingobacterium sp. 40-24, assembly GCF_001899705.1. Lineage (NCBI taxonomy): Bacteria > Pseudomonadati > Bacteroidota > Sphingobacteriia > Sphingobacteriales > Sphingobacteriaceae > Sphingobacterium > Sphingobacterium sp. 40-24. Next base: position 55,273 of record NZ_MKWH01000037.1, on the reverse strand, counting down.
CGTCTGGTGTGATGGTAAAATATTGGGTATATTGATTTTCCCAGGACTGATAGTTTGAACGGATCTGTGATTCCAGCAGCTGCCGTTGGACTTCAATATTTTTCTTTGCCTCTTCTTCGGCGTATTTCGCTTTGATCACATTTCCTTTATTTTGTTTCCACAACGGGATCGGAATGGCGGCTGTGACATTGAGCTCATTGCGAAATACACCTCCATTTTGGCTGTAGGAAAGGCCAAGGTTGATATCCGGTGTGTTTAAAGACTGTTGCCATCTGGTAAATAACTGTGAGCTTTCAGAGGTCTTTAAGGCAAATTGATAATCGGCATTGTTTTCCAAGGCCAATTGATAGATTTTGTCCAAAGCCATTGTTGGCTTTACGGCAAGTTCCTGATCTGCTTCTTGATCTGTTAACTTCGGTAATACATCTTCCTGACTGGAAATAAGCACACGTAATTGTTGCTGTAGATTGATGCTATTATTGATCGCTGTCGTTTTTTCGTTGTTGAGATCGATGGCCATTGTTTGAAGACGAACCTGATCTTTTAAAGAAACGTTTCCTTTTTTTCCTTGCTCTTTATAAGCCGCAAGCAGATTGTTGAGGTAATCCAACTGAATTTTAATATCGGCCAACTTATGTTGCTCAAAGTAAAGGGAGTAGAAGGTTGTACGCAGTTGCGCACGAAGGCTTGCCAGTAATTGACTGAATTGCAACTTAGCAAGTTCAACATTTGATTTAGCAAATTCAACTTCATTCTTCTTTTTTCCACCGAGATAAATCAATTGGGATACGCTTGCTTCCTTGGATTGACCAATATGAAATGCTTTTTTGTTCTGTGGGTCGTAAGCATTGGCCGATAGCTGCAATTGTGGTAGATCCCATATTTTGGCTTGTATGACGTCAGCCTCGGCTTGGCTGATATCATATTGCTGTGCGAGTAGGGAGAGATTACTTTTAATAAAGGCTTCTTCGCATTCTTGAAGCGTCATCTTTTTTCCCGAGATCTCACTTTGCTTTATTCCAAATGTACTTTCATGAATGCTCAAGTAATCTGCCTGTGGTGGTTTTTGTTGAGCAAAAGCCATGCTATTGCAAAGCAATAAAAATATAAGGGGTGTCTTTGTCATGTGTTTCAAAACTTATGTAACAAAATAACTGGTCGAAGATTAAAGACCCCTTAATAAATGCTTAAAAAAAGCTTAAAAAAGCATGTTTTTCAGATCGGCGGATAGCTATGGATAGGTATAATAATATATGCGTTTATTGCTCATAGACTTGACATTGTCTACCGCACTTAAGCAACTATACTTCCCGGTTCGGAAACAATTTAAATAGTAATACAAAAGTATGCGTAGATTGTTTTAGATCGGCCTGATATGCTATTGTTGCTTGATGCGATTGCATGATACGCTGAACGATACGTAACCCTAGGCCCGATCCTGTTGTTTCACTTGCGTTTTCACCGCGGCTGAATGCATCAAAAATTCGTTTTTGGTCGATTGTACTCAAGGCCGGGCCAGTATTGCTGACAAGCACTTTAAGTTCCCACGTTGATTCTACAATCATTACTTTTACCTCCTTGGTATCGGAATAAAGCGCGGCATTTTTAAATAAATTCACAAAAGCGATTTCAATCAATTGAGCAGAACAGAAAATACTCAGTTTGGGATCTTCAATTCCGCCAATTGAAAAATCCAGTTGTAGGTCGGGGAATACCTTGGCTACCTTTTCATAAGCCGTAAAGATAATTTCATCAATTCTTTCCTCCGCATAAGTCATTTTCAAACGCTCGGAGTCGAATTTTGAAAGTAACATCAACGAATCGGTTACCTCCGAAAGATGTAAGGTTTCTTTGGATATATTACGCAATACCTGCCTTACTTCTTCGCTCAACTGATTCTGATGATAAAGGTTCTCCAGCTGGAAGGACATTCGGGCAAGCGGTGTTCGCAATTCATGAGAGGCGCTGGAATTAAATTCTTTCTGCGATTCGAAAGCAGCCGAAAGCCGTAGCAGCATGGTGTTAAATGCTCGGGTTAGTACAGCAATCTCATCTGTTTTACCGGTATACTCGACAGGTTTGGTCAGTTTGCTGGCATTGATCTGGGTGATATTATCTTTTAATTTATCGAGTGGGATCAATAAACGTTGGATAAGGTTATAACTGAATATCCAGACCAGCACAGCGCTCAGTACAAATAATATGGTTAGGACGAGCGCCAGATGATCCATTTTTTCATTCCCGGAGTAATCCTGTGCTTTTACGATAATATAATAAGGTAAACCGTTGATGCGGTAATATTTGGCCAAGGTTTCGTATTGATCCTGATAGTAGAAAATCTGTTTTTCCTGATTTAGCCGATTGACAATCGAGGCATTCCAGGTAATGGTCTGATCCTTTACGGTGCTGAAGACCAGTTGTTTGTTTTTGTCAAGGATGATCACATCTTCATAGAAGAGGCCATCTTCGTCATCGTGGAAATAGTTTTTGTAAGACTGACGGTTGAAATAAGGATTACTGGCGATGTAATGGGAGATATTATCCAATTTATCAATCAGTCGCTGGCGAAATTGATCTTTCCGAAAATCGAAACTAGCATAGTAGATAATCAACATCGCCATACCGAAAAGGACGGAGAATGCAATGCTAAAGCTAATCGCTATCTTCTTTTTTAAATTCATTTTTCTGCCGATAGGTAATAACCAAATCCAGGTCTTGTATGGATTAGTTTATTTTCAAAGTTTTTATCAATTTTCTTTCGTAAAAAGTTGATGTAAACTTCAATTGTATTCTGTGTTGTTTGAAATTGGTTTTGCCATACTTCCTCCGAAATATGTTGCTTGGATAAGGTGCGGCCCTTTGCCTGCGCTAAGATAAGCAGCAGTTGAAATTCTTTTTGAGTAAGATTAATTTCTTCATTTGCACGTAGTACACGGGCCTCATCAGGATAAATGATCAGATCATCGACTACCCATGTTTTTGTTTCATTGCTTTCGCTATGTTGTTGTCGACGCAGCAATGAATAGATCCGCATCAGTAACTCATCTAAAACAAAAGGTTTGACCAAATAGTCATCCGCGGCCCGGAGAAATGCCTCCTTTTTATCATCTATATCGTCGTATGCTGAGAGAATAATAATTGGGGTAAAGGCGTCATGGCTTCTTATCTTTTTACAGATCTCCAGTCCATTGATTTTGGGCACGTTGATATCCAATAGATAAAAACCATATTTTTTCTGGTGCGTTTTGGCCAAAAACTCAATACCGTCAAAGGCTTGATCACAGGTAAAACCCTGGCTTAACAGAAAAGAGCGAATCTCCTTAGAGAGTACCTTGTCGTCTTCGAGCAGCAAAATGTCCACCATATGTATATCTGTTGTGTTTTCGTAAAAATAAACAAATTTTTGTCATCCTATCATGGAGATATTTTCTTAGCGCTTAATTTGGTAACATAAGATTTACATGAAGAAATATGAAACAAAAAGAAATCTAAGTAGATTCAAATCGAAATTATAAATAAGTATTATGGAAAGCAGAAGAGAATTCCTCCGAAAGACCCTACTATTTTCGGGAGCAGCAGGTATTGCCAGCTTTATGCCCGCATCGATCCAGAAAGCCTTTGCGATAGACCCTGCCCCAGGAAGCAGTTTTTTAGATGCCGAGCATATTGTCATCCTGATGCAGGAGAACCGCTCCTTTGACCATACGCTAGGTAGTCTTTCGGGAGTTCGGGGGTTTAATGATCCCCGTTCGATACGTTTACCAAACGGTTTACCCGTCTGGTATCAAACGGATAAAGCGGGAAAAACTTATGCTCCTTTTCGATTAAATCTGAAAGAAAGTAAAGTGACCTGGATGGGTTCGCTTCCACATAGTCGAGCAAGCCAGGTGGATGCCTTTAACCAAGGACGTTACGATCATTGGCTGTTATCGAAGCAATCAGGGAATAAACAATATGCGGCGATGCCACTGACATTGGGATACTTTACACGGGAAGATCTACCTTTTCATTATGCCTTAGCGGATGCTTTCACAGTATGTGATCAGAATTTTTGCTCGGGCATGACAAGCACGACGCCTAACCGTTCCTTTTTCTGGACGGGTAAGATTACAGAGATGAAAGATGGTCTGCAAAAAGTGAATATTCGGAACGATGACTTTGGCTATGGTAAAATGACCTGGGAAACTTTTCCGGAATTGCTTGAAAAGAACGGCATTAACTGGCGTTTCTATCAAAATGAGACCAGCTGTGGCGGAGGTTTTTCTGGACAGGAAAGAGCATGGTTATCCAATTTTGGGTGTAATCTACTGGAGTTTTTTCAGGCTTATCAAGTTAAATTTAAGGAGAACTATATCAGAAGCCTGGAAACACAGGTTCGGGATTTGCCCATGCAGATTTCTAAGTTGGAAGAGAAGTCACCTTCTTCCGAGGAACAAGCAGAAAAGATACGCGCTGATATTCGCAAAAAAAGTGAAGCACTGGAGCGAGCTGAGACCGAACTAAAGGAATTCAATGCAAACAATTATAACAAGCTAAGTGATTTTACGAAATCATTAAATGAGCGGGCGTTTACGGTAAACAAGGGGGATAAAAATTACAGATCGCTTGATACCTTACGTTTTAAGACACAGGGAAAAAAAAGCACGCTGGAAGTCCCTAAAGGAGATATTCTTTATCAATTCCGTAAAGACGTTGATACCGGGAAACTGCCTGCCGTATCCTGGTTGGCCGGTCCGCAGAATTTTTCGGACCACCCGAGTGCGCCCTGGTATGGAGCTTGGTATGTATCTGAAGTCTTAGATATCTTAACGAAGAACCCCGAAGTTTGGAAAAAAACAATTTTTATCATTACCTATGATGAAAACGATGGTTACTACGACCATGTTAAACCTTTTCTGGTGCCAGATTTAAAGAAGAAAGATACAGGTGCATGTTCTCCAGGGATCGATACGGAGGTGGAGATGGTTCGTTTAGAAAATGAGCTAAAACAGGGGATTCCTAAAAAACAGGCACGCGAAGGGGCTGTGGGCCTAGGTTTTCGTGTTCCCATGTATATTGCGTCGCCTTGGTCGCGCGGTGGTAAGGTCTGCTCTCAGGTATTTGATCATACCTCTACTTTGCAATTTTTGGAATCTTTCTTTAATAAAAAGCTGAACAAGAATCTGCATTTGGAAAACATCAGTGCATGGCGTAGAACAATCTGTGGGGATTTAACAAGCGCCTTTACACCTTTTACGCAGCAAAAGGAACAACTTCCTTTTCTTGATCGGGATCAATATATCGAAACGATATACAATGCGCAGTTCAAAGAAGACCCGCGAGGCTTTGTTGAGGTTAAGGATCCTGATCTAGCAACTAAAAACGGATGGATTCCGGGATTTGACCGAATACAGGAGCGGGGGATTCGTAAATCCCTGCAATTGCCTTATGCGCATGATGCGGTGGGCTATGTGAAAGATGGACAGTTTCATCTGGCGATGACTGTAGACAACGAGTTTTTCGGAAAAAAGACTTCCGGTACAGCTTTCAACGTGTATAGTCCGTTGGAATATCGTGATGAACAGGGGCAAAGTGAAACCTACCGCAATTGGAATTTTGCGGTGAAGGCCGGTGATCGTTTGACATATCAGTGGGATCTGGAACGATTTGAAGGAGATCGCTATGCTTTTGAATTACATGGTCCAAATGGTTTTTATCGAAAATTTTCTGGACAGAAAGGAGCTGTGGCGCTAGCGGCAGCCGTTTCTCCCGAACTCAAAGCGCTGACTCAGGCGGCAACAGGAAAATTGCAATTGAAACTCAGGAACAATAGCGACCAGCGGGTAACCGTAGTTGTCGAGAGCCTTAGCTATGGAAAATATGCCGTAACGAAAGAAATCGCTCCCGCCGAAGAAGTGCCACTGATCCTCGATGTTGAAAGGCAAGGGAATTGGTATGATATTGCTGTACGACTCAAGGAAGACAGCAGCTTCCTCATTCAGCTCGCAGGGCGATTGGAAACAGGTGTCGAGTGTACAACTGATCCATTATTAGCATAACCTATACTTGTTTCCGCAGGAATGGCGGCCAATTCTTTTTGACTGGTCTACCTGCTGTTGCTCTATCGGTCTAACAATCGTATCCGGTTGACCTTATTTACAAGCGGACAAATAAGGCCTCCGGATGGTGTTTTTCTATATAACGACGAAGATATAATTCCGTATCAGAACTTATGGTGCGGTCTTTATGAACGGGGAACGTGTTGTAAACCAGGGTGTGTAGATCGATCTTGCGCTTGGCGATAGCTTCCAGACTTAGTAAGGTGTGATTGATACTCCCTAATTTTCCCGATGTGACAAAAATAAGAGGATATTGCATTTCTTGGATGTAATCAATAATCAGATAATCTTCTTTTAATGGAACCATCAATCCACCTGCGCCCTCAATAAGCACAGCATCGTAGCGATGGCTTAATGTCAAGCTTGCCTGTCTGATCTTGGTAAAATCAATTTCACGATTATCTAGGCGCGCTGCCAGATGCGGGGAGGCCGGGTAGGTGAAAATCTCCGGCATGGTGATTTTTTGATGATCTTCCACCGTTAATGGGATTTCCATGAGTTGGCGATGCAGGACGATATCTTCGGAAATAGCTGTATTTCCAGTTTGTACCAGCTTTTGAGTAATGGTGCGTATACCACTTGTATTCCATTGTTTCGCGAGGAGGCCAGTAGCATAACTTTTTCCGATCCCGGTGTCTATGCCGGAAACAAAATAGATATTTTCATTCATTGCTATGTTTCTTTTGTTGGTTGTCCGATTGTTGGTGATTGGCGTGTTCAGCTGATGTTTTTTTTTGCAATAATATAGATGGGATGGTAGGTTAGCGATACGCCTTTTTCTGTCCCGTAACGAGCAGTATACTGGTCGCAGAAAGCCCGGAGCGTGCCTTTTGTCCACCGGTGATTTTTTATTCCCGTCACTCCCGTTTGCTTCAGGTGGAGCAGAACTTGTAAAGGGCTTTCAAAGTATAGTTGTAAATGTTCTTCTTGTGCAACGAGGATCGTATAATTCAATGTTAAAAGTTCGGCGATAAGTTCGGATTTAGATCGATAGCTTAGTCCAACATCTGCAGTAGCATTGATCTCGTGCATATTGTCATGACCAAAAGTACTGAAGGCAAGGATACCCGAGTTCGGTAGCGATACATAACAGTTCTCAAAGAAAGCGCGGGGATTGTTGAACCACTGAATCGTAGAGCAGGAAGCGATTAGATTGATATCTTTGGGAAAAGCATAGGTTTCTGCATCAGCACAGCTGAACGTGTGCGGCGAGGTCAAAATATCCATTACTTCGGGCATCATTGCTGGACAGATATCATTTAAAACCATTTTTTGAGGTTTGAGATGCTGTAGCATCAACCGCGAAAAAAGTCCCGTGCCGCAGCCAATTTCCAATACTTTTTGCGGTCTGAGCGGTATGTACTCCTGCATTAAGCTGATCATTTTTTTTGCTATTTCGTACTGAGCAGTCGCTGCCGACTGATAGTTCCGCGCAGCTTTAGAAAAACGGGCCATAATCCTTTGTTTGTCCATCATGATGATCATTTTAAAAGGTGCTTAAATAATTGTTCGGGATAATGCGTAGCGTCAATTATCGTATATGCGGTATCGGACCAGGCACGTTTTTGATTTTCTACGTGGAAGATTCGGTCTTCTTTACCGATATATGCCTGATGCCATTGAAATGCTGTTGCTGATTTTGTACTTGCGGTTTTTTCAATGGCGATGAGCTCTGTGCGAAGGTCTTCGATGTCCCGTTGGGGCGCTCTCTCAAGAAAGCAGTTAAAAAGGTCCTTAGAGCCACACATGCGGAATCTGAATTTTTCCAGTGTTTTATCGCTCAGTGTATCCAATGTTCCTTTGAATAACTGGGCTGGAATTCCTTTTTCGTCATCTATTGGAAATGGTGTTCCATTGATTGCGGTACACGTACTGATGGGGTAATTGCTGTTTTGGAGCTCGGGCAGTACCGTTGCTGCTGCCCATACCCCCATAGACCAGGCGAAAACCTCAATTTCCCGGTATCCTGCGAGCAGACTTTCGTCCAACAGTAAATCCGTATAGCTATAGGCAACAATAAGATCTTTGCCCACAGGAGAGTAGTGCAAAAAAGGCTGTTCATCCATGCCCCAGCCTGCAAAAAATAAAAGCAGTTTTTCGTTGGATTTTGGGTGAAGATACTGCCTTGGGAAATTATCGGCTGAAGTGACCCGTTTAGGGGAGATTCTTTTAAGTATCATAAGCTTGCTGCGAGTTGTTTGATCATGGCCGAGGTCATTGTTGCTGTCAATGAAAGCCGGATTCTTGAAGTTCCTTCTGGTACTGTCGGCGGACGTATGGGAAGTACGTAAAATCCCTTTCGCTGCAGGTCTTCTGCTTTCAGTATCGTTTCCTTATTATCACCGATAATGACTGGTAGAATATGGCTCTCTGACGGACAATTAAAGCCTTTGGCAATTATTTGCTGTTGAAGTAATAGGCTATTTTTGTGCAGCTGTTGGCGCCGGTCAGTGAAGTCGCTTAAGCGTTCCAGAATAAACGCGGTCCATAAAAGGTTGATCGGGGGTAGCGCGGTTGTAAAAACTAGCGTACGAGCCTTATTGATCAAATAATTCCGGATGGGTTCTTTACATAGCAGGTAGCCACCAAGCGATGCTAGCGCTTTTCCGAAGGTGCCTGTCAGGAAATCAATTTCGGTAATACAGTGCTGTTCTTCTGCGCAGCCAAGCCCCCGTATTCCGCGTACCCCTACGGCGTGCGCTTCATCGACATAGAGTAAGGTATTGGGGTAACGCTGTTTTAGACTGACCAGATAGTGGAGGTCAGTGCAATCACCATCCATACTAAAAATACTTTCTGTGACGATGATGATGCGTGTGAAGCGATGGGCATATTTTGCCAATAATTGCGTTAAGTGGGTGTAATCGGAATGGCGGTACCTGTAGCAGGCCGCATTGGACAGTCGGATGCCATCAATTAGGCTTGCGTGGATACCCTTATCGGCGAGAATTAGTGTCTGTGTATCACACACTGCAGGAAGTAAGCCTACATTCATATGATAGCCACTGTTAAAGACCAATGCACTCTCTGTGCCAAACATACGGCATAGCGTTGTTTCCAATTGCGTATAGCCTGCATGGTTTCCTGTAAGTAGACGCGAAGAGGAGGCACTGAATACTGCATTATCCTTTGTCACCGAGTTTAGGAATTCTTGACGAAGTATCTGATCTGTCGCTAGGCCAAGATAATCGTTAGACGAGAGGTTATGATGCTCTTTTTCATGCTTCTGTCCTATGTTGCCCTGCTGTGTGATAAGGGGGAGTTTTCGTATATTTCCTTGTTTTTCAAGGGTAAATAATTCGTCTTCAATGCGCTGGATTAAACTGTTTTCACTCATTGGATTGTGCTGATTACGGCTAGTAATGCCTGTGTTAACTTGTGTAGCTCACCTTTGTTTATGATAAAAGGGGGCATGATATAAATCAGTTTTCCGAATGGCCTAACCCAAATTCCTTCTTCGATAAACCGCTGTTGTATGCGGGATAGATCGACGGATTTTTTCATCTCGATGACAGCAATTGCACCTAAAATTCTGAGCTCCTCAACTTGGGGCAGCATTGTAGCAGCGCTAAGTTCCCGCCTCAATTGTTGCTCGATTAACGTTACTTTCGCTTTCCAGTCCGTTGCCAACAGTAATTTGATAGAAGCGTGGGCTACAGCGCAAGCCAAGGGGTTGGCCATAAAAGTTGGCCCATGCATAAATGTACCCGGTTTACCGTTGGAGATTGTAGTTGCAACGTGATCTGAAGTGATCACGGCTGATAGCGTCATATAACCTCCGGTCAGAGCCTTACCGATACACATGATATCGGGCACTATTCCGGCATGCTCCCAGGCAAAGAGCTTTCCCGTGCGCCCAAATCCGGTAGCAATTTCATCAAAGATTAATAGCAGCTGATTTTCTTTGCAAAGATGTGCTGCCTGAAGCAAGTACTCCGGATGATAAAAACGCATACCACCGGCTCCCTGAACGATAGGTTCGAGGATGAGAGCGGCCAGTTCGTCCTTATGCGAGCAGATCAGGTCTGCTAAGGGTTGAATGTCATTGGCATCCCATTTTTGGTTAAACCCTATTTTTGGGGCAGGGGCAAAATAGCGTTTGGGTAAAGCATGGTCAAAGATGCGGTGCATGCCAGTAATGGGATCACAGACCGACATCGCGTTCCAGGTATCGCCATGGTATCCCGAACGAATCGTGACAAAGTTTGTTTTATTGGTCTTTTTTTGTGATACCCAGTATTGAGTAGCCATTTTAAGCGCAACTTCCACTGCAACAGAACCCGAATCGGCATAAAATATTTTGTTGAGTGAAGCAGGGGTGATATCAAGCAGTATTTTACCGAGGGCAATTGCTGGTTCGTGTGTAAGTCCGCCAAACATCATGTGTGACATGCTGCTGAGCTGTGCTGTGACCGAAGCGTTCAGGACGGGGTGATTGTAGCCATGGATGGCGCACCACCAAGAGGACATACCATCGATAAGTTGCTGCCCATTTTCCAACTCGATTATACAGCCATCTGCCCGTTTAACCTTGTAGGCAGGTAAGGGATTAGTCATGGTTGTATACGGATGCCATAAATGCGCTCTGTCAAAATCATCGATAAGGTCTTGTTGGTTGATTTCTTTTCCTTCCATTATGGTTTGCTGCATAGGGTTTGTTATTTGTCTTGCTGTTTAGCGATGTTACGCTGGATTTTATGTTCTGGTCTTGACCATCTTGGTCTTTCACCAAGATCATGGTAATGCGCCATCTCCGTTGCGATGGTTTCGGGTTGATTTTTTTTCTCGAAAGGCTGCTGTGCCACTAACCCCAGTGTTTTAAACATATCCATATCTTCGTTGATAGCGGGATTGGGCGTGGTGAGGAGTTTGTCGCCCGAGAAAATCGAATTGGCTCCTGCGAAAAAGCATAAAGCTTGTCCCTCTGTACTCATGTTGGTACGCCCTGCAGAAAGGCGAACCTGTGTGGTGGGTAATAAAATTCGGGCTGTAGCGACCATGCGTACCATTTCCCATATCGAAACTGCTTCCATGACCTCCATTGGAGTACCGGGTACAGGAACGAGTGCATTGATCGGTACCGATTCGGGTTGTGGAATGAGCGAAGCAAGCGTGACCAACATCGCTGCACGGTCGGCGATACTTTCTCCCATCCCAATAATACCACCGCTACATACCGTTATGTTGGTTTTACGGACATTTTCGATCGTTTGCAGGCGATCATCATAGCTTCTGGTCGAGATAATTTCCTTATAGTAGTCGGCAGAGGAGTCGAGGTTGTGGTTGTAGGCGTATAGTCCGGCTTCTGAAAGACGATGTGCCTGGTTTTCGGTCAGCATACCTAGTGTGCAGCAGACTTCCATGTCAAGTCTATTCAATGTGCGGACCATCTCCAGTACATGATCAAACTCAGGACCATCTTTAACATTACGCCAGGCGGCCCCCATACAGATTCGTGAGCTACCGCCAGCTTTGGCCGCCAGTGCCTGCTCCTTTACCTGCTCTAGGCTCATTAGGCCTTCCGCTTTTACATTCGTATGGTAACGTGCGGCCTGTGGACAATAGGCACAGTCTTCGGGACAGCCACCTGTTTTTATTGAGATCAATGTGGACACTTGTACTTTGTTGGGGTCGTGATATTTCCGATGTATCGATGCCGCTTCATAAAGAAGATCCATTATTGGTTTGTTGTATAAAGCAACAACTTCTTCCTGCGTCCATAGTGGTTTTGTTTCCATATTATTGCTAATTTTTATGCTAAAGTCAGGTCTATTTTGCTCAATGACCATTGGGATTGAGTAAATCAACGCGATTATTTTTTCTTGATGATTGCAAAGATTATAGTTTAAATGATAACTTTGGTAGTCCGAAATAAACATAATGAGTAGTCCGGTTAGTATAGGTTTTCATTCCATTATTAAGATAGATCGCCGTAAGGAAGATGCCATCTATCTGCAGATTGTTTATCAATTTATCAATGCCGTCAAACGCAATCTATTGGAAGATGGTGATTTGTTGCCCGGAAGTCGGAAGATTGCTGATGAACTAAATGTGCACCGAAAAACCATTGTAGCTGCTTTAGCGGAATTGCAGGAACAGGGCTGGGTGAAAATTTTACCTAATCGCGGAACTTTTGTGAAAAATCCTGAGCGTATCGGTACCTCCAGGTCTGCAGTTAAGGCATTTAGACAGCCGCCTGATTTTGCACCTTACTTTTTTAGAAAGGAACTCATCTTAGATATGCCCATTTCAGAGGTTCCCGAAAGGTACTATTTTACGGATGGAACACCGGATTATAATGTCATTGGAACGGAGGAACTGGTGCGTTTTTATGCATCCATGGTGAAACGGAAAAAGAAAAGTGATGATTTTCCGACGACGACTGAAGGGAATTTGTTTTTTAGGGACCAGTTAAGCTATTATCTGAATTTAACAAGAGGATTTCATCTTTCCCGGAATTTCTTGTTGCCTATTGCCAGCCGCGAGCAGATTTTTTCAATTTTATCCCGATTATTGATCCGACCAGGTGATATTGTGCTGGTGGAAAATTTAAGTTATTTTTTACCTAACATGATCTTTAGTCAAGCTGGGGCCAAGCTAAAAACCATTCCGGTAGATGCGGAGGGGATGAATGTAGATAAAATCGGAGATCAATTTAAACCCGGAGAAATCAGGTGTGTTTACCTCAATACCAGATGTCAGTATCCAACGACGGTTAACCTTTCCGAGCGGAGGAAAATTCAATTATTAGCGTTGGCCGAGCAGTATAACTTTATCATTATTGAGGATGATGTGGATTTTGAGTCTTCTTTTTTTAAGGAGAAAGGCGAATCACTTTTTCGGAAAAATGGCGGTAACCGCGTGATTTATACAGGTGCTTTCGGTAGTTTCTTTGATCCTGGTTTCCAAATGAACTTTTTGATCGCACCACAGGATCTGTTGGATGAAGGTAAAAAGTATTTGAATATCTTCGGAAAACCGAATTTTATGATCGAGAAAACCTTGGGTGAAATTATCCATCAGGGTGATATCTTTCGGTATCAGCGTAAATTTCAGAAAACAATTGCTGAGCGAAAAGAATTGTTTGCCCAATTGCTGTTACGGCATTTTGAAGATCAGATCCGGTTTGAAATCCCGTCCTCGGGACTGGCTTTTTGGATACAGTTTAATCGGGTTGTTTCGCTGACAGCCTTGCAAGAAAAAGTGCGGTTGCTAGGACTCTTGTTGCCGAGTAATTGCCTTTATCAAAATAAAACCGTTACAGCATTGCGGTTGGGGTTTGCCCATCTTGACGAACAAAGTATGGTGACGGCAATTTCTTTGTTGCGTGCTGCTTATGCCGATTTGGTCGGAAATATCGACTAGTTGCTTTGCAGTATATGGGTCAATTTGTTTTTGGCTTCTTGAGGAGACCCACAGCAATCCACAAAGTATGTGTGCTGCCATTGTTTGCTTTTGGTAGCCTGTTTGTTCATTGGGATGCTCCAATCTGGGTAAATTCGGAACCCGCGTTTACCCTCTTGGCAACCTGCTGTGAGGATTTCATGTTCAATGAGCATCTGTTTTGGAAAAACAAATAAGCCGCAATGCTGGTCTTGCTCAACCAAAATAAGGTAATAATCGAAAGGATCATCTGCAGTAAAGGGGATGGTCTGACCATCGCTGTCACGTTTCCAAAGAGCAACGAATAACCCCACTTTTTTTGGTGTTATCTTAGCCTTCCTAAATTTGAAGTTTTTGTTGCCCAGTTGAAAATTAAAACCATAATAGGCTCTGCCTGGTTGATCTTCCGATAGGAGCGAGCAATGGGGCATAAATATACTTTCGAGCTGATCTAGTACTTTCCTAATCATCTGGTCAGCGATCTGTGGGGCAGCCTGATGGTTAAGATTCATGTTGAGGGATATAGATTAACTGAACAACACCCGATTTGAATGTGACGCTTTGGACAAGTTTTAGGGATAGTCGTTCAGGTAAGTTTTCAAATAAAGGCTTGCCACTTCCCAGGGCAATGGGGTGAACGGAAATGCGATAGACGTCAACAAGGTTGGCTTGGATGAATGTTGTGATTAGACGTGCTCCCCCATATAGCCAAATATCTTTTCCGGGCTGTGCTTTTATTTCCTGAACATGTTCAGTGATATCAGTTTGGATGAAAGTAGCGTTTTCATCTTGTCTTGCTTGACAGGAAAAAACATATTTTTTCTTCGCATGGACATTTTTCCAAAGATTTATTTCCGTTTCATCGGCCGTAGCACCCGGTTGGAAATTACCCCAGGCATCATAGCTCACCCGGCCATAAAAGATGGTATCGACCGAAGCCAAAAAGCCATCGAAATCCATGTCATCATCCATAATGCACCAGTCAACCTCTCCCTGTGAGCCTTCAATAAAGCCATCTAAGGTCATGGCCAGATCCAATATTATTTTTCTCATGTGTGTTATTTGCTTTAAACCTGTTACTTGCGTTCCCGTAAAAATAGGAGCTGGGTTAGCTCAACGGCGGATTGTCAGGATAACATAAAGATAGGGAAATAATAAGGTTTGGCCAAATTGCTGAACAACGGAGCAAAGAAAAAGCCCAGCAAAGAATGTCTGGGCTTTGAGATTATATAAGGGGAATAATACTTGCTAAAAAAGTGAAGACCTAGTCTTCATCGGTGATAATATCATCACCATCTAATTCGAAACCTTCACCAAGGAAGGTATTCTCTAGTTCGAATAAATCTGAATCTTTAATCATTTTACTATTTTTTGATATTCAAAGTTATCACCCTTATTTAAGCTAATCGTCAATATAAAATGAAGTTTGTGTTAAGTGATATCGTTATATTTTTTTGAGTACAACATCTAATTTTTCTGCCTGGATGATCCGACTGAAAAACTCTTTTAAATCAAAATACTCTTCCGGCATAAACAAGGGTTTGTTTAATTGTGTTGCAGATTCGATGATCAGAACATCCGGTGTTGTATTATTGATTTTGAAAATATATCGGGCCGCACGTTCAGGAAGAGCCATACTGATGTTTTTTAACTTTCCTTTCGTTGGATATGCATAGCCTTTTGGCAGTTTGATTTCAATGTAGCACTCTTCTTGGACTAAAGAACCAAAGTCGATCGGATAATTCCGCTCCGTAAGGTTGAAGGGATTCTTGGACATTTTGGTGTCAATATAAGGATTGAATAGAAGTTGTTCATTTTGCAGGGTTGCAAAATTCTTAATCTCAATTTCAAACTCCTCCGTTAGCGGTTTATCAAGGGATTCCCGATTCGATACTTTAAAACTATTGATTTTGATGCGATTGTTTTCTTCATCTATTTTTTCGTAGAATTCTTCTTCAGAATTACTTCCTTGAAGGCGCTCACGCATTTTGGAAGCACCATAACCGTTACGTGAGGTAATCCATTTTCCTTTTAATGCACCATCTTCCGACAGTTCACCGTAGAAGAAGTTACTGTAAGTAGATGCAAGATTTGCCTCGAGCTTTACCCAGTCAGATTCGCCTTCCAGAGGAATTGATCTTCCCTGAAAGTTGACACATTTCATTGGAATATTTCCAAACATCTCATAGGGAGAGGTCGCATCCAGCAGGTAGTAGTTTTCACCTATTTTTACCTGGGCAATGACATGGTTGAACTCTGATATCGCTGGTGCATAGAGCCCTGCATAGCCATTCTCACGTGTCGATAAAATAACAGGGATGGCATCTAGTTTCGCATAACGTAAGGCATTGACCAGTCCAAGGTTAATATCGGCGCTATTGCCTGTTCTTTTTTCGATGGCTTCTTTGATATTTTTTGCGTAGATCGAATGGCGGTTATTCCATTTTATTTGTTTCTGGAAGTAGGTATACAGTCGTACCGCTTTCTCCAGGTCATCTTTTGAATCCTGCAATACCGGTTCAATGAACTCTTTCAATGCCGTTTTTCGCTTTACCTGTCCACCAAAACTTTCGTCCTGTACGAGTTTATCTCTGACATTTTCCCACGTGAGCGAAAAGTCTTTTGTCGGTCCCATTGGAATGCTATACCGACCAAGCTCAAAGAAAATGATTGACCTAAAATTTTTGGAAGAGGTCATGTAATCTTCGGTATGGAAAGCCGGAATATTTTCCATGGTATAGGTGGTTTTATTGCCTAAGACTTCTCCAACTTGAGAATCCAGGCCTGTGTTGTAATTTTCTACCTTCCGGTCACTGACGGCTAATCCCCCCTTTAAATTGGCTTTGTAATGAAAAACTTCGGGAATACGCGTGACGTATTGGCTATAAAGTTTTGGGAGATCTTCCTGAAATTCCCAGGCATTTAAGTTAAAAATAAATGGCGATTCTGTGCGGTAGCGGTATTCAATAATTGTACCTTCTTGGACCTGCGGAATGGCCGCTTTCGTTACCGCATAGTTTTCTGAGGCGTTTTCGTTAAAAATATTCGCTTTCGTCATCTCTGTTTCTACAACCTTATCTCCGACGAGGTGATAGGACGCTCCCTTGATGTCCATAAGGACTTCCCGGTCGTTGCCGCTTTTATATAAAGGGATACTGAAATTAGCGTAATTATAAGCTTCCTTATTTAATATTTTAATGCGGACGTGTCTGAAAAATTGAACAACCGGACCTTTGTTTTTATCATAACTTACTTCGGCTGATCCATATTCGCGTAAGACAAAGGCATTTGCTGCTGTATCTATTTTGTCAACAGTAATGGCAAAATCTTCCTTTTTTATTTTACCGAACGAAAAATCTTGCGCTTGTAGGTATACACCACTAAGCAGGAGGAGGCCAGTGAAAAAACTTTTCATAAAAAATGACTGTATGGTTAAGAATTATAACACTAAAGTATGAAATAATTTTAAATCCAAACCCTTATAAATTAAATTGGTTGAAAAGATAAATGGATCGATCAATTGCGATTGCTTATTTGTCCCGATAGCGAGATAAACTTGTGTTGTAATTAGATAGGATGTGCTCAGATCGCATCCTTACAAGGTGAATTCGAAGCTTAACGTGACATAGCGGTAGTCTTCCCCTTTCCATTTTGGTCCCGAAAGTAGAATCTCTTTGGCTTTGGCATCGAGGTAATCATTTGCACTTTGGAGAACGCTGATATTTGTTGGGAGTCCATCTTTATCGATATAGAAGCTTAAACGGACAGTGCCCTCATAACGGCTTTTAGCTGTTTTTTTCTTGATATAATTGTTGAACGATCTCCAGCCCCAGATAGGTTCGGCACTTTTTGACTTGCGTGAAGACATCGTTGTAACGACGACTTCATCAAGTGAGGCGCCGGAAGGTTGCATTTTGATCGTCGTATTTTTGCTGCGACGCATATTCAATGCGACAGAATTGTAGCCCAGAGCCATGATGTCGACGAGTGAATCCATTGTGCTGGGTTGGATGGTAGCTTGGCCCTGTGCGTCGGTATTTGTCGCAAACTTGCTATTGGGTTGAATGATTGTCACTCCCGAAATAGGTAAGCCTGTCTCTTTGTCCCGAATTGTAAGTTGTAGCGGGGTACCTTGTTGTTGTGGCATCGCAATACCCGGAGCTCTGCCTGCAAGGGTATTGTTTAAACTTGATGTTCCACGAATCATAATGGTTTGGGAAGCATCTTTTTTCTTTGCCATTGGTGCATAACCGATAACAATTGTACTGTCTGCAGGTCTTAATCCAAATACAGGGCGATCATTATTGAGACCTTCCTTCATTTCTTCCAATGATTTTACACGCAGGGATGGTTCCCGGGATAAAACGGTCACCTCTTCGAGTGGATGCTGTTCATGAAGCCGCGTTCGGTTATTATCGGCTAATTGTGGCAAATGATCTTGAGGTCCTATTTTTGATGCAATATCATCTGAAGGAATGATAGAATCTGCTGCTGTAACCTTTGTTTTGGGTTTTTCCTGCGTAATACTTACTTCGGCGGTACGCCTCGCTTCGGATGAATTTTTGTCCTGTTGACGGTAAAGGAGGAGCCCAATCCCCAATACGATCACTGCCGCTGCGGCGATGGCAAGTCTCTTCCAATCAAAGACCTTTATTTTAGCGGTATTATCTTTCTGAACACGTTGTGCAATTTGGTTGTTGATTGTTGTAAGTACGGTTTTATTCTGATCCATTTCCATACCCATAAGAATATCGGCCAGCATGGGGTCACGCTGTGCCTCACGTTCAAGCGCGTACATCTCCGTAGGAGATAATTCGCCGTTGACGTATTTCTTTAAGTATGCTATGTCGTAATTACTGTTGCTCATTCCAAGCCTCCATGCAATTTTTTAAATTCCGTTTCCCATTCTGTATATAGCTCTTTACTTCGTTCAAGCTATAACCGGTAGATTCGCTAATCTCTTTGTAACATTTTTCCTCTAAGAAGAAGAGTCTGACCGACTGCTGCTGTTTGTCTGGCAACTTTTCCAGACAGCCTTCCATGGCTGTTAGCTGTTCTTCTTTTTCATCATATTGTTCATACTGATGCACGTCGCCTGGAAATTTCACAAATTCATCCAAAGAAATTTGAGATTTGTTCTTTTGAGACCTTAAATACATCAAACAATGGTTCTTGCTTAGTACATAAAGCCATCTTGGGAAGTCCTTGATTTCTTGCTTGTTGACTTTATATATTAATTCTTCAAAGATATTCATGACAGCATCTTTGCTCAATTCGGAATCTTGGAGATACCGTAAACAAACATAGTATACCATCTCGGTATGTCGCTGGTATAGATCCCCCAATACCTGGAGCTCCATGGATTCCTGGTAGTGCAGCAAGAGCTCGTGGTCTTGTGCTGTATCTATTTTTGACGACTTGAATGCGAACATTTTATTGGCTAAAAATATTTTTTTTTTCTGGTTTATGGAAATTTAATATTTGTGGCATCCCTTGGCAAAAATGTAAAGATATGAGAGCAATACTTTTTGTAATAGGCTTGTTGCTATCCTTAGGTGGACATGCCAATCAGGGATATGAGGTCAGCGGTAAGGTTGTCGATGCGAATACAGGGACTGCCCTTGCGGGCGTACAGGTGAGCAATGTTGCTACAAAAGCGCTGGTGCGGACCGACGATAAGGGAAACTATCGTATTCAAGTCCTTGACGGTAAAAATACCTTGATTTTTAGTTATATCGGATATCTTGAGCAACGGATAGCGGTCAATCATGGGACAACGATTGATGTGGCCTTGGCGCAACAAAACACCACACTGGATGAAGTTGTGGTGACCGGATCTGAGCGCAGGGCGAAGCGTCAGACGGCGTCGGTGATGAATGTTAATGCAGCTTTGTCAGGGCAAGTATCGGGTCTGTATATTCGAGGGACGGGTTATGTGCCTAATCAGAACCTAGAATCTTATCAAAAAATAAAGGAAAACAAGTTTATCAATCCACGAAAAGAACCTTTATCAACATTTGCGGCCGATGTTGATGCTGCTTCCTATAGTAACGTACGTCGTTTTATCAATTCAGGAACACTACCTGAAAAAGATGCGGTACGGGTTGAAGAGATGATCAATTACTTTCAGTATCAAGTGGCCGGACCTAAGAATGGCGAACCTGTAAATATCGTCACCGAATTGACCAAGGCACCCTGGAATACTACACATCAGCTCATGCGCGTAACATTAAAGGCGAAAGATATACCGACGGCGAATCTTAAAGCTTCCAATCTGGTGTTTTTGATCGATGTGTCGGGATCAATGATGGGACCGGGGCGTCTGCCTTTGGTGAAAGCTTCGCTGAAGATGTTGGTTGATCAACTACGTGCTGTAGACCATGTTGCCATTGTGACCTATGCTGGATCGGCAGGGGTAAAACTGGAGAGTACGCCCGGTGATGAAAAGATGAAAATTAAATCGGCTATTGAGGAGCTGGAAGCCGGTGGAAGTACGGCTGGAGCTGCAGGAATTAAGAAGGCTTACGAAATTGCGAAGCAACAATTTATCAAAGGTGGAAACAACCGGATTATTTTGGCTAGTGACGGCGATTTCAATGTTGGGGAAAGCAGTGACGAATCGATGGAAGAGCTGATTGCCAAAGAAAGTAAATCGGGGGTTTTCCTCACAGTATTGGGGTATGGCATGGGGAATCTGAAGGACAGTAAGATGGAAATCCTTGCAGACAAAGGGCATGGGAATTATGCGTATATCGACAACATTTCTGAAGCACGAAAAGCGATGGTGACCGAATTCGGGGGAACCTTGTTTACCGTTGCGAAAGATGTCAAGATCCAGGTCGAATTTAATCCCAGTTATGTGCAGGCATACCGTTTAGTGGGGTACGAAAACCGCTTGTTGGAAGCTGAAGATTTCAATGACGATCAAAAGATGGGAGGTGATATGGGGGTAGGTCATGTGGTGACAGCCCTATATGAAATTGTACCGGTCGGTGTGGAGTCTGGGATGGTCGGAACGGTAGATCCCTTAAAATATCAACAACAAGCGGATCAGGTAGCTGAGCGGAGAAATGCTGAACTGGCAACCGTGAAATTTCGGTATAAGGAGCCCGAAGGGGAGAAAAGCAAGTTGCAACAAAAGGTGATAGGAACTACTGTTACGGAATTGAATCGCGTGAGTGAAGATTTACAGTTCGCCACTGCGGTAGCGGAACTTGGTCTATTACTTCGTGATTCTGATTTTAAGCAAAAGGCCAGTTTTGATCAGCTCATCGCGCGCGCAAAAGCTTCCAAAGGCAAAGATGAGGAAGGTTATCGTGCTGAATTTATCCGTATGGCAGAGAATGCACGGGATTTATCGAGATCGAAAGAATAACTAAAAATGGCTAAAGATGAATTTTTCAGTAGCAGCAATCGAAATGCGGCTACTGGAAATAAGTTTAGTTTGTGGGGCAATAGGTAAAAAAGTAAATAAAATCTATATTTTTAGTTCATCAATAAAAGGAACGTATTTTGCTTCTGCTGCTTTGCGCTATGTGATATTTGGTGAGTAAGTGCAATCTGAGCGATGTGTTGTTATAGTATATGGAAATAAAAAATGTTAGATAAATGAAGAATTTTTTCTTGTGCTTTCTTTTGGCTATTGGTATTACAGTGCCATCAGTAGCCCAAAATGCGAGCTTGAATAAACAACAGACCATGGCTTATATTAATAAGCTATATAAGGTAGCTTACCGTTATAAGGATACGAAAATTGACACGGTAACGGTAGATGGGAAGGTGTTAACAGTCTTTCTTTCCAGTGGCCAGCATTTTAGAAGTGATATTGCCAAATCAGATGTACTTGTCATTGCAAGAGTAAAATCCGGTTATCAAATTCGATTTAAGTCTTCGCCAAGCACGGATGAAATTTTATGGGCGATCCAAACGGAAGAAGATGCTAAGCGTCTGAAAAATGCATTGGAGCATTTGGTTAAAATCGTAAAGACCGAAAAAAAGACAGATCCTTTTGGAAGTTAAATCGTAATCGGGGATCCGTTGGGTAATAGAATGTTCGGCAAGGTATGAGCTTGCCGAACTGAATAGAGAAAGTAGTAGGACTTGCACATGGATATGTGTTGAGGATTGCTGAGGGGGTAACCAAATGCCTACTAGATATAAAGACGATTGGCTTCATGGCCGAAATTGATGTGGCTGTTGAAACCATCGATTGTAAATCATATCGCTTATACGAAGTAAGCATATTAACATGAATTCGGTGTTAAAATGTTGTTATCTTATTGTGATTAAGTGTGTTGTGTGTTTGTTTTTGAATTATTTTATTTCTCCTGTTGATGAATTTAATTCCCGGGCTTATGGCAATCTTTTCATAATCGATATGAAAACCTTCATCGTCTTGTTGCATGGCATGGTGAAGGTTATAGGACATCGCTGCATTAAATGCTGTCATATTTTTGGCGGAGGTTGAGAAGCCGAGCCGTATGACTTTTGTGTAAGGACTTAAGAATTGTTGCATAAGTCCAAATTTGTTTCGGTTGTTCACTTCCTTTTCAGAAAGTGCTCTTTTTTTATTCACCCTCGGAAGAGACCTGACATAA
Source organism: Sphingobacterium sp. 40-24 (assembly GCF_001899705.1). Taxonomy (NCBI): domain Bacteria; kingdom Pseudomonadati; phylum Bacteroidota; class Sphingobacteriia; order Sphingobacteriales; family Sphingobacteriaceae; genus Sphingobacterium; species Sphingobacterium sp. 40-24. The sequence continues at coordinate 33,195 of NZ_MKWH01000037.1, read as the reverse complement.
TTGATCTCTTTCCATTTACAAAAAACAACTGCCCCCACTTTGCCCGAGGGAGGACCATTTACACCCTGTGTTACATTTGCCATAGTATTAAATTAAATGTGTAGGGGTACTAACACACAACGAATAGATAAGTTTAGTTTAATCTGTTAAATAATTGTAAATAAGGTGTTACGTAATAGGGAGTTAATAGGTAGTTAAGACGGCTTCATCCGAATGAGGTCCCTATAAGGTCCCTACCAAATCCCTTTAATTGCATTATTTTTTTTGGGATGAGATCGCTTGTTGCTTACTTAATGGTTTGCACAAAAAAAGCAGATCCGAGGAGTGATCTGCTTTGACTGATATATATTAGAAGTTGGCTGCTACGTTAACCTAGTAGTAAGGTAAATAGTGGGATCAGGGCAACTATAGAAACCATCATTGTAATACGTTTTTGAAGATATAAACTAATAGACAAGATCAATTCGCTATGTTCAAAGCTTTCTATTTTCCCTCCATTTTTGAGCGAAGAAGGTTTGATTTCGACAACTTCCCCTTGCTCGTTCTCAATTTGCCAGGAGGTCATCCACATATTTTTTGATCTCCACGTGTATTTTTTATCGATTAGGCTAATAGTGGCTTTAGTTGTCCAGGTATCATATTCAATATCGCCGATCAGTTCATTGTTTTGATTGCGAATCTCCGTGTATGGGTTGAAAAATCCCCTATTTTTGAAACGGAACTGATCGTTGTGGATAGAAACATGAGCGTCCAGATTCCAATTGATAGATTCTAAACTTCCTATAACTGCTTCATTGCGGTAGAGGGTTGATTTAGTTCCGAACAAATTATTCTTCCAGTTGTAAATTGATTTCTTTTCCATACCTGTTTATGTTTATAAGTTTATTTTAATTCATTAGTATTAGCCCCGTTCGTTTTGTTACAGTTTTTGGAAATATTTTTTAGAGCCTATTATGGTTATTAGTAGGTGGGGGCATTCTACCTAACATGTCAGATGTCTGCGAAAAAATCCTTATTTTTACCAATTAAATCACATCGAATTTGACACATCAGGAAAAGTCGAGCCAGATTAGGAGGGAAATAAATCTTTCCTACCAGCAGCTTAAAGGAATGTATCCTATCTTAAAAAGTCAGAACAGTATCGGAATGGCTCTATTCGCACTGGCGATCCTGGCAATTGTCGTTGTATCGATAGCTTGGTTTCGCGCTGTTGTTCCGACTTGGCTTATGATTGTTAGTAATGCGTTTTTTATGGGCGTGTTGCATGAAATAGAGCATGATCTGATTCATTGGCTTTATTTTAAAAGACAAAAGGCAATTCATCATTTTATGCTTTTTAGTGTATGGATATTACGTCCATTGACGGTAAATCCTTGGATACGCAGGACCTTGCATCATCATCATAAGTTTTCGGGTACATTACATGATGTTGAGGAACGCAGTGTTACGAATGGCGAGCAGTGGTCGATCAAACGTCTGTTAACAACTCCCGATGTTGTGTTGGGTGGGCTCTTTCGACTGCATCGCATGTTTAACGATATGGACAGCGAGGTGAAAAATGGAAATCTAAAGTTGGAGACTTCTTCAAAACTAAAACGGATTATGTTTTTGAGCATTGTTCCAGTGACGATTTTTGCACATGTGATTTTATATTTCTTTTTTGCAGACCTTTTATTTGGTTGGTTAAGTGAGGTTTTTGAGTTAGATTTGAGTTTTCCACACTATGTTAATAACATGTTGATAAGTCTGCACGGGATCATTTATGTTATTCTATTGCCAAACTTATTACGTCAGTTTTGTTTGCATTTTATTACATCAAACATGCATTATTTTGGTGATGTTGAAGCTGGAAATGTTATTGAGCAGACGCAAGTATTGACAGTTTGGTGGACTTTTCCGATGCAATTGTTTTGTTTCTTTTTCGGTTGGACACATAGCATCCATCATTTTGTCGTCAATGAGACATTTTACGTACGTCATATTGGGCGCAAGAAGGCACAAGAAATTTTGCGCAAGTATGGGGTTCGTTTTAATGATTTGGGAACGTTTAGAAGGGCAAACCGTTTTCGTGAACTTTCCAACAAAGAAGTTTAGTCCTTTTTATTTACCTTTTTTTTACGATAGGTTTTATAGTTACCATGCTGCTGATAGACGAGGGCTCCCTCTTCACAATAGTTGGTAAGATAAACAGAGAATTTGTTGCTTTGGCTCTTGTCAATACCCAATTGGACCAACACTTCCGAAACACGTCGTGCTGAATGGAAAAAATCCGAATGATAGACGAGGTCATCCAGTTTTTTGCTTAGCGTGATTCTTTCCTGCGCATCAGGAGGTAGGGAATAGGGCGAATTAAAAACAATATCATGCTGAAAAAATACCGTCGGTTGGATTTCCAGGCTGCGGCATAAGGTTAAAAAATTTGTGAGCGTTAAGTCTTTTCCTTTTTCTATACCATTGAGTGTTCCTGTTGAAATGCCTGTTAGATGGGATAGATCCCGTAGTGAATAATAAAGATCATTTCGTTTCGCGCGAAAGCGTAAACCAATTGTTTCCAGTAATGCTTTGTCTTCATCCGTCATACAACGAATTGAATGACAATTTGCGCAAAATATAGTTCATTATTTTGTTTAAAAATTTGTACTTATTATTTTTTCTTTTATATTTGTTATAACAGATGATTTAATCGGTACTGAGATTTGTTTAGTAAATAGACTCTACGTCACCGTCCTGTGTAAACCAATATAAAAAGTTATTATCTAGTAGCACACAGGCGAATGAAAAACGAAATTATTTAAGCAGATATTGTCGATTTACCTGGCTTCGGTTTCCAAGAATCCGTCAAGTTCCACCGGAGCCGTGGTAAATTGTCGAGTACGTCGGCACAATGACCGAAATTTTGGTCAGATTCTACCAGATTGTGTATGACGACAAAAGTCGACTTGCCCGGCTTCGGTTTCCAAGAATCCGTCAAGTTCCGCCGGAGCTGTGGTGAGTTGCATGGTTGCGGCTATTCGCCTGTTATTGTCCACTCATAAAATAATAGATCAGATAAAACACAATCAACACACATACTGCAATAATAAGTGTACGCTTGAGATTTCGACCGGCAGGTTCATCATCTTTTTCCTCAACGGCAACATCAGGTAGTTTCTCTTCCTGTTTTTGATCGCTATGTTCGGGGGTTTCATATTTATTTTCCATCACTCAACTTGTTTGTTATTGTAAATAGAACAGTTGCAAGTTGTAAATCGTTGAGTTGGGTATATTTTTATTCCTATAAAAAAGCATGTTATGGAGCGCTGAGCACGCGACGTGAATAAATAAAACGGTAAAGCATTGTGTTTTTTCGAGTATTTGCATACATTGCGGCTATAATTAACGCGACAAACCTAAACAACCTGTAAACCTGCGTTTACAAATAATTTTGCGTTAAACGAAGTCTGTAATAAATAATTGAGCACTAAATGAAAAGAAGAACTCTTATCGGAACATTGGTAGCTGGATGTATGATGTTGGCTGTTAGTCCAACATTTGCACAGCAGAAAGCTGCAAAAAAGGAAATTGGTCTACAGTTATATTCTGTACGTGAAGAAATCGGTAAAAACGCCAATTTCGACCAGATTCTGCAAAAGATCTCAGCATTGGGTTATACAGGAGTGGAAGCTGCTGGATACAAAGATGGTAAATTATATAACTTGAGCCCACAAGAGTTTAAGGCAAAAGTTGAAAAAGCTGGAATGAAAGTGATTTCATCACATGCAACGAAAACGCTATCAGAGAAAGAGTTAAGCTCTGGAGATTTTACAGAATCCCTAAAATGGTGGGACGAATGTATTGCTACGCACAAAGCAGCGGGAATGAAATACATCGTCACGCCTTGGATGGATGTACCTAAAACACTTAAGGATCTGGAAACGCAATGTCGCTACCTGGATGCTGTGGGTGCGAAATGCCGTCAGCAAGGAATCATTTACGGATACCACAACCACTCGCATGAGTTTAGAAAAGTGGAAGATAAAGTGATGTACGATTATATGTTAGAGCATACAAATCCTGAAAATGTATTCTTCGAGATGGACGTCTATTGGGCGGTCATGGGGCAAGTTAGTCCGGTTGATTACTTCAATAAATATGCGGGCAGATTCAAGGCTTTGCACATTAAGGACCACCGCGAAATTGGCCAAAGTGGTATGGTCGGTTTCGATGCAATTTTTAACAATTCAAAAGTTGCTGGCCTGCAATATATTTTTGTTGAGCTGGAAGAAACACGTAACGATATTTATACCGGTTTACAACAAAGTATCGATTATCTGAAAAAAGCATCTTTTGTAAAGGCTAGCTACTTAAAATAGCCAAAAATCGGGAGAAAATTGACCCAGTTGAGACAATTCTCCGTTTGATAGATTTATTATTTTTCGTTAACTTGAATGTAATAAAAAGGGATTTTTTATTGAATTAAATTAGACCATATGAAACGGATTATTGTTGCCACAGACTATGCTGAAGAGGCCGAACATGCCTTAAAGTTTATTATGGAAGTTTTTGCAGGAAAAGAATACGAGCTCGTTTTATTTTCTCTTCAAAATCCTTCCATTCATGCAATGAACGCTCGACTTTCTCCCGATTCTATGTTCAAGATTTTTGAACATCAAAGTAAGGTTTTACGACGTAAAGCCGAGGCGATTACGGCCGAAAGTGGTGTTTTGACTATTCCTTATCTTGCGGCAGGTTTGTTTTATGACCAGATGACAAAATGCATCCAGGAGACGAATGCGGATTTGTTGGTGATGGGAATGGCCAAACGTTCCTTTGATCAGGACATGCTGGGGAATACCACCACGGCAGCAATCAGTAAGTTAAAAATACCTATTCTTTCCGTTCCGCTGGGCGCAAAATTTACGGGACTGGAGCATATTCTTTTTGCCTGTGATATTGTTCGTGGTGTACAAAAGGAAATTCTTGAAAAAGTCAAGGATTTTGCCGCTGAATTTGGTGCGGTACTGGAGGTTCTCAATATTCGAAAAACTGTTGAGCAGCTGAATGAGGAAAAAGGAAAAGAAACACGTGAAACCATCAACGATGTGATGGGAATCGTAAGTTATTACTACAAAAATGTAACCTCCAATGAGGTTGTAAAAGCGATCCGGGACGAAGTAAAAGAGAGCAGTACGGATCTGCTGGTCATGATCCCCTATAAGTACGGTTTTTGGAGCTCATTGACCCACCGCAGTAAAACACGTATGATGGCCTCAGGCCTGGATGTTCCTTTGCTGACTATCTCGATCTAATTTTTTTTAATAAAAGCCCAGGTGAGCTGAGATCAGCTGGGCTTTATCTTGATTGTACTTATTGAAATAGGGGGAGTATCCTATCCCAAATTTGCTGGTAGGCTTTATTGTCCCGGACGATTCCCTTATCTTCATCATAATAATTAGGTGCATCAAAGCTCCCGCCTTTACGCCTCTCTATTGAAAATATATTTAAAACTATTTTTGCTCTTTTAGCTTGTAAAGGGCTGATCAGGAAGTTGAAAATTAATTTCTCTCCTTCTTTGTTGCTTAGGAGATTATTGTTTTCGAGATACGTACTAGTTTGAATAAATCCCGAAGGCCGATCGAGTTGTACAATAAAATAACCGCCATCTTGAAGCACTTGTATTATCTTGCTGTATGCCGAATCACTTGCGATAGGGATGGTTTTAGTACGCTCTGGATTTTGTGCCAACAGGGGGCTGGAAAAGAAGAATACATAAGCAATCAACATCAAGGAGAATTGGATAAAATGTTTCATATTGCCGAATTAAAGATCTTATCTAATGAATACTGTAATTTAACAATTTTATTTTTGATGACGGGTAATTAAATTGTCACGCTGTTATTTAATTCGTATACCTAATATTTTTAGACTACGTTCTTCCTGATCCAAGGTTGCTATATTGGGTAAGTTGGCCCATTCCTTGAAACCCATCTTTTCAAATAATGCGATACTAGGCAAGTTGTGTGCAAAGATAAATCCCAATAAGGTATGTACGCCTAAACCTGGGGCTTTATCAATGCAGTACTGGAGAATCTGTTTACCCAGGCCCCGGCCGCGTTGCTGTTCGTTCAAATAGATACTAATTTCTACTGTTGCATCATAAGCTGGACGACCATAGAAAGATTGAAAACTTACCCAGCCAAGTACCTGGCTATTTACATCTTCTATCATCCACAGGGGTCTTTTCGAAGCGTTGTGTTCGTCAAACCATTTTTGTCTACTGGCGACAGATACGGGACTAGTGTCTGCTGTGACCATGCGAGAGGCTATGGTAGAATTGTATATTTCTACGATGCGTGGTAAATCTTGTTGCGTGGCGTCACGAAATTTTAATTGATTCATGGTTTGTACTGTTTATTTGTTGTTTGGACGACGCTGATATTCTGTCCGAAGATAGCTTGTGTTGCGAAGAACAAGCAGATAAAAAGAATGAATTTCATGTAGATCGGCTGTATCGTAAATTTGTTTTTGTCAAACTTAGATAAATTGCTTTTTATATGCAATACAATACAGATCATAAAAGTAACAATTCGAGCATGTATGACATTTCTTTTTGTGCGTTGACTGGCTTGTAAGTTGTCGTTTATAAGGATCACTGCAGTAAAGTACACGATTTCTGTGTTTTATGAGTAAAATTTACACTAATTTGAACAAATATTTCACTATATAGTGTTATTTTTTTCTCATCTTAGATTATTCAAAGATATCTCATTAGCGTTACTGATGATAAATCTTAGCGAAATAGCCTGTCTTTTCGTTTCGTTATACAGGAATTTTTCTATGCGGGAATTTTTCACCAGGTTCCGGTCGCCATAAAATCACTAAAAAATTATCTAAGAAGGATCCAGGAAAGAGATGGGCTAAGCAGCTACGCTGATAGCTACTTTTTGAACACAACGAATCAATTATGAACGCATTGCAAGCTGTACCTACAATCCGAATCCGTTCAATGGATGTTATGCGTGGTCTTACGCTATTCCTGATGTTATTTGTTAATGACCTGTTTATTCCAGCTGTGCCTAAATGGTTGGTTCATACAGAAGCAGATGAGGACGGAATGGGGTTGGCGGACTGGGTTTTCCCGGGATTTCTTTTTATGGTTGGAGTGGCTGTTCCTTATGCTGTGGCAGCCCGGGAAAAGTTAGGATCGTCGACAACGGTTATTTTTGTTCATATGCTGATCAGAACATTAAGTTTATTGCTTATTGGGGTATTGATATTGAATGGTTCGCGAGTTGATCCACAGCTGACGGGAATGTCGCATTTGTTGTGGTTGGGACTGCTGTATGTATTCGTTTTTCTGATTTGGAATCATTATCCGAAAGATTCTACCTATCAGCTCTTTTTTAAGGGGATGCGTCTTGTTGGTGTAGTGGGTATTATTTATCTCGTATACATGTTTAAAGCCTCTGATGGAAAGGGGCTGGAAGTAGGATGGTGGGGGATTTTAGGGCTGATTGGATGGGGATATTTTGCCGCGGCTTCTATTTTCTTGTTGAGTCGGGGTAGGATAATCGTTGTTGTATGTGGCTGGCTGATATTTTTTCTGCTCAATATTTTGGCTCACACCGAATTAAAAATTGAACTTTCTGGCATTGGACGGTATCTGCATGTCCTATTATCCGGTAATATACCCTGTATTGTGTTAGCCGGAACACTTGTGGGAATGCTTATGAAACGATATGCGGCAACGCCGCGCATCTTGTTGCGTATCTTGTTTCTCCTTGCCACGATCTGGCTGGCTATGGGTTTTGTTTTGCGTTTTTGGTTTATTTTATCCAAAATCCATGGTACGCCGAGTTGGGCATTGGTTTGTTGCGGGATTAGCGTATTGCTTTTGATACCGCTTTATTATTTCATAGACGTGAAAGGCTACCAGCGGGGTATGCGGGTTTTTGAGGAGGCTGGAAAGAACTCATTAACGACCTATCTTGCTCCCGATCTAATCTACTTTATCTGCTGGGGTTTTCATCTTCCCCTGTTCTTCTATAAACAATCGGAGTATATGGGCTTAGCTATTGCCGGTTCATTGCTTTGGGCTTTTGCGATGTTGTGGTATGCGATCTTGCTGAAGAAGCTACCTATTTATCTGAAACTGTAGGTCGCCCATAAGCATCGAATGCGCATACTTTAACGACCATATTTTAGGACAATCAATATCATCTTGAAACAAAATAAAAAGCTATTATGGAATCTAAATTGAAATCAATACTTTGTCGGGCCTTCACTGTTCTATTATTGACCTTACTATTGTACCCTAGTGTAAGTCGTGCACGAGCAAAAAACAAAAAAGTTGTTATCGCCTATGTCACCTCCTGGTCTAAAGTGATGCCTGATCCGACCTATCTGACGCATATCAATTATGCCTTTGCACATGTCAGCGATAGCTTTGATGGCCTGCGTATAGATAATGAATCTAGATTGAAAGCTATTACGGATCTTAAGAAAGCACATCCACATCTAAAGGTATTGTTGTCTATCGGTGGTTGGGGAAGTGGCCGATTTAGTGAAATGGCAGCTGATGAAATGAATCGACAGAAGTTTGCCAAAGACTGTTTACGTGTCGTAAAGGAGTTTAATCTTGATGGTATTGACATCGACTGGGAATATCCAACGAATTCTTCTGCGGGAATTTCGTCTTCTTTAGCCGATACGGAAAATTTCACCTTGCTCATGCACGATATTCGCAAGGCTATCGGTAAGAAGAGACTGTTGACTTTAGCTTCTGTGGCGAGCGGTAAGTATATTGCTTTTGACAAGATTGAGAAGGATGTGGATTTTGTGAATATCATGACTTATGATTCGGGGCACCCGCCGTACCATCATGCGAGTTTGCATCGTTCCGCTATGTCGGGTGGTACAACCTGTGTGGAGGCTGTAAAGGCGCATGTCGAAGGCGGTATGCCTGTGGAAAAATTGGTGCTGGGAATTCCATTCTATGGTCGGGGCAATAAAACTGATGTCAAAGGTTTTATAGATTATAAAGATCTGCTTGCCTTGCAGGGCTTTGAGCAGAAATGGGACGATGAAGCGAAAGCACATTATCTTGTCAACGATAAAGGGGAGTTTGTGTTGACCTATGAAACGCCAGAGTCGATTGCACTTAAATGCGATTACGTACACACGACGGGGCTGCTCGGTGCGATGTATTGGGAGTATGCAGGAGATACAACAGGTGGTGTCTTACGGGATGCAGTCTACAAAGGTATTATGCAATAAACAACAAAGCCGAACTTTAAGTTCGGCTTTGTTGTTTGTGGAGCTGGAGAGATTCGAACTCTCGTCCAGTCATGGTACTGTATACGCTTTCTACATGTTTAGCTTCTCTTTAATTGTCGAGCGAGGGAAGGTGAGTCGCCTACCTATACCGTACGCCGTAGTTGCTGTTTCTCACAAGTGCTTAGCAACATCACACTTGCCAGTTCTATTGTTCGATGCCCCGAATGTTAAACCAAAGAACAGGATCTAACGGGACAAATAGCTATGTTAAGTCTAACTTAAGCAGCTAAGGCGTAGTTTTCTTCGCCAGTTATAATTCTGAAAGTTCAGATTAAAGTGCTCTACTAACAACGCACTACATGCTTACATAACCGTCTCCATCCTGTCAATTCCGGTCAACCCCAATTATGTCCTACAAAGGTACTATTTTTTTGCTAAATGGGCAAGATATACACGATTCTTGTTTAATGCCCTGGTTTTGAATGGAAAACAAATGACGCTTTTATAAAATTACTTAGGATCAGGTATGGCCAGTATAAAACCTATGGAATTCGTGCAATATTAATGTTGCTTGCAATTATACAGTGCGAAATAAAAGTTATTTGATCGGCTGAATGCTCGGTATTTTCACAGGGACTTTGATAGGCAAGGAAGTTCTTGGTATACCTATGTTTCCAATAAAAAAGCTGGATTTTACATCCAGCTTTTTTATAATTTGATCAATCCAGCTCTTTTCAATAGGGGTTCTACCGAAGGCTCCTGTCCGCGGAAGCGTTTGTATAGCACCATTGGATGTTCGGTTCCACCTTTTGAAAGGATATTATCCTTGAATTTAGTCGCGATTTCCTTATTGAAAATACCGTTTTGTTTAAAGTAGTCAAATGCATCGGCATCCAGGACTTCGGCCCATTTATAGCTGTAATAGCCTGAAGAATAACCGCCATTGAAAATATGGGAGAAGGCCGTACTCATGGCATTTTCCTTGACATCGGGATAGAGTTTTGTTGAGGCAAACTGTTCGTCTTCGAATGCTTTCAGATCCGAGATCGAAGTTGGATCCTGTCCATGCCAGCCCATATCCAATAGCCCAAAGCTCAATTGGCGCATAGTCGCCATCCCCTCAAGAAAGGACGCGCTTACGCGGATCTTTTCGACAAGTTCCATCGGAATCACTTCGCCAGTTTCATAGTGTTTGGCAAATAGCTCAAGGGCTTCTTTTTCATAGCACCAGTTTTCCATCACCTGACTCGGTAACTCGACAAAATCCCAATACACAGATGTTCCGGATAGTGTAGGATAAGTGCTGTCAGCGAGCATACCATGTAGGGCGTGTCCGAATTCGTGAAATAATGTTGTCACTTCCTGAAAGGTCAACAGCGAAGGTTTTGACGCTGTAGGACGCGTAAAATTGCAGACAATAGAGACATGAGGACGTTCTTGTTTACCATCTTGAATGTACTGTGGTTTGAAAGAGGTCATCCATGCCCCATTTCTCTTGCCCTTACGCGGGAAGAAATCGGCATAGAAGATAGCCACTAATTCACCATTGTCTTTACTGACTTCAAATGTTTGTACTTCTTCGTGGTAGGTATCTATTGTATCGACTTCTTTGAAGTTGATGCCAAACAAACGATGCGCTACTTCAAAAGCGCCTTGTAAGACATTTTCGAGTTTGAAATAAGGTTTGAGCTTTTCATCGTCCAGATTAAAGCGTTCTTGTTTCAGCTTTTCGGCATAATAGGCGCCATCCCATTTTTCCAGTTGGTCTATGCCATGTAAGTTTTTTGCAAATTGGGATAATTCTGCAAATTCTTTTACTGCTGCTGGTTTCGCTTTTCCCAGTAGGTCGTTTAGAAATTCCTTGACTTTGCCTGGGTCTTGTGCCATACGTTCGGCAAGGACAAAGTCGGCATGGGTAGCGTAGCCTAATAATTTGGCCCGTTCGAAGCGAAGTTTTACAATTTTAAGGACATTGTCCACGTTGTTGTGCTCGTTATCTTGAAATCCTTTGCGGCCTGCCGCGAGGGTAATTTCTTTGCGAAGTTCCCGATTGTTGGCATACGTGACAAAAGGAAGGTAGCTTGGAAAATCCAGGGTAAAAAGCCAGCCTTCTTTTTCGTTGGCTTTAGCCAGAGCATGTGCAGCTTCTATGGCACCCTCTGGAAGTCCGGCAAGATCTTTTTCGTCTGTTACCAACAGCTGGTAGGCATTGGTTTCGGCGAGGACGTTCTCGCCGAATTTCAATTTTAAAAGCGATAGCTCGGCATCTATTTCGCGGAGTTTTCCTTTTTGTTCATCATTCAAAAGAGCTCCGTTGCGTACAAAATCCTTATAGGATTTTTCCAATAGAGTCGTTTGTTCTGCCGTCAATGTCAGTTGATCTTTCTGATCGTATACAGCCTTAACTCGTTTGAAAAGATCGAAATTTAAGGTGATATCATTTCCTAAAGCAGATAATTTTGGGGCTACATCCTGTGCGATTTTTTCAAGATCGGCGTTGGTTTCAGCGGAATGAAGATTGAAAAAGATATTGGACAAGCGGTCTAGTGTTTGTCCTGAGTAAGACATCGCAGCGATCGTATTGTCGAACGTTGCCGTTTCGGGATTGTTGACGATTGCATCGACTTCATCTTTTGTCTGCTGAATAGCTTCATCAAATGCGGGAATATAATCTTCGTTTTTTATCTGTGAAAACGGAGCCGTGTCGTGCTGCGTTTTAAATTTCTCTGTTAAAATACTCATAGGAGTAAATGTAATAAATATTTATTTCAAGCGATAGCATCTACTTAAATTATGGAGCTGAGATGATATTTGACCGAATCGGCGTTTAAGCTGTGTCGAAAACGTATGGGGAATTGGCACTGCATAAAAAAAGAGCTCCTATGAGCTCTTTTTTTATATTGGGATAAGCGACTAGGCTAGTTTTCCTAATGCTTCCTTGATTCTTTTTAAAGCTTCGATCAAACTTTCATCTGAAGCTGCATAGGACAAACGGATGTAGTTGTCGTTACCGAATGAATCTCCACCTACAGTGGCTACGTGACCAACATTCAATAAGTACAATGCCAAATCAGATGAGTTTTTAATGACATTACCATCTTGGTCTTTTTTACCAAAGAACGAAGAGATTTCAGGGAAGAAATAGAATGCACCCTCTGGTAGATTTGTTCTTACACCTGGGATTTCACTCAATAGATCGTATACCAATTGGCGACGACGAGCGAAAGCTTCTTTCATTTTGTTGACAGATTCTAATCCTTGTTCATAAGCGACGATACCCGCACGTTGAGAAATTGAACAGGTACCTGAGGTTGTCTGTCCTTGTAATTTATCATTTGCGGCGGCAATGGTTTTGTTAGCAGCGATATAACCTAAACGCCATCCCGTCATTGCAAATGCTTTTGAAAAACCATTGATGATGATCACTCTATCTTTGATGCTTTCAAATTGTGCGATGGATTCGTGTTTGTCTACAAAGTTGATATGTTCGTAGATCTCATCGGATAGGATAAATACCTGCGGATGTTTTTCGAAAACTTCAGCTAATGCAGCCAATTCATCTTTGCTGTAAACTGTTCCAGTAGGGTTGTTTGGCGAAGAGAACATGAACAATTTGGTTTTTGGTGTAATTGCCGCTTCCAATTGTGCTGGTGTAATCTTAAAGTTATTGTCGATCTCTGTATTGATAAATACCGATTTTCCTTCTGCTAAAACGACCATTTCGGAGTATGATACCCAATAAGGTGTTGGGATAATTACCTCATCACCGGGGTTGATCAAAGTCAAAATTACATTAGACAGGGATTGTTTTGCACCTGTAGAAACAACAATTTGAGAGATATCATAATCTAAATTGTTTTCTGTCTTCAACTTGTTTACAATTGCCTGGCGCAATTCAGGGTATCCCGGTACCGGCGAATAACGCGTCCAGTTTTCATCTAGGGCTTTCTTCGCTGCATCCTTTACATGCTCAGGGGTGTTGAAATCAGGTTCACCTACGCTAAGGCTAATTACATTAACGCCTTTTGCTGCTAATTCGCGGCCCAACTTGGTCATTTTAAGTGTAGCCGATTCGGACAAATTATTTATCCTGTCTGATAAGTATGATGATGTGCTCATGGTAAGACAAAGATATTACATACGTTGCAAATAATCTTCTTTATTTTTGAGAATTTACAAAGAAAAGTAGCTCTTTTATTGGGCTTTTTTAACAAAAGGGCTATTGAAGCGATTTAGCACAGTTATTTAATTGATCCCCGACGTTGGATGTTCAAAACTAATCGTTCTGATTTGTCGTTATATCTTTACCTTTGCGCTCACAAAAATGTTGGCTAGTCCTCATTTCATCATTTGCTCATAAACGGTTTCATATAGAAGATAAGCATCATGTCAAGACAAAGAAGATTGGTTTTATTATCGCTTTTTACGGGAATAGGTCTGATGATCGTGAAGTTTTTTGCCTACTTCTTAACGGACTCCAGTGCAATCTTTACAGATGCGGCAGAGAGTATTGTTAATGTGATTGCTTCGGGTTTTGCATTTTATAGTATTTATCTTTCGGCACAGCCTAAGGATGAGAATCATCCTTACGGGCATGGTAAAGTGGAGTTCTTTTCGGTGTTTTTGGAAGGTGGACTTATTTTCATCGCTGGAGCCATTATCTTAGCCAAGGCTTGTTACAATCTTTTCTTTCCTGCAGCGTTAACACACCTCGAACAAGGGATTTATCTGATTGGTATTACATCTGTGCTAAATTTTGCTGTCGGATTCTATATCATGAAGCGCGGGCGTGCATTGGGCTCCATTACCTTGGTGGCAGATGGAAAACATCTGCAGGTCGATGCCTATAGTACGGTCGGATTGATACTGGGGTTATTGTTGATGAAACTGACCGGTTTCCTGTGGATCGATGTAGTCATCTCCATTGTATTGGGGCTTTTTATTCTCTTCAATGGTTATAAGCTACTTCGCCAATCGATCGGTGGATTGATGGATGAATCGGATACAGCACTTGTGCAGGATGTTGTTGAAATCTTGGAGCGCAATCGGAAAGATGAATGGATTGATGTCCATAATCTTCGTGTACAGCGCTATGGGAACGAACTCCATGTAGATTGCCACCTTACACTTCCCCGTTACCTTGACCTTACCCAGGTGCACGATGAAATTTCTGCTGTGGATAAGATTGTCAATAAGGAGATGTCGGTACGAACCGAATTTTTTGTTCATGCGGATCCTTGTCTTCCACAGTGCTGCCAGTATTGCCAGGTTGACAATTGCCCAATTCGTACGGAGCAATTTCGGGTAAGAATTTCTTGGGATACGGAAAATGTTACGCGGAATCAAAAACATTTTTTATATGCTATTGCCGAATAGGGAATACTGTTTCTTTCTCCTAATTAACAGGCATACGGTATCGTCTGATTTCTTCATGTATAGTAAACTAAAAAAAAGCTAGGTTATATAAATATATATAAAAAAAGGTATCTTTGCCTTTTAGCAAAAGAGTTTAAAAATCCTATATGAAGCACATTCGTAATTTCTGTATTATTGCGCATATTGACCATGGCAAAAGTACTTTGGCAGACCGCCTTTTAGAGTATACCAATACCATCAGTCAGCGTGAGGCACAGGCACAATTACTTGATAATATGGATTTGGAACGTGAACGTGGTATTACGATCAAGAGTCACGCCATCCAAATGAATTATAAAAGAGATGGTCAGGAATATATCTTGAACCTAATCGATACCCCGGGACACGTGGATTTTTCTTATGAGGTGTCGCGTTCAATTGCTGCCTGCGAGGGCGCTTTATTGATCGTTGATGCATCTCAAGGTATTCAGGCCCAAACGATTTCAAATTTATATCTGGCGTTGGAACATGATTTGGAAATTATCCCGATCCTCAACAAAATGGATCTTCCAGGTGCTATGCCAGAAGAAGTCAAAGATCAGATTGTGGATTTGATCGGTGGTGACCGTGATGCGATTATTCCTGCATCCGGTAAAACAGGTCTTGGGGTTCCGGATATTTTGGAAGCTATTGTAGACCGTATTCCACATCCGGTGGGTGATCCTGACGGACCTTTGCAAGCCTTGATTTTTGACTCTGTTTTCAACTCATTCCGTGGTATCATGGCTTATTTTAAAGTTGAAAATGGTGAAATCCGTAAAGGCGACCGCGTGAAATTTGTTGCCACTGGGAAAGAATATTTTGCCGATGAAATTGGGACGCTGAAGTTGAATCAAGTACCCAAAGAAGTCATTAAGACCGGTGATGTTGGTTATATTATCTCTGGAATTAAGGAGGCACGTGAAGTGAAAGTGGGGGATACCATTACGCATAAAGATCGTCCTTGTTCTGAGGCTATCCAAGGGTTTGAAGAGGTGAAACCGATGGTCTTTGCGGGTATTTATCCTGTAGATACGGAAGATTACGAGGAGTTGCGTGAATCTATGCACCGTTTGCAGCTGAACGATGCTTCTTTGGTGTTTGAACCAGAGTCGTCAGCAGCCCTGGGTTTCGGCTTCCGTTGTGGGTTCTTGGGTATGCTTCACATGGAGATTATTCAGGAGCGCCTCGAGCGCGAGTTTGATATGACGGTTATCACGACAGTTCCCAACGTATCTTATAAGGCCTATATGACCAAAGATAAAGAGGAAGTGATCGTACATAATCCTTCAGATCTACCAGATCCAAGTAAATTGGATTCAATCGAAGAGCCCTATATCAAAGCTAATATTATTACGAAATCGGATTTCGTAGGACCAATTATGTCTCTTTGTATCCAGAAACGTGGTACGATCATGAATCAGCATTATTTGACGTCAGATCGTGTTGAATTGGTTTTTGAAATGCCAATGGGAGAAATTGTATTTGACTTTTATGATAAGTTGAAAACAATCTCTAAAGGTTATGCTTCATTTGATTACCACCAGATTGGTTATCGCAAGTCAGACTTGGTCAAATTGGATATCCGATTGAACGATGAACCTGTAGATGCCCTGTCGTCGTTAATTCACAGAAGTAATGCCTATGATTTTGGTAAAAAGATCTGTGAAAAACTAAAAGAACTGTTACCACGTCAACAATTTGAAATTCGTATCCAAGCGTCAATCGGCGCAAAGATCATCGCACGTGAGACGATCTCCGCTTTACGTAAAGATGTTACGGCAAAATGTTATGGTGGTGACATCTCCCGGAAGCGTAAGCTTTTGGAGAAACAGAAGAAAGGTAAGAAACGCATGCGTCAGGTTGGGAACGTAGAGATTCCGCAATCTGCATTTATGGCGGTATTGAAATTAGATTAATCAAAATAACACTATAATAAAGGAGCTCTTGGGCTCCTTTTAAATACAATAAAATCTCCTAAACATGAATCTATTAGATGGTAAACTAGTTTCCGAAAAAATTAAAGAGCAAATTGCGTTAGATGCGGCTGAATTTACGACACAGACTGGCCGCAAACCTCATCTGGTTGCTATCCTTGTGGGGAATGATGGTGGTAGCGAAACCTATGTGGCCAGCAAAATGCGCAACTGTCAACTGGTCGGTTTTGAATCAACAAACATTCGTTATGATGAAAACATTACCGAGGATGAATTGATCGCTAAGGTCAAAGAAATCAATCAGGATGAGTCTATTGACGGTTTGATTGTTCAGCTGCCTTTACCAAAACATATTGATCCGGATAAAGTTACCGAAGCAATTGATTACCGCAAAGATGTGGATGGTTTCCACCCAATCAACCTCGGGCGCATGCAACGTAATCTTCCTTGTTTTATTCCAGCAACACCATATGGTATTATGCTGATGTTGGAATATTATAAGATCGATACTGCAGGCAAGCACGCCGTTGTGGTTGGAAGAAGCAATATCGTAGGATCGCCAATGAGTATCTTACTGGCACGTAATTCCAATCCAGGTAATTGTACAGTGACATTAACACATAGTCGTACAAAAGATCTTAAAACGGAGGTTCTGAGAGGCGACATCGTTGTTGCAGCAATTGGTAAGAAAAATTTTGTTACGGCCGACATGGTTAAAGACGGTGCAGTAGTGATCGATGTGGGTATCAATAGAGAAACTTCTACAGCAACGAAATCTGGTTTTAAGTTATATGGGGATGTTGATTTTGAAAATGTTGCTCCTAAGGCCTCGTGGATTACACCTGTTCCAGGAGGCGTAGGTTTGATGACGATTGTTGGTTTATTGAAAAATACGCTCGAAGCTGCGAAAGGAACGATCTATCCAAAGCAATAATTTTGTCTATTTGGCATAGAAGTTGTAAATTGATGGAAGCGCGCTCTGATGAGCCGTTGAAAACTACACTCATAAATCAATTTATAATGAAAAAAATTGCACTTTTAGCAGTCGTAGCAGGAGCATTGGTGATGTCTTCTTGCAACAATTCGGAGAAAAAAGACACTACAGCGACAGATTCGGCACAAACCGTCGGTGAGCATGTAGATGCGGCGATCGCAGATTTGAAAAATGCGGAAGAAAATGCGCGTTTGAAAGCAGAACAAGCAAAAAAGGATCTGGATGAAGCTATCGCAAAAGGTGATAAAGCAGCTGAAGAAAAAGCTCGCGCTGCTTCTGAAGAAGCTAATACTGCCTGGGAAAAAACCAAGGCTGCGCTACGTAATGCCGGTGAGGATGTAAAAGAGGGATTGAAAGATGCAAAAGATGCGACAGTGGATGCAACGAACACGGCTGTTGATAAAACAAAGGATGCTGCAAAAGATGTCGCTGACGGTACGAAGAAAGTTGCAAATGATGTTGCGACTGGAACGAAAGAGGCCGCTAAAGATGTAAAAGATGCTTCCAAAAAAGTAGGTGACGATATTAGCCGGAAAGCAAAAAATGTAGGTGAAGCGTTAAAGAATTAGTCGACGTATTTCATTTTAAAGATAGGGAAGGTGGGCACTTTTTTGAGTGCCCACCTTTTTTATATCATATCGTTATCATATTGACTTCAATACGCTTATTGGTAATAATCCCATAACAATTTGGAGAGCTTACGGGTAAGTGCCTCTGCTTCATTTGTTTTACCCCAGCTTTTGTCCGTGTTGTTCTTGGTGAAAATACTGAAAACGTAATCTCCTTTCGGCGCATTGACCAAAATGACCTCATTGCGTACGTCATCTAAAGAGCCTGTTTTTGAGGCTGTTTTGATAGTGGAAGGGATTTGCGATAGCCCTCTCTCGTCATAGAACATGTTGCCCATAAAACGATACATCTGATCGGAAGATTTTGAGGACACAACTTTGCCTTGTCGGATTAGTGTGACCAAGTCGGCCATTTCTTTTGGTGTAGTCTGGCCCCAACCATATTTTTCCCAATCCGGTTTCCGCCCCTCTGTCTGCGAGTTGACACGTGTATGGGGCAGTTGAAGGCTACTCATTAATTGATTGATTGCGATACCTCCTCCTGCTAGCTTTTGATTCCAAATGCTGGTTACATTATCACTATACGATAGCATAAGTGCGACCAAGGTTTTCAGGTCAACTTGTGTACTATCCTTAAAGAACTGCATAAGTCCTGAGCCACCATAGCGTTGACTCGAACGGTAGAGTAGTTGCTGATCAAGTTGTAGTTCACCTTTTTCAATTTTATCAAAGATACCGACTAAAATGGGGATTTTGACAATGCTTGCTGTAGGGAAAATGCTGTCGCCCTGAATGTTGACTTCTTTATTTTTTTTAAGATGGTGTACATAAATGCCAACATCGCCTTGAAAACCCTGAATGAGCTGTTTTATCTGTGATTTGAGTTTTTTATCGGTAGCGGCTTTTTGTCCAAAGGACAGTAATGATAAGAATAGTAACGTAAATGATAGGAATATTTTGTGCATTGTGAAGTTATAATGTATGTTAAATGTGGTGGATAATAGTTATTTTTATTTTATATAGGGCTTAAGTTATGAAATATCCATGATTCGTACGCATAAACATCGCTGAAAAATAAACTGGATATTCTAGTATGGACATTGAAAGACTGGTTTTTGACTATGAAGTTATTTATGATTTTGATCGGTTGTAAGCCGAAAAATAGACGGACAGAACAGCATGACATTTTCTTTGGCATTGGGAATGAGCTCAAGGATTTTGTTGATCCCATTAAAGATTTTTGGCCTGAGGCTGATGGTAAAATCCATATTGATGCCTACCGTATTGTCCATAAGATCGGGGAATATGAAATTAAGGTTACTGAAAGGGGGAATGGACAGGCTGTTGATTCGGAAGTGAAATTGTTTTTTGTTAATTTAGGGGGATACAAACCGAATGAATTTGATGAGTTCCATTACAAAGAGCTTATTGTTGCATCGAGTTTGGCCAAGGCTACTGAAAAGGCAAAACGAACTGTTTTTTGGAAGCACCACAGTTCGGCACACATCGATGATAAGTATGGTTTGGATGTTGATGATATTTATGAGATCGAAGATTTGCTATTACCTCATGATAAAGAGCAGTATAGTATTCAAATTACCCCAAAGACCGGTTTGGAAGAAGATACCATTGCGAATGGCTATTTTAAACTGAGCGCGTTATAGAGGGAATGCGCTATTCGATTTCTTAAACATAAAAAAGGCTTCTCTATAAAGAAGCCTTTTTTATGTTTAACCAGCTTATTGTTGGTTCTGATGTTGTTTTCTAATGACACTATGTTTTTTGCCGTATACAAAATAAATCAATAAGCCTATACCAAGCCAGACGGCCAAACGCTCCCAGCTTTCTATTGGCAATGAAGCCATCATTAAAATACAGACCAAGATTCCCATGATCGGAACGAAAGGAACCAGTGGTGTTTTAAATGGGCGCTCCAAATTGGGGTCTGTTTTACGTAGTACTAAAATACCTACACATACGAGGGTGAAGGCAAATAAGGTACCGATACTTACCATATGGCCAAGGTCTGAAACTGGAACGAAACCTGCGAATATACTGACGAATACCATGAAAATAGCGTTTGTTTTCCAAGGAGTCTGTCTTTTGGATAAGTCTGAGAATATCTTTGGAAGCAAACCATCCTTACTCATCGAATAAAATACGCGGCTCTGACCAAGTAACATCACGAGAATAACTGAAGTGTATCCTGCAATAATCGTAATAATCAACGCTGTATTTAAGAAATGGTAGCCTGTTCTGGCAAAAGCTGTCGCAACTGGCTTAGCGTCCCCCTTAAACATCGTGTAATGTTCGATTCCGGTCATTACGTAGGAGAATAAAACATACAAAAGTGTACAGATTATTAATGAACCGATGATACCTATAGGCATACCTTTTTTTGGATTTTTTGCTTCTTGGGCAGCTGTACTCACCGCGTCAAAACCGATGAATGCAAAAAATACAACGCCTGCAGCACGCAATACACCGCTGATGCCAAAGTGGCCAAAGTCATCACTCTTTAGAAATGACCAGAAGCTTTGTTGCCCACTTTTTACAAGCTCTTCACCTGCATTTACAGGAATAAATGGATCGTGGTTTGCAGGATTGATAAAACTCCAACCCAAGGCGATAAAAATCAATACGACGCCGACTTTTAGAATTACCAAAATATTGTTTACACGGGATGATTCCTGTGTGCCACGCATCAGCAATAGCGAGAGTAAACAAACAATAATGATCGCAGGTAAGTTAACCACGCCACCTTCCCAAGGGCCTTTGAGTAGGGTATCGGGGAGTTGGATATGGAATATCATCAGGAGCTGGTTGAAATATTGGGACCAGCTGACGGCTACTGTAGCTCCTGCTAGTGCATATTCGAGGACGAGATCCCAGCCGATAATCCAGGCGACAAATTCACCCATTGTGGCATAGGAATACGTGTAAGCACTTCCTGCAACAGGAATCATAGAGGCAAATTCGGCATAACAAAGACCTGCGAACCCACAGCCTACTGCTGCGATAATGAAAGATAGGATAACAGCTGGCCCTGCATTTTCAGCAGCGGCAATTCCTGTTAGGGAGAAAAGTCCTGCCCCAATGATGGCCCCAACACCGAGGGCGATAAGGCCCGAGCTGGACAGTGTCCTCTTTAGCGTGTGTTCACCATTTTCATTTGCTTCAGCAATGAGTTGAGGAATCGATTTTTTAAATAGCATAGGATTAATTCTTTACGATTATTTAGCTTTTTAATTGTTTAATTAATGTCAAATATAAATGATCTCAATGAAAAAAGGGAAGATTGCTCCTCCCTTTTGTAATAAAATCTGAATCAAATGCTTGTTTGGGTACTAATATGCTGCTGTAAAGCGTTTATTGAGGAATTGTTTGTTCTCAATTTCGTCTGCTATTGCTACAGCAAGATCCTCTACTGATAACCTAGATCGACCTTCCTGGTCAAATACAGGAGCATCAAGGCCTGTACGGTATTTTCCTGTACGGGTTCCACCAGCATGGGAATTCATTTCTATAGCAGGACTAAACATGGTCCAGGTAAGTTGATCTTCTTTTTGGATGGTTTTCAGGTAATCTGCTGCAGCTAAAGCCCCAGGTTTAATTTCTTTTGGAAAATCCGGTGAATCGACCAGTCTATTTCCATCAATCAATAAACTTCCTGCACCACCAATAACAATGAAACGATTGATACCGGCATCCTTAACAGCCTGTTGGATTGCCAATGCACCTTTTGTAAAATCTTCATAAAGATTAGGGTTGGTCCATCCGGCATTGAAAGCCGAAACAACAACATCAACACCTTTTAGAGCAGAAACCAATTGATTATTATCATTGATATCTACTTGGAGTTTGGTTACTTTTTCACTCGATGGAATATTTTCGGTGTGGCGGGCGATCGCAACGACGTCATAGTTGCGGTCTACCAATTCTTTTACGAGATGAGATCCTACGTATCCTGTGGATCCAATTACTGCTACTTTCATGTTTCCTTTAATTAAATGTTTTGCTAAAATCAGCTAGGGTTATCTTTTCCAAACGCTGTACAATATCAGTGTCGACTTCCTGATACAGATCCTGGAGTTTGGAGTTGATATTTTTGCCAACAACACAGGCCGGATTGGGATTGTTAAATTTCCCGCCGAAATCGCTTTGCTTGGTGCTGATATAAATATCAGCCAAGGTAATCGTTGGATTCTCGGGATTTATGCGAATACCGCCGCCCTTACCTTCTTTACTCGTGAGTAAAGATGCTGTTTTAAGAGATGCAATTTCTTTGCGAACCACACTTGCATTGACCTGAATGCTTGACGCAATATATTCAGAAGAAAGCCATTGATTTGCCTCCTCTAACTGTGCCAGAACCATAATGTGTAATGCTGTTGCGAACCTCAAGTTGTGTAACATCCTATGCTGATTTTTCTAAATTATAACACAAAGTAACAGAAAAGGTTTTAAACTGAAATAAAAATTATTACAGTTTAAAACCTTCTGACAATCACGTGATAAAAGTGTATGTTTTTTATTTTTTCTCGTTAAATTTTTTATAACTATCCATGATATAGACCTTCAGCGTCTCTTGGCTACTGTTTTGGATAAATTTATAAGATGGTCTAAATCGTTCCTTAAACAGGGCTAGATCCGAACCATTGAGCGGAGTCAATTCTTTGATCAGGTTTTCTGTGAATTTTCGATCAACTGCTCTTTTTTCGAGTTCATCGACCAGAAGTTTATAGTTTGAACGGGCTTGTTTTCCCTCTTTGCTAAATATGCGGCTTGGAGAAATCCGTACTCCACCGCGATTTTGACTGGCGTCAGAATACTTTCCTAAAGTCTTCTCGCGCTGGATTTCAGCAGCAAGTCTGCTGTCTGTCATCCGTTCGACGACAACTTCACTCAGTTCGATAACATTATTCATTCTGTTCAAATAGATTCTGCGTAAGCTTGTATCATAAATGAAGACTGTATCCTGTTCGTATCCGACGGCCTTGATCAACAAGAGGTCGTTTATATTGGCGTCAATAGCAAAGGAGCCATCTCTATTGGTCTGTACTTCAACCTTGGTTCTTAAATTTTGGATCTGTGCAGCCTCGATTTTCTCACCGCTGACAAGTTCCATAATAATCCCCTTGGTTTTTTCCTGTGCAACAAGATGTCCACTCATTAGCGTAATAAGTAAGCAGCTTAGAATCGTTTGTAAGATTTTCATGCGAATAAATATAGTTATGTATTTTCAATCTATGAATGAACAGGATATTTGCTGTTTTGTTTACGCCGTACGTTCATGATTGTTCTCTAGCCAAAAATAACGAATAGATTTTGAAAATTTGCTAATTTGCTTTCCACGAATTATTGTCTGGATTCTTGTCTGGCATAACCATGTCTGGATCTAACTGTACGGATTGCAATGATTCTGTGGTCGGTATTTTAAATTGCCATACATCGTTTCTTTCCCAGATTTCCACCGGTAGTTTTTTTCGGATCTTCTTGCCCGATACGGTTGTCGCTTCAATAATAACTGGCATCGGTAATTTTTCGAGATTTTCCACGGTGACAAGTGCGCCAAATTTTGGCTCGTTGTTGACATAGGATACTGATTTTATACCTTGGTCCATTTGCCAGTTGTTGACAAACCACCCGCGCCAGAACCAGTTTAGGTTTTCTCCAGCACCGTTTTCAATGGCTTTGAAGAAATCCTCTGGAGTAGGGTGTTTGTAAGCCCATTCTTGGATATATTTTTTAAAAGCGTAATCGAAGCGCTCAGGACCGATGATTTCGTTTCGCAATAATTTCAGTCCATAAGCTGGCTTATAGTAGACCAAAGCACCAATATTACGTTCTTTCATGTTTTGCGGAGTACTCATGATCGGTTCAAGATTACGGGCAGTAAAGATGTAGGATCTGCTCGCCTGATTACGGTAATATTCACCATTATTGAATTCCTTTGTAGCGAGTTCGTTAATAAATGTATTGAACCCTTCATCCATCCAGCCATGTTCACGTTCGTTGGATGCGACAATCATTGGGAACCAATTGTGACCAAACTCGTGGTTAGTAACCCCCCAAAGTGAACCTGCTTTGGCCCGATTGCCACAGAACGACAAGGCTGGGTATTCCATTCCACCAACATTGGAAGCTACATTCACAGCTACAGGGTAAGGATATTCAAACCAGCTTTTTGAATAGATTTCAATTGCGGCTTTTGTATATTCTGTCGAGCGTTCCCAGGCATTGTTACTGTTACTTTCAATTGGATAGGCTGACAAAGCAAGGGATTTTTTTCCGCTGGGCAGATTGATCTTCGCACCATCTACTATAAATGCCGTAGAGGAGGCCCAGGCAATGTCTTGCGCATTATTAAGTTGATATTTCCAGGTTAAGGTTTTCTTGTCAGGTCTGGAGTTTTTTGCGGTAACTTCTTCGGCGGAGCGGATGATTACGGTTTCATCGCTACGTTGTGCCTGTTGGTATCGTTTGAGTTGCTCAGCTGTAAATACTTCCTGTGGGTTTAACAATTCGCCACCCAAGACAACCATGTGGTTTGCTGGAGTAGTGATCTCAACCTGGTAATTTCCGAATTCACGATAGAACTCTCCTGGTCCTGTATAAGGAAGCGTATTCCAACCTCTAATGTCGTCATAGACACACAGTCTTGGGAACCATTGTGCAATGGCATAGATTTTTCCGTTTTTTGTATCAAGTATACCGGTACGATCAGCTCCATATTTAGGAACGGTGTATTGGTATTTAATCTTAAAAGTTATTTTTCCGCCCTTGCTCTTTAATGCCGTCGGAAGTCGAAGCTGCATGCGGGTATCGTCAATAATATGTTCGATCGTATTTCCGTTTACGTCCGTAACCGATTGTATCTGATATCCACCATCAAAAGTGGAGTTGCCATCACCGTAACGGCTGTCGGTCAAGGGGGAGATCAATTGACCACGGCCATGTTGTGAAAACATATTTTGATCTAACTGCAACCACAGATAGTTCATATTGTCCGGACTATTGTTACTATAAGTAATCTCAACAGCTCCTGTAATTTGATCATTTTGATCATTCAGGGAAGCCTGAATTTTATAATCGGCTGCATTTTGCCAGTAGGCAGGGCCCGGTTTTCCGGCTGCGGAACGATATTCGTTACCATTATTTTTAAAAAACAAGGGTGCAAAGGCCTCAGTATAGCTATAATTGGATGTTTTCTCCTGTGCAAAGGCCGGATAAGCATAGCTCAACGCAACAAGGCTTAAAGAAGCCAGTGCAATTCTTTTCATCATACGTTTACTTAAATTATGTTTATTTGCTCCAATATACAATGAAAAGTACATTGAGCCAAAAAAAACGAAAACGACGTCTTAAAAGTTAAGGGAAAAAGGGGGACTTTAAAGGTGTATTTGGTACAATTGGAGGCTTTTTAAGACCTCCATTCCAGGGAGCTTTCTGGAACTATTTTAAATTTGTTACGTACTCTGTTTCATTAAAACCAAGTAATATGCCTTTATTGTATTCAATAACGGGACGTTTAATCATACTCGTGTTTTCCTGAAGCACCTTATTGGCGCTATTACTGTCTACGACTTGTTCTTGAGTTTCCGGAGATAGTTTTTTCCATGTAGTTCCCTTTTTATTCACTAAGGCCTGCCAGTCTACCTGTGTTTCCCATTCTTTTAATTTATCCTCACTGACACCTTCTTTTTTGAAGTCATGAAATTGAAAGGGGATATTGTTGTCTTCCAACCATGTAAGTGCTTTTTTTACTGTGTTACAATTTTTGATACCGTATACCTGTAGCATAATAGTGACAATTTGGTGAATCCAAATTTAATCAATCTCGACACAATATTTAAAATAATTCGTATTTCTGAATACATTCAAGATGCCTTATCTGTGATCCAATGATAATTGCGGATATCCTGTTGTTCATGGTATTGGGAAAAATAGGGACAAGTGGACTATTCTATTCAAAGGAATAATCAGAGGTTTATGATTTGTTAAGATTCTATATTCCCTATGGATTGATAGTGTATTTAGTACACTATAAAAATTAGGAAGTAATAATAATTTTTAATAATTTAGTAGCTTCAAGTATAATGAAAGATTAAAATAAATCAATAACAGAAATATGAGCCTAAAAGATTTTAAAGGTGTATTGACAGGAGATCAAGTACAAGAGTTGTTTGAGGTAGCGAAGAAACATAAGTTTGCTTTGCCTGCGGTAAACATTATCGGAACAAACTCTATCAATGCGGTTATGGAAACTGCGAAAGCAGTAAATTCTCCTGTAATTATTCAATTGTCAAATGGTGGAGCGCAATTCTACGCTGGTAAAACCTTGAACAACGATAATTTACAAGCTTGTGTATTGGGAGCGGTATCTGCAGCACAACATGTTCATTTATTAGCTGAGCATTATGGTGTAGCGGTTATTCTGCATACAGATCACGCAGCTAAGAAACTTTTACCTTGGATCGACGGTTTGTTGGACGCTGGCGAGAAATTCTTTGCGCAACACGGAAAACCATTGTTCTCTTCTCACATGTTGGATTTATCGGAAGAGCCAATTGAAGAAAATATTGAAATTTCAGCTAAATACTTAGCACGTATGAAACCACTTGGTATGACCGTGGAGATCGAGTTGGGTGTTACAGGTGGTGAAGAAGATGGTGTTGACAACTCGGATGTAGATAGTTCAAAACTGTATACTCAGCCGGAAGAGGTTGCCTATGCTTTTGAAGAACTGTCTAAAGTATCTGACAAATTTACAGTGGCAGCTGCATTTGGTAACGTTCATGGTGTTTACAAACCAGGTAATGTGAAGTTGCAACCAGTTATATTACACAATTCACAAGAATATATTCGTGAGAAATATAATCTTACTGCTGAAAAACCAGTAAACTTTGTATTCCACGGTGGTTCTGGTTCATCTCCTGAAGAAATTGCAGAAGCGATTTCATACGGTGCAATCAAAATGAACATTGATACCGATATGCAATGGGCGTTTTGGGATGGTGTGAGAGCCTATGAAGCGAAAAACCACGATTATTTGCAAGGTCAAATCGGTAATCCTGAAGGAGCTGATTCTCCGAATAAAAAATATTACGATCCACGCGTTTGGTTACGTAAAGGTGAAGAAACTTTTGTTGCTCGTCTGAAAGAAGCGTTCGCTGATTTGAATGCAGTAGATGTCAATAGCAAACTATAAGTATAAGCTAAAAAATAGATTATAAAAACGTCTTTAGTGCCCCCAAAAAGTTAAACACTTTATGGGGGCATTTTTTTATGTCAAAATAGGTTAAAAATATTGTTCTTAGTAGGAATTGGCTTATTTTTTGACGAACAACAATAAAAAGTCAAGTAAATATGAAATTTTTAGGAGTCAGTGTAATTCTTTTATTAATTGCCCAAATGGGGTTTGGGCAGGTGAAGCAAAATGTTGGCGATTTTTCTTCGGTTGTAGCGACAGACAAGATTCAGGTGGAGTTGATTAAGTCCGACGAGTCCTTGGTGACGTTTGAAGGACAGAATCACGAGAATGTTAAGGTGGTCAACACAAATGGATCCTTGGTTTTGAAAATGAATACGTTGAACATGCTGCAAGGGGGGAATATCTCTGTGAAGGTGTATTACAAGAGTTTGAACAATGTGGAAGCAAAAAAAGGGGCCAAGGTATTTGCGACCACAAATAATACAGTTGCTGCTGATCACTTAAAAGTATATGCTTCAGAAGGTGGTCTGGTCGATCTCTATACAGCGGTAAAAACAGCTGAAATAAAAGTGACCTCAGGTGCTACAATCGCTTTGTATGGAAAGGCAAACAAACAGGAGATCATTTCGAATTTTGGCGGTAAATATGAAGGAAAAGATTTTAAGACGAACACCACGGTGGTCACCGTCAATGGTGGTGGTAAAGCGGATGTTTATGTTACTGATTCCATCGAAACCAAAACACGTGGCGGTGGCGTCATTGATGTTTATGGAAAACCAGAACAACGTGTAGAAAAGAAAATGGCTGGTGGAACAGTCAATTTTAAATAATTGAACTGTCTTGGATTTGTCAATTTTCTGATGCTTAGATTTTAGGTGATTGAAGCGAAAAGAGTGAAATTTAGGGTAGGAGATGGAATAAAAAGGGTTTAACTTAACCGGGGTAATGATCGTCGTTTAACCTTTTTATTAAAAAGGTCAGTTATTTTGTTTTTCTCATCAGAAACCTTCTTCATTTGTGCTTAAAATATCTATTTTTGTAAGGGAATAATAAAAATAGTATTATGGCAAAGCGTAATTATGTTTCAAATTCTACGGAATCTACGCGCATGTTCAAGAATGACTTTTTAGAGTCTTTGACGAAGGTGCATTGGAGTGTACCTTTGATTTTCTATGTACCCGTGGTTGTGTTCTTTTCGTATAAAGCGCTAGTTTGGGGAGAGGTTTCCTTCTTAACATACATGGGGTATTTTATTTTTGGTTTAGCTTTCTGGACTGCTTTTGAATATGCATTACATCGTTGGGTATTTCATTTTCACCCGACAACGGAATGGGGAAAGCGAATTGCTTTTATTTTCCATGGTGTGCATCATGATTACCCAAGAGACCGTATGCGTTTGGTGATGCCATTGTCAGCGAGTATTCCACTCGCTCTTTTGGTGTATCTTGGTTTTACATTGTTTTTCTCGAATGAGTTTATCCTGGCCTGCTTTTTCTCAGGTTTTATGGTGGGGTATTTGATCTATGACGAATGTCATTATGCGATGCACCATGCTAATTTTAAAAGCGGCATTTTCAAACGCATCAAGCAGCACCATATGTTGCATCATTATTCTGATCCCGAAAAAGGCTTTGGAGTAAGTTCTTCCTTATGGGATGAAATTTTACGCTCAGGTTTCGAAGAAAAGGAACCCAAAAAAGAATCTACTTCCTTAAAAGAAGAAAAAGCATAAATTGAATCACATCAACTAAAAAAGCCCTGGATAGTTTCCAAGGGCTTTTTTTATGGATTAATTTTTATTTATCAATGTGATCAAGTGGGCTTTGTAGGCCAACTTTAGATCAAGGGTTTCTTGTTGGGATTGGCCTGCAGGTATTCCAGTTTGAACTGAAACATTTGGGCCATTTTCTGCGCACGCCATTTGGCCTCTTCGGCCTTTTGTCCAATGTATAAGCAATCTACTGTTGCTTCGAATAAATTGAGCCATTGACCAAAGTGTTGTGCATCAATGGGTAAATTGATATGGGGTGGAAAAGGGCTGCCGAAATAACTATGTTCATCCAGCAGGATAGTCTGCCAGAAACTATACATCTTTTCAAGATGTATAGCCCAATTGTTTTGGATTCGTTCTTTAAAAATAGGTCCGAGCAAAGTATCTTTACGTATCGTCGTATAGAATTGATCTACTAATACTTTAATGTCATCGAGTGTCTGAATATCCTGTTTCATCGGCGTATGATCTATGCTCATGAATAAAGGCCTATAGCTGGATCAAAAACTTTTTCATGATGTTTATCTGGATTAAATGTAGTGACATTTATAGAGAATCGCATCACTTGGATGTAAAGATGTCTCGTTGAAATTTTGTAATTCTCTTTTATTGTCAGTAAATTGACTCAATACTAAGGGAAAAACATATGGGAAAATACGTTCTTTTTATCCTATTATCGATGGGATTTTATGCTGTTGAGGCACAGGTTACAACAATTTCGATCAATAAGGAAAATTTTCAGTCTTCTGGTTTTCCATTTAAGGGGAAGCGTGTGTTACAAGTGGAACGCCTTCAGACTCCAAAAGAAGATAATTATATTGTTTTTTCAAAAGAGGAACGGGGTGCTGATCCCGACAAACTTTATGTACAACAATTTCAGCAGATCGATGGAATGTGGCAGCTTGTTGCTGATGAATTGATATCCGAAGAAGGGATTGTTACGTCGGTTTGGGAATCTCGAAAGGCATTTTTTGATGCGGATAGGGATGGTAAATTGGATGCATTATTTATCTATTCAAGGCATCCAAAGGATGACCTGCAAAAGCAGCTAAGCTGTATTGGACTAGTTCTTTATAAGAATAAGTTTTACCGTCTCCGTGCAGAGGAAGCAGATGGTTATAGCCAAACAACGTTTTCGGACAATTATGCATCCCTACCGGTTGAGGTAAAAGAAAATGTGGAACGTTATTGGAATAATCTGGATAAAAGATAATATAGGCTACGCGTCTGGAATCTACCGAAAGATCGATGGATCATACGATCTTTCGGTAAACTTGTTATTGTATATTTGATCAAATAGTAAGCATTTCCGCATTTTTTGATCACTAATTGATTTTACCTATGAAAGGCTCATTCAATAGGTTATCTCAAAGCATGGACAAGATATCGTTTAAATCAATGTTACTGGAGTGCAGCGAGCAATTGCTTTTCTTCTTCGATTTGCGTTTTACTGATTACGTAACGTGAGATATGCTGGTCCTTCAAATGGTCTATCGTTTGAATAACATCTTTCGTGCGCGCTTCTTTGCTAGGTTTAATCAATACAATCATGTCCTTTGTATTGGGCATGGTGCTAATCTTAGCTTTTAACTGTGCAATAACAGCCGAGAGCCCTTTGTCGATATCTACCGGTATTTGTGAAGAGCTGATCGGTTTTTTGAAATCCCCATGATACCACATGAATTTTCCTTCGCCCAGGATAAGAGTTGCCGTGCGGTTTTCATCAATAAGAACCGAACTTTCTATAGCTGATTTAGTTTTGTCTGGCATGGCGATATCCATTGCAGATGGTTTATTTAATGTTGTGGTCAACATAAAAAATGTAATGAGAAGAAATGCGAGGTCTACCATCGCTGTTAAATCTACTTTAGGGGCCATTTTCCTGCTTCTTATTTTTTTCTTTCCCGTTTCTTGCGTTTTTTGATTTAATTCTGCCATGATCGTCATCTTTAGGTTAACACGTTGTTGTTACTCCTTATAATGATGGCAGAAAAGAATGGATTCCACAGTGTTTTTTAAAAAAAAAATGAAGTTTTTTTTAGATACTTTCTGTGTTTTTTTTCTTAACTGTTGGTAATCAGTTTTTTTACCTGGTGTTTTGGTTTGTTCGTTGTTGATCAGATTTGTTTAATTCGCTTGTTATTTTTCCTTTCATCCAATTTAGGTCGGTTGCTAGGCTGTCGAAATTTATCGAGTTGGTTTGGTGACTTAATTTGAGTAACAAGGTTACTTTCGTTGTGATTTTAATTTTTGTACAAATAGTTGTGTTTGCAAAAAAGCCCTTCAATGCTGAAAGGCTTTTCTTGTGGAGTGGTTGTTACGTTACTCAGCAAGCGCCTTGGTTAGGTATGCGTTTATAAATTATTTTGTTATCTCTTTGTACATAGTCGCCCGCTACTATTGGATACGAATACTTAGGCGCGTACATGACACCACGACCCCTTATCGTTATTTTGTCGTTTACTTTCAAGCTTCGCAATTGTTGAAATTCATTGGAATTTTCCAGGCCAAAACTGAGAATATAGTCTTCACGATTAATTCTAACCATCACACCGAAACCTAACTGTGCTCCTAGTGGAAGATAAAGCGAAGTTACAACTGCGGCTATGTCGGCAGAATTCTTTATCTGATTTTTTATTTTCGCCGCGTTGTCAAGTACTTTTATGCCTTCGGGAGATTCTTGCCATTTTTTGAACTTTATACCATTAGGAGTCGCTTCCCATTTATTCCTTTCGGCGGTCATTTCAGAACGAGTGCGTGATTTCGCAGCCGATTTTTTAAAAGTTTCATTTTTGATTTCGCGATTGGCAAATGCCAAGCCGCTTCCTATGGCAAGCGGTAAGACCAATACATAGATAATTTTTTTCATATTTTTAAAAGTTTAATGAAGATTCGATTTATCACAGTAAATTAGATCCGTTCAAACTTTTTTCTCGTATCCTTTTTAGCGTGATGTAACAAAAATACGTTGATGATACTTATATAGTGGGATTTAGACTGTAAATAGTGATGTAATCTTTGTAAATAAATTGTAAATCGTATGTCTGAAAGCCGAAATATTTTCTCAGGGAACCGGAAGTACTTGTATGGCGGGATAATGCTCTTGTTTATTGCAATGGCCTTTATCGCTTTTGATAAGACTGGTACAAACGATTTTGATAGCGCCAGGAGAGAAGTTTTGCTTCGGCGGATAGGGGATGAACTGCTTACACAGTCGGGTGACAGTAGATCAAGGGTGCTTCCGATTGAAAAGATTCAAGAAAATGAATATCAGATCAGGTTTGAGAATGAAATCACCTTTAAACCGGACTCGCTGGTGAGTGCTATTCAGCGCCTGTTGGTCAATGATCCTCTTGCCAGTGATTACGTTGTTAACGTCCTGAATTGTGGCAACTCAAGCGTAGCTTATGGATATGCTATTTCCAGTAATAAAAAAGATGATATTATTGCTTGCAGAGGAAGAGTGCAACCTAAAGGATGTTACATGGTTAACATTAAATTTAAACCTACCGGAATAAACACGGCAGCGAGTAGCCTTTTTTTGATTATTCTGTGGTTTTTAGTATTTGCTGGATTCATTTTTTTGAAAACGGATCGGAGGCGAAGTGCTGTGTTGTACGATCGAAATAACTCTGTTTTAGCCTTTGGGTCAGTTTTGTTTAATCCGCAGGAGCGAGAAATGGTCATTCATGACAACACGATTGATCTCACCGGAACGGAAACTCGTCTGTTGCATATTTTCGCCTTGTCACCTAACCAGACGATAGCACGAACCCGGCTGCAAAAAGAGATTTGGGAAGATGAGGGGATTATTGTCGGGCGCAGTCTAGATATGTTTATATCAAAACTTAGAAAAAAATTGGAGTTTGATCCGACTATCAAAATTACGGTTATACGTGGTAAAGGATATAAACTTGAGGTTAGTTCTTAAGAAGAGTAAGGGGACGGATTGGGCTAAAATGCAAAAAGCCTTTCATTTCTGAAAGGCTTTTTCTGCGGAGAGTGAGGGATTCGAACCCCCGAACCTGTGACAGTTAACGGTTTTCAAGACCGCCGCATTC
>NZ_MKWH01000036.1:0-125648 GCF_001899705.1 Sphingobacterium sp. 40-24 | reverse complement strand
TCTTCTTATATAGAGTAATGAAACTGTATGCTTAAAAACTTTACCCCCCAAACTTTCGGTATGATCCTAAGTTATCACCATTGAGGGTATAACTTCTTGAAGCAAACAGAATAGATTAGCGATAATATGTCGCGTCAAGAATTTAAGCCGCCCAGTCAAATGGTTTTGTACAAGGGTCACACTCATATTTCAACACTTTTCCTAAGCTTTTCGCTTTTTTACCTTTTTTTACGAACACATAAGCCAAGTCTACATATTCCTCTACTTCGGCCCCACTTTCATCCCGTCCTTTTACAACCACAGAATAATATTTTCCATCCGGATATGCCTTGAAATATACTTCTTGAACAGTAATCTTTTTGGGTATTTGATTATCACAACAGCTACACCATAAAATAACGATGGGTTCTTTTTTAAGGTATGCAACGGCCGTTTCGGCTTGCTTTTGTGTCAAGGCCTGAAGTTGATCTGCTTTTGAGAATAAAGCTGTACACAGCAACAGAAGGAGAAAAATGGTCTTTTTCATTTGGAATAGTGTTAAGTTTAAAAGAACTTATTAGCAAAGACTATGCCTTTAGCTTCTCAAAAAAAGATAACAGTCGCTATAATAAATTAAATGGTCAGTTATTTCTCCATAAATTCCCGACAACAAGATCATATGTATTCTGTGAAAGTGCCGTTGTATTTTAGCGATTTAACCAAGTTGTTCTCAAAACACAACAGTGCCGATAAGCGGTAATTCTGCCTTGAGAACAAACCAATATATTATTTTTCCCAGACCAATGCGCTTGCACCAAGAATAGCAGCATCAGCCTCTTCCAATTCACTAAAGACCAGTTTAACTTTGTTTCTAAACAAAGGAAAAAGGTTTCTTTCCATATGGAGTTTCGCGGGTTTTAAGATAAAATCACCGGCCTTAATTACTCCTCCAAAAAGTAGAATTGCTTCAGGAGAAGAAAACATCACAAAATTTGCTAATGCTTCACCTAGTTTCTGCCCAGTATACCTAAATACCTCAATGGCTATCGCATCCCCTTTGAGCGCACATTCATGAACTGTCTTCGAATTGATCGCGTCCTCAGGGAATTGATTCAACATCGATTCCGGAAATTCGGCCCGCATTTTCTTGGCTGTAATGGTGATCCCCGTAGCAGATGCATAAGCCTCTAAACTTCCTTCAGAACCCGTACTCCAATGTTTTCGTCCTCCTGGTTTGACAATGGTATGGCCCAATTCGCCAGCAAAGCCATCGTGTCCATAAATAAGCTTCCCTCCGGCCACTATGCCGCTTCCTACGCCCGTGCCTAAGGTAATCATAATAAAATCTTTCATGCCGCGTGCCGCACCAAAAAGCATTTCACCATAAGCAGCGGCATTTGCATCATTGGTAATGGTGCAGGGAATCTTAAATTTGGCCGTCATTAAATCGCTAAATCGAATCACACCTTTCCAAGGGAGATTGGGAGCGTGGTCTATTGTCCCAGTGTAATAATTAGCATCAGGCGCGCCGACACCAATTCCATCAAAGCTTTGTTCACCACCAAATGCTTCAATTAAGGGATAAGCTTTCTCGTACAACGCATCAATAAACTCTTCCACCGTTTGATAAGCATCTGTTTTTATGCTTCCTTTTTCAAGTACTTCGCCCCGATGATTGACCACACCAAATTTTGTATTGGTTCCACCGATATCTATTCCCAACGCCACGCGTTTTGATAAATCTATTAACGACATTTCTATTTCTTGTTTCTTAGTTCTAAAATTACTAAAAGATAATATTTTATGAGCAGTCGGCAAAATCTTCTTGCCATTTAATATCTGTAGAGAACGCTATTTATGATCACGGGCAATCCGATCAAAGTTGGATCCATCCGGCATCGCTACTTTATTTTATCGTCTAGGCACACCAAATTACCAAAGGCGGCATAGTTTTAGCACGTTAAGAATAGTTTAGGCCCTATATTTATATTTTTTAGTACAACAATAAATTTATGAATAAAATATTACGATTTTTTGATCTACACCAAGGTGAAGAAAAAAAGGAAGCTGTTCTGGAAAATGTTGTCAGTAATATTTCTTTTCGCGGAGCTAATGCCTGGATTCTAGCCTGCGCGATTGTAGTGGCGTCTGTTGGATTGAACGTAAATTCTACTGCCGTCATTATAGGAGCCATGCTGATATCTCCGTTAATGGGGCCAATAGTAGGAGCTGGATTCGCCTTAGGGACTTTTGACTTTCCGTTATTAAAAAAATCGCTAAAAAATCTACTGATCGCCACATTGATCAGCTTGGTCGTGTCGTTTATCTATTTTCTTTTAAGCCCCTTCAAAGAGGCACAATCTGAGTTACTAGCACGCACATCACCCAATATTTACGATGTCATGATTGCAATCTTCGGTGGTCTTGTCGGTGTCATTGCTATTACAAGAGTGGATAAGGGCAATCCAATTCCTGGAGTAGCAATTGCAACAGCCCTGATGCCTCCGCTCTGTACCGCGGGCTATGGACTCGCAATAGGCAATTTCAGCTTTTTCGCTGGCGCATTATTCCTGTATATAATAAACTGTGTTTTTATCTGCATTTCGACCTTTGTGATTGTCAAATATTTACGATACCCCAAAACACATTATGTCGATCAGCAACGGGAAAAAAGAATTACACAAAGTATTACCATCATCACAATTATACTTGTATTGCCGAGCGTATATTTTGCCTACAATCTACTACAAGAAAAAAAATACACAAACAAAGTAAATCAGTTCGTTCAACAGGAATTGAGCAATAAAGGTTATACGGTTATTTATGAAAAACTGGAGATGAATGGTAATCCAAAGAAATTAGAACTGGCTTTCTTATCAAAAAAATTCAGCAAAAAAGAAGTTGAGTCTCTACAACACAGCATGGAAACATTTGGGATTACCAATACCGCGCTGGTTATTCATCAGGACAGTTTAGACCTAAAATCGAGTATTCTTAGCGAAATCGATAAGCGTACCGCTGCTGTAAGTGAAAAAGACCTTACCATAAGAGCTCTCAATAATGAACTTACCAAATACCAATTGGCTAATCCACAACTCGATCGGGATATCTTGGTATTGTTTCCCGAGCTAAGCTCCTATAGCATTGGTATACAACAACATTACAGCAAAAAAGATAGCTTAGCCAACCTTGTCGCATTTATTTATTCTACCAAAACTCCGCTACCTCAAACACAACAGGAAAAGCTACAACAATGGCTACAAAATCATTTTCCTAAAGATAGTGTGGAAATTATACGTAAATAGACTTGAGTCAGCTCGTTCTATGCCGACGATCTGACGGTTTAAACAAGCGTAAGCGCTATGTTCAATTAGCAAAGAACGAATGACTACGCCATGTTTTCACACGGTCTTTCTATAGTTATAGATGGCTAAACCATTCAACAATAAAGCAAATCCAATAAGATAAACAAGCTCTTTCTTCACTTCCTGAAATCCACTCCCTTTTAAGACAATCAGCCGTACAACACTGATAAAATGGGTAACTGGTGTGCATTGCGAAATCGCTCTTGCCCAAGCCGGCATACTATCTGTGCTGGTAAAAAAGCCACTCATCAGCATAAAAACCATCATAAAGAAATATGCGATGAACATGGCCTGCAACTGCGTGTCTGCGAGGGTAGAAATAAACAATCCCAACCCCAATAGTGCAATGAGGTAAACTGCAGCAAAGAGATATAAAAGCAGTAAACTTCCCTGCGGAAAAATACCATAGACAATATACATTACAATCATACCAATGGTAAAAACAATCATGCCCACAATCCAAAATGGAATTAGTTTCCCTAGGATAAACTGCCATTTTTTGATGGGCGTCACATTGATCTGCTCGATTGTTCCGATTTCCTTCTCTTTGACAATATTGAGCGCTGTAATAAATCCGCCAATCATCGTAAGCAACAAAACCAAAATACCCGGCACCATATAGTACTTGTATTCAGCCCTGGGATTATACCAATTGGAATTCGCTATTTTGACGGTTGCGACCTGCTCTGAAATACCTGTTTTAGCGGCTTTGATATTTACATCCAAACCGCCGTTAAAATCAGTAATTACACTGGTTAAATAAGCTCCACCCAAGGACGATTTTGTACCATTGATGGCATCCACTGCGATATTGACTTGCTGCGTACCTTCCCGCACCAGATTGCGCTCAAAACCTGCCGGTATCTCCAATACAAGATCAGCGTCTCCCTTTTCGATCATTTCCAATCCAACTTTATAAGATAGTGGACTACTTACGATTTTAAAGTATCCTGAAGATGCAATCTTATTGATTAAGGTTCTTGAATAAGAACTGTGGTCGTTGTCAACATAAGCAATATTGATATTCTTCACTTCAAAATTGGCTGCAAATGGCATGATGATCAGCTGAACTGTCGGCATGACAAACATCATGGCCAAGATAATCTTGTCTCTGAATATCTGCCGAAACTCTTTCTGTAATATGAATCTTAATACCTCCATTACAACCTGATTTTAAATCTTTTCAATGCAATTGACAACAACACAACTGACATCCCGCCGAGAATCAATGTTTCTTTCCAAACATAACTAAAGCCCATTCCTTTGAGCATGACAGCTTTAATAATTGCATAGTAATACCGGGATGGTACGATATGCGAAATAACCTGAAATATCCAGGGCATATTTTCCAAAGGAAACATAAAGCCAGTCAATAATAAGGTCGGCAGCATCATGCCCATCATCGCTATTAACATGGCAGTTTGCTGGGAATCGGTGATATTAGAAATCAACAAGCCTAAAGAAAGACAGGTGATAATAAATAAAATACTCTCCGCGAAAATCAACACCAGACTTCCCCTGATCTCAACATCAAGTACAAACACCGAAAGTAGAAGAATAATGATAAAATTGACGAGTGAAAGCACGAGATATGGAATCGCTTTGGCGATGAGAACCATAATGGGTTTGAAAGGCGATACCAATAGAATTTCCATAGTCCCCAGTTCTTTTTCGCGCACAACTGCCACGGAGGTCAGTGCCGTGCTCACGATCATAAAAATTAATGCGATCACTCCAGGGATAAAATTAAGGGAACCGTTCTGCTCTTCATTATACAATTGTCGCAGTTGCGGCACTATCTGATAGGATAACGCTGTTCCGGGATTTAGGTCCTGCTGGTATGCCTTGATTATAGCTGTCAGATAATTGGTGACTATTGTGGCTGTATTCGGGTCGGAAGCATCAGCTAATAGCTGAATTTGAGCACCATCCTTTCGATATAGATCCTCCCCGAAATTTGCAGGAAAGATTATTGCACATTTGATGCTTCCATCTTTAAATCGGCTTTCTACATCTTTATAATTTACAATTTCATCTTTCACCTGAAAATATGAGCTTGTTTTAATACGGTTTATGATTTCACTGGAGTTGACATCACGCGCATTATCCTGGATCGCAATTCCAATATTTTTAACTTCGCTACTCAATGCATAGCCAAAAAGGAGAATCTGAACTACGGGAAACCCAAAAAGGATAAGCAACGTTCTACGATCCCTAAAAACATGATAAAACTCCTTGCGAATAAAAGCGAACAACTGTTTCATATCAATCTCCCGATCTTTTGGCCCCACGTGCCAGTTGATAAAATACGTCGTCCATGGAATGGGTTTCGAACCGCTGTTTCAGATTTGTAGGACTGTCCATCGCTTCTACTTTCCCATCTACCATGATACTGATACGGTTGCAGTATTCGGCTTCATCCATATAGTGTGTTGTCACAAACACCGTGATGTTATTGGCAGCAGCCTCGTAAATCATATCCCAAAACTGCCGTCGGGTAATCGGATCAACACCTCCTGTTGGCTCGTCCAAAAAAACAATTTTAGGTCGATGGAAAATCGCTACCGAGAATGCCAACTTCTGTTTCCAACCCAAAGGTAATTCGCCTACGAGTTTTTTTGCTTCTTTCTCCAAACCTAAGGTATGTACCAAATCACTGCTCCGCGACTTTATGTCTGCCCTTGAAACACCATAAACGCCACCATAAAACTCAATATTTTCCAAAATAGTGAGGTTATCGTACAACGAGAACTTCTGACTCATATAACCGATATTCTTTTTGATCTGCTCCTGTTCTTTATACACATTGAAGCCAGCAACAGTTGCTTCACCCGATGTCGGGTAGGACAAACCACAAAGAATACGCATGGCCGTGGTCTTCCCCGCACCATTGGCCCCAAGAAAGCCGAAAATTTCGCCCTGGTCAACATCGAACGTAATTTTATCTACGGCCTTAAAATCTCCAAATTGCTTGGTCAGATCCTTACAGACTATTGCCTTATTCTCCATCTGTAACTTGTTTGAATTCGTTCATACCATTTTGATCCTGCATCAGGCGGATAAAACTATCTTCGATCGTTGCTGCTATTTTTTCAACCACGAGATGTTGTGGATTATACTTATTTGCCAGGGCAATAATGCCTTCCCTACCATCCACTTCTGATTTTGAGGTAAGGTGCAAATATTCGCCAAATGCATAACAGCTTTCTACCGCCTGATCCGAACGGAGATCCTGGAGCAGTTTATATATATTGTCCGCTTTAACCGCATATAGTGGCTTTGGAAAACTTTTTATAATACCTGACGGTTCATCGATTGACATAATCCTTCCGCCCTGCATTAATGCAATACGATCACACAGTCGAGCTTCATCCATATAGGGTGTGGATACCACGATCGTGATCTGCTGTTCCTTGAGTTTGGTCAACATTTCCCAAAATTCCTTTCTGGATACAACATCGACACCTGTTGTCGGTTCATCCAGAAAAAGCACGTCGGGCTTATGGATCAGCGCACAGCATAAGGCCAGCTTCTGCTTCATTCCGCCAGACAATTTCCCTGCTCTACGATCGTTGAAGGGTTGTATCTGATCATAAATATCTTTGATAAGTGGATAATTTTCCTGAATGGTTGTACCAAAAACTGTCGCAAAGAAAGTGAGATTCTCCTTTACCGTCAGGTCCTGGTATAATGAAAAACGTCCTGGCATATACCCTACCCGATTGCGTATCTGTTGATATTCTCTGACAACATCAAATCCCTCTACAGCAGCAGTACCGCTATCCGCAAGCAGTAAAGTGGTTAGTATTCGGAAAATTGATGTTTTACCGGCGCCATCAGGCCCTATCAGCCCAAACAACTCACCTTTCTTTACCTCAAAAGAAACGTCATCTACGGCTCTAACATTACCGTAGGTTTTGACCATATTTTTTACACTGACAGCGATCATAATAACTTACTTTGACCAAAGGACCTCACCATACATCCCTATTTTTAAATAACCATCATTTTTCACACTTACTTTGATCGCATAAACAAGATTAGCGCGCTCATCTTTAGTCTGAATTGTCTTTGGTGAAAACTCAGATTTATCTGAAATCCATGTAATTGTTGCGGGGTATTCCTTATAATGCTCTTTGCCATCATCAATGCGCACAGTCACCGCCTGTCCGACTTTTATCTGTGGCAACTGAATTCCGGTAATATAAGCCCTCAAATAAAGCTTCGTCGTGTTGGCAATTTTATATAAAGGTTTACCGACGACCTGCAACTCACCCTGTAGTGCATAGTTTACCAAAACTGTCCCACCAATAGGATTGATCACCTGTCCCTTATTGATCTGTTCCTGAATCTGTGCAGCAGATTTCTCTAAGGGATTTTTCTCACTCAAGATACTCCGATTTTGAGTATTTGTATTGTATGTATTGAGGGTGAGTTGTTGCTTGGTCACGGCTATTTGTTTCTGCAATTGATCGATTACCGCATTGATATCATCGAGCTGTTTACGTGTTGCGGCATCTGATTTTACCAGATTTTCCGTCCGGGTCCTTTCGTACAGCTGTTGTTTTAATTGCGCTTCCTGAACGACCAGTTGGCGCCGTACTAGTTCAACCTGATCCCTGGGATTCACCGTCTTTTGAGATAAAGCTTCGATACTTGCCTGCACTTGTTCTTTTTGCAATTCAGCAGTACGGACATCTATTTTTCCGACAGTATCTCCAGGTTTCAATTGCTTTCCTTCTTCAACAGCATATTGCATCAATATTCCGTTTTGCTGCGCAGAGACAATCACTTCGTCAGCCTCAAAATTCCCTGAAGCGTCATATTCATTATGTTGCTTACAACCACTAAGCAAAGAGAGCGCAGTAATAAATAGGATTAATCTTTTCATTTTTTGATGTTTACAGTTAATTCCCGGCTATAAATTTTAAATTATAGATCGCTTGTAACAATTGGATCTCGTGCAATATTTTGAGCTGCTTGGCCAAGTGTTCTGCATTTAATTTTTGAATATACTCGTGGGTCGTGATCACTCCATTGCTCAACTGCGCCTCAGCAGATTGAGTTACCGATGTCCGCAAGGCAATCGCAGCATCATCCTGTCGAATCAAGATGGTATATTTATTGACCTGCTCACCCTGTTGGCTCAGGTCAACTTTGGCATTCAGCAAAAATGTCTCCTTATCGGCATCAATAGACTGACGATTGAGCTGAAGGATATTTCTTTTGTTCGACAGTGAGTAAAAGCTACTTAGCGACCAAGAAAAACGCAGCCCCGTAACGTACCAGGGACCAAATTTGTTTTCAATGATATTGAGGGTTGGCCTTCCATATGCCCCTTGAAAAAAGCCACTTACCTGTGGAAGATAATCGGATTTCAATTGTTTCTCCTGTTGGTCAACGATGTTTGTTTGTAAATCAAAAGCTTTTAATTCAGGTCTGTTAATGGCGGAAAGCGTATACTGAGCAGTAGGCAATTCCAATTGCATGGATTCGGGCAGCTTCTTTCCTATAAAGAGCGACAGCATATTTAAATATGCTGTACGATTAGATGTATATTCTGTGGTCTGCATTTCTATATTCAATACTTCAGCTTTCAACTCTTCCACATTACTACGAAATGCTACCCCATTGTCAAAAGCAGCCTCAGCTTTTTGTACCTGAGTCTGTAAGTTAGCCTTGTTTAACTCGTTCTGCTTCAATTGGGCATCGATTAATAAAACAGCAAAATAAAGACTATTGATACGTTGATTGATCCCATAGAGACTGGATACTAAGGTCTGCTCCTCCAATGCCGTATTTGCAGCGATTAAATCCGTCTGCATTTTTATATTGCCGGCATCGTAAATGAGCTGACTAATTTCACCCTGTATTTTATACTGATCTTTACTGATAGAAGGTAAGGAAATACCCGGCAATGAACCTACAGCATCCGCAAAACTTACTGTTTGCGATTGATAGGTTGCCTGACCTGAGAAGCTAATTTGGGGGAGAAACCTTTTATTGGCATTTTGGATGGTATACTCACCCGTTTTGGTTATCAGATCCATTTTTTTAATTGCTGGATAATTTGCTTTGGCAAGCGTATAACAACGCTCCAAAGTAAGCGCTTCTCCTTGTGCAGTTGCCCTATTTGCAACATGCAACAGGATCAATAAAAGAATAACATGCGTTAAATAACAATACTTCATAACTGCGTTGTTCATATATTGTGGCATTATTTTTTAATCTTTAGATTTAATCATTTGATTAAGTTTGGGACAAAAAAAATTATTTTGCTTTCATCATCGCTCCTATCCATATCGGTATAAGCTTCTTACGCTCTATCATAAGTGCATTAAACTGTTCGATATCGAGATCTTGTACCCCCATAATCAAAGGCTTTGCGATAAAAGGAAACACAACCAACCCCAATAAATTCATTAAAAAATGTAAAGGATGTGGCTCCATAATAAAGCCCTGTGTTACGGCTTCATGATGCTGTTTAAAAAAAACAGAATTGTTTAGCAATTGTTTGATTGGCAACTTTTCGAGGAGTTCCTGAGGATTGTTTCTGATTTCCGAAATCAAAAAAGTAGGCACCTCCGGTTCTCTGATGATAAAATCGATATATCTATTGGCTATCAATTCAACTTTACTTTCAAGATTGGTTGTTTCATCATTAAGGATAACAGCCATACTCTGTACGAAAGCCGAAAAGGTTTCAAACATAATAATTTCAAAAAGCTTCTCTTTGCTCCGAAAATAATAATTGAGCAAAGCAAGATTGATCCCTGCTTCTTCGGCAATATCCCTTGTCCTGGTTGCTGAGAAACCTTTTTTATAGAATACAACCCTCGCCGCTTCCTTAATTTTCGTTTCCGTCGACAGATCTATTTTCTTCTCTTTCATCCCGATTAAACTTCCTTGTATTATGCAAAGATAGAAAAAAGAATTAAAAACAAACAATTGTTTTAATCAAATGATTAAAACAAAACAACAAACGTATTTATATGATAATCAATGTAAATAAATCACAAAAAAAAGGAACCCGTTCCTCAACATGCAAGTAATAAAGCGAGCAAATGATAGGTACTAGCAGGCAGTCAGGACAAATTATTTGCAGCTTTTAGTTTTTTAAGAAAAATATAGCACAACAGCGGAAAACCGATATAATAACTAACGAGGACGAACAAAGGCAAAATCCCCTCGGGTTTGACTGGGTCTACCGCATACGTTTTTATCAGGAGCTGCAGTCCGATATTTTTTTCTTTCGAAAATAGAATCATCGTTGCAAAATTATAACCAAAATGTAAAACAATCGGATGCACTATTTTACCTGTTTTAATACAAATTCGTGCAAATAAATACCCCACTATACCGGTCGATACAAGAACTTCCAGCATCTTAAAAATCTGCCCCACGATACCGTACGAAAACCAGTGATAAATGCCAAAAGCCAGCGCCGTGATCAATGCAGCTTTCCCCTGACCACAGCGTCTCATAAGAATATATAATACGGCTCCCCTAAAGATCAATTCCTCAAATACCACTGCTTTTGATACATAATAAAGACTGCCAAAAAAATCAGATACCGTATAATTTGGATTTAGTTGATACGGATTTCCGACTAAATAAGCAATACTCAAATAGAGAGCAGTAACGTATATTATGGGCCCAAACAGACAAAAGAGGAAAGATCCGACCTTTGAGGAAAACCCCAGAACCTGGAGGTTCCGCTTGCAAAAATAACCCAGCAAAAACTGGGAGACGACCAATTCAAGAGCAATAGCGATCATGATTTTTTTTACACAAAGCTATAGCCTTAAATCATTTAATTTCACGACATTTGAATACGCCGCAAAATGTCATAAAATGACCAATAAATCCAGCAAAGAGAAAATAGCGCTTTTGATCAAAAATGCCCGTATCAGTAAAGGATATTCCCAACAGCAACTTGCTGATCTTGTCAAACTGAATCTTCGGTCTGTGCAACGCATCGAAAAAGCTGAAGTTCTACCAAGGGCTTATACCCTCAATTTAATGGCAGTGCAGCTTGATCTCGATATTGCACTATTGAAGGAAACCGAACCTGTACATGAGATCCTCGAGAAGAAAGTAGCACAA
Source organism: Sphingobacterium sp. 40-24 (assembly GCF_001899705.1). Taxonomy (NCBI): domain Bacteria; kingdom Pseudomonadati; phylum Bacteroidota; class Sphingobacteriia; order Sphingobacteriales; family Sphingobacteriaceae; genus Sphingobacterium; species Sphingobacterium sp. 40-24. Next base: position 114,198 of record NZ_MKWH01000036.1, on the reverse strand, counting down.
CAAACAAAACCCGCGTTAAACAAAGCTCAAAAACTCATTGTGAGCATAACCTCAGGCATACTCGGCATTTTATTAATATCCGCCTTTCTTTCACAATCGACTAGTTTTCCGGAGACAAGTTTCGAACTATTTTTACTGCTTGCGGTCGCTGTGCTTATCTATGGAATCGTTCTTTGGTGGACCTGGCGGAATCGTTAGCTTTTGATAATCTTTACTGTTTTAAAAGAGCTGCATCTCTTATAAAGATTTCAACCCTGCTCCGATCTTTCTCATTTAATTTGACATAGCCTTTTACAATAACAGGATTCTCTTTTAACCACACTTTATTGTTGTCGCTCAGCGTAACCTCCACCATCGGTGGAATACCATTTTGTCCACAAAACATACACTGCTGCACCGGCAAAACCGACAAAAGGAACCTATTATGGCGAAGACCGGCCTTTAACGGCACCATATAGCCTTGCAACTCTACACTTGTTCCATCCAGTTTCGACAGCTTACTCGGAAAATAGGGGGTGTAAACCGTCTTGCCATTAACCTTGTTAACTTTATAGAGCATGGTGTCAAAGGTTTTCCAAACCTCATTCATCAAAGGCTTATGATCTACCAAATGTTGTGATTCCGTTACCCCTTGAGAAAAGACTGGATTAGTTTTACTTCCTGCAACAACAAATAAAAAAACTAGAATAAATTGCTTAAACATAACGCATTAAAGATTTACCTATCAAATATAGTTAAAAAACATCAAAAGCAACTATATTGCATTTACTGTTTTTTAACTATATTTATAACACGAATAGCGCTATGAAATGGCAACTCCATTTGACAATAGACAAGAGGTATAATCAGCACGATTTGATAAAAATTAATTTATGAACACATTATTAAAAAAAGATGCAGCATCCAATCCGGAAGATTTAGGAGACCAACACATGATGACTTCAATGGATACTCCCCTGCGGCCCGATGCATTTGATCGAACAGACGAAGAAAAAATCAGCAAGATATCTCAACTTTTTAAGGACATCATGTATGAACTTGGCCTCGACCTCCAAGATGACAGTCTGAGCGGAACGCCCCATCGTGTAGCAAAAATGTATATCAACGAATTGTTCTATGGCCTTAACCCGGTTAACAAGCCCAAGCTGTCCACCTTCGAAAATCGCTATGGCTACAATAAGCTATTGATAGAAAAAGACATACGGGTAAATTCTGCCTGTGAACATCATTTTTTACCAATCGTGGGGCGGGCACATATAGGCTATATCCCCAAAGACCGCGTAATAGGACTGTCAAAAATAAACCGTATTGTAGAATACTATGCGCATCGACCACAGGTGCAGGAACGCCTTACTTTACAGATTTACAATGAGCTCAGATCCACCTTAGCAACAGATGATATCATTGTTGTGATTGATGCCGATCATCTCTGTGTCTCCGCCCGGGGTGTCAAAGACACCAGCAGCTGTACAACAACACTGGAATACAGCGGTATATTCTTATCAGAAAGTAAACGAAACGAATTTTTCAATTTATTGAAATAAGATCTGCCTTTCCCCGACTTTCGTTGGGATGATACCAGAAGCAGATTAAATGTATAATCATCGCAAATGAATACAGCCCATGCTCGCCCAGTAACCATTTTAACTGGCTTTTTAGGTGCAGGAAAAACGACTTTTCTAAATGCCTTAATGAAATCCTATCCGAAAAAACGTTTTGCTATCATTGAAAATGAGATAGGACAACTAAATATAGATAGTTCCTTGCTCAATGAAAACTATGGACAATTGGTAGCGCTCCAAGAGGGGTGCATCTGTTGTACGCTGAACGATGAACTTTACACCGCACTCGAATCGCTCTATCAAAAACAAGACAGCTTTGATGAACTCGTTATTGAATGTACAGGTCTTGCCATACCCGATGCTATAACAGAACCTTTTACAAGGCATCCAGTGTTTAAGAGCTACTTCCCATTAAAAAAGATTATTTGCTTGGTTGATGCTGCACTTATTGAAGATCAGATCAAGGAAAGGGATGAAGTGTTACGGCAAATCACAGCTGCCGACGTCATTGTCATTAACAAAACCGAAGCGGTACATTCAGCATACTTGAGCTATTTAAGCAACTACTTAGCACATGTAAACCCATTAGCGAAAACTCTCCAGTCAACAGTAACGGAGGGGTTTCCTTTCGAAATAATTGAGGAAATAAAGTACACAAAAAAAATAGAAGCCTTTTCTTTTCTGAAGAACGTTAATCTAAGCAGCTCACTGATACTTGGCAAATCAAGTCTGGCAAAACAACATCTGAGCGATATTGCAACGCGCGTCTATACTTTTGCTGAAGAATTTAATTTCGTAAACCTATTTCTCGGTTTGAGCAAACTCGTCGGCAAGTATCCAAACAAAATTTACCGAATGAAGGGAATTGGTTATAAAAAAGATGAAGACAAAAAAATCATTATACAGACCGTCGGTTCACGAGTCGATATGGACTACGGTAACCATTGGAAAAAGGATGAAAGAAAAATGAATACACTGGTATTTATTGGAAAAGAGCTTGATAGTCTCTCCATACAAGATCTCCTGATACGTATGTTGACCATCAAAGAGAGGCAATAAACGATTTATAGAAACAATTGTCTACGTAAAAAGACCTCTCGGACACAAATCCAAGAGGTCTTTCCATGACTAACTACGCTTACTTTGTATTTTATTTAATTAGCCAAATAATGTCATTTTGGGTATCTGATCCATTAAACTGACGTTGCAAAGCTTCTTTCAAGTAAGTTTCGTTGGTACTGTATTCGGTCTTAGGGTATGCCCACCGTTTCGGTATCTGGTTATTATTGGCATTCGAAGGTCCTATATCAAAAACTGGCACTCCTGTCCGGCGCTGCTCAAAAAATGCCTGTTTTCCTGAGTTTTCAAAAAATGCCACATACTTTTGTGTTAGGATCTGCTTTAACCCTTCCATATTGTTCCCTTTGTAAGGATTTGCCTGTAAGAACAAATTGATCTTGTCTTGAGAAATTCCGTAGAACAGCATCGACTGACTTATCCCTGACTGAAATCTTACCGCAGCATCTCCGCTAGCCCAACCGCGATTGATACCTTCTGCCAGGGCAAATTGGACTTCGGAGGCACCAAGTTGAATAGATGGAACCCCAGACGGCGAAGCGAGCCAATAATCGAAATTGATCATAGATAGCTGTCCATCCGCAGCTTGTTTTAGCAAGGTACTCTGTAGGTCGCCTGTTTTCCCGCCATTGTATACGTCGAAGGGGCGCGTAGGATCAGAAGGCATCGCCGAAGCCGGCAGAGCCTGAATCAACAATCTTGGATCCTGTAAAGTCTTTAAAATATTCAGGTAGGTTGCTCCCAATGTGTTTCGCACATCCTTTTTTATAATCACACCGTCTGTTGGCCATAGCGGATAGGTGTTAATATTATTGTAAAGGAGTTGAAAATTATCCCGATTTTCAAGAATCAGCGGATATTTGGTAGGATTCGCCAAAACTTCAGCAAAGCGTTCCTTAACCCGCAATGCGGGGCTATCGTCGGCACGTTTGCTGAGGCTAATTAAAACACGTAGCTTAAACGAGTTGACCAGTTTCTGCCACTGCTCAGGCTTGCCATTGTAAAAGAAATCGCCATCTAATGTATTGCCTTTTTCTTTGAGATTTGCCAGTTCATTATTCGCCTCCTCAAGCCAGCTAAGCACTTGCTGATATACCTCCAACTGGGTATTGTATTTGGGTGCAAAATTGCCCGCCGATTCACCTTGCAGAGCCTCTGTCAATGGAATATCACCAAACATTTCAGTCGTTCGGGCAAAGAAATAAGCCTTGAAAAATTTGGCCATAGTCATATAAGCAGCACTCAATTCAGGAGTTTTCGCAGCTTCGATTTCCATACGGTACACATCACGCAATATACCATAGGGCGTTTCAAAAGAGCCTGTAGTCCATCCATAAGGCTGCCCCGCATAATAGGCCTCATTTTGTGTCATATACTGATTATGTCGATGATCTTCACTCCATGGCGCATCATAAGAACGCATAAGTATTCCCGTAAACAAAAGTTTTGGAGCAGGATTATATACGGCCGCAGGGTCTTTTTGTAGATCCGTTATCTTTTTACAGGAACTGAAAGAGCACCCGAACAGGAGAAGAATGAGAGTGGATTTAAAGTACTTCATTTTTAAAAATTTTGACTAAGTTTTTAGAAGGTTGCATTAAGATTTAGACCAAAGCTCTTTACTGATGGTGTCTGGTAGTCTGAGCTAGCACTGGTGAATTGGTCCAAATCCATATTTTGGGTACCTTTTCCAGTGAAATACAGCAAATTCCTACCAACCACTGAAACACTTGCACTGCGGAAGAATCTGGAATTTTTCAACAAGTTGGCAGGTACATTATAACTGAAAACGATCTCCCGTAATTTGACAAAGGTTCGACTTTTGGCCGTAATTGGTCCCGACTGATAGTAATTAGTGGCCCAATTTTGCCACAATACAGAAATGTCATTTGGGGCAAATTCTCTTGTATCGGAGATTATCTTACCATCCTGATCTGTATTGAGCTGCCCCTTGACTATTTTTAACCCATTGGTCATGATAGTTCCTTTATAATCTTTGACATCCCTATTTTCCCAGTCCTTTAGACGATATTCATTTGCTGATTCGGGATGGGTTCCAGATCCCCACTGTTTGGCATCCTGCACATTTTTTATTAAACCACCAAAGCGGCCATCGACAAGAAAACTAAAACTGAAATCACGGTATCGGAAACTATTGCTGATACTGGCCGTAAATTTATTATCGCTATAACCTATTCTGCTCACATAAGGATTGTAAGCTGGCAAACCGTTTGTACCCACAATTGGCACTCCTTTTTCATCACGCTGAAAATCATTCACGTAATATCCGTCCCATCGCTCACCAACACTAACATTCCCCGATCGCGTTTGATGCCCATCGATGTCATGTAGCCAGGCATGATTTGTTGATGCATTGACCATTACATTCCAGCTAAAATCTTTCTGTTGAATCAAAGTCCCATCGATACTCAGCTCGAGACCTTTACGCAATAAAGTCAACCCATTGGTTTGTCTCGCTCTTACACCTGAAGTAACCGACGTAGCCAATTCGATAATCCTGGGACCTTCCAGGTTTCTAAAAAAAGCAAAATCGAACCCCAGACGGTTGTTAAATAAACGAGTTTCCAAACCTATTTCCGCCGTCTTCACACGCTCTGCCACGAGATCCGGGTTAGGTAATACATCGGTATATGTTACGCCCGTCATTGAATTGGCCCAACGTCCATAGTTACTGTATGCCGGCAAAAGTTTATAAATATCGTACTGGGCCGATTCATTGACGAAATCACTCGCAACATTAGCATATGCCCCACGGATTTTTAATGCGGAAATAACCTTGGGCAAAGTGACCATCTGTGAAATCACAGCACTTAGTGAAGCCGATGGGTAGAAGTAGGTGTTATTCTTTACCGGCATCGTCGAAGATTTATCAAATCGCCCCGTTAGATTTAAGAATAACATACTTTTATAGTCTACATCCATGAATCCATACACACTTCCAACCTGACGCAGGGCGCGATCGTTAGTAGACACCGTGGGCATGATCGAATTACTTAAGTCATAAACACCGGGCACAGTCAATCCACGATCTGTACGTGCAAACAGCGATTTGACACTGACGGTTCTTAAATTACCAAATACCGAGCCTGAGAAGCCTATGTCCTCGGCGATACGATTTTGGTATTTTAAGGAAACCTCTGTATTATTTTCCCAAAAAGTATCATAGGTTTCTTGATAACCACCAACACGGCTTCCACCGATATTATAATTATATAGGTTGGCAGAAATTGGAATTTTAATCGTTCTATTCCTATTCCAGGTACTAGCACTGGTACGTGCATTTAATGACAATTTATCATTAAACTTGTAATTAGCCGACACGGAACCGTAGATATCATCCTTATCATAGGTCCTCAAATTTTCATAAGCCGTCATCCAAGGATTGTCATAAATGGTGTATTCACGATTGTACTGCTGTACATTTTCTTTTCCAGGCTGCCAATAGTTGCGAAGATCATCAATATCATAATCTGCCGCTCCCCATAATGTAAGAATGTAAATAGGGCTATTTGGTCCATAAGCAATATTTGGATAATTTGGTGAATACTGCTTATTGTAATTTATGCTCGCATCGAAACGGAGCTTACTACCAGCGTTAATGCCTCCGGTAAGATTTATATTGGTGCTTCCCAATTTCGTGTTAGGTGTAGTTCCCCTTTGAAACATCTGAGACGCAGATAAGCGTAGATCACCATGATCATTCTTAGTCGAAATAGCAATATTGTTTGTACTCAAAAGACCATTCTGAAGAAATTTCTTCAAATTATCTTTTCCTCTGGCTTCCCAAGGTAAGGGAATAAGCTGACCTGTTTTTGGATCTATCGGGCTGTTATATTGCGGAATAAGCTGTCCTTCAAATCGGGGTCCCCAAATGTTGTAATCGTTGTCATTGATTCCACCCCCACGACCATCTTTAAAAGCATATTGATAATTTGAACCCGGGCCATATTCGGTTTGAATTTTTGGTATCGCATTATACCCCGTCTGCAATTGTGTACTTGAGTTAAATTCAACCTGGAAACCCTTATCCTGTGATTTTGCTCGTTTTGTCGTTATCACAATCGCTCCATTTTGACCTCTGTTCCCATATAATGCCGCAGCATTTGCCCCTTTTAAAACAGAATAGGATTCGATATCATCCGGACTAAGATTCCATGAGTCGGTATTAATCGGCATGCCATCGACCACAATAAGAATATTGCTCCGACCACGTAACGTGATACCCGGGTCTCCAAATAAGTTCGTACTCGGTGTAATTGTTAAGCCTGACACGCGTCCAGCTAAACCAGAAATAGCATTTGGTTCCCGAGCTTTAACCATGTCTTTGCCTTTTATTTCCTGCACTGAATAGCCAATAGCCTGCTTTTCTTTTTTGATACCAAGCGCAGTTACAACCACCTCATTGAGGGATTGTTGGTTCGGTATAAGCGAAATAACGGATGAAGGTTGATTGCCAACAATGAAAACCTTGGGAAGATACCCCATATAGCCAATTCTTAGCGTATCACCGATATGTGCGTCAATCACAAACTTACCGGAATGATCCGATGAAACAAGCTTAGCTAAATGAGAATTACGAATTGTTGCGCCATGAATAGCGCCTTGACTCAATGAATCGACCAGTCTCCCCTGGAACGATCGGGTCTGGCTAAACCCCTGTGCAGCCAGCATGGCCAATGACAATGTTAGGCCAGTAACTTTAGGTGAAATTGAATAGGATAGTTTGAACATAATCGCTTACTTATAGATGAAAATGTAAGCAATATTAAACATCGTTTATTAATACTAAACTAAATTCATATTAAGTTTAGTATTTCCATATTAAGTTTAGTATTTCTTCTTATCCTAAAACAGCTTAGCTAAGTCAGATAGTGGAGCGTTCACCGACACATCAAAGGATATACTTTAAAAAGTATATGCATGTTATTCATTAGCAAACGAATAACATGTTAATTTACCCTATTAATTTAACAAAATGACAGATAATGATCAAATTTACTTGTTGCTGAATTAGAATTTTCCGTCATTTGTGTAAATGATTTTTTAGCTTTAAAAAAATCACAGCTAATTATTGACATGGCTGCTACAAATCGAATTACACGGAGCAAATAACATAACCTATTTTATCCGTAATTTGTGCGTACTCCCAGATTGAATTATTGAAAATCATACAACATTAAAACAACAATGAAAAAATTAACACTCGCCCTAATTTTCTTGGCTGGAGTCTACACACAGCATGCGGAAGCACAGACAGCAGGTACAGTACCCGACAAAGGACTTGATCTGAGCTTAATGGACAAATCTGTACGTCCACAGGATGACTTTTACAACTACGTAAGCGGAACCTGGATGAAAACGGCTAAAATTCCTTCCGACAAACCCACTTGGGGAAGCTTCAATAAATTGGCAGAAGATACGGACAACAATTCGATGAAAATTCTGAACTCACTTTTAAAAGATAAATTTCCTGAAGGAAGTGAGGGCAAAAAAATACAGGACTTGTACGCCTCCTATATGAACTTGCAGAAGAGAAATGCCGATGGGATTAAGCCCATCCAGGGAAATCTAAGCAAAATCGATGCGATAAAGAACCTAAAAGATCTTCAGAATTATTTAACTTCCGTAACCAAAGAAGGTGAGAATAATTTCTACGGCTGGGGGGTCGGTGCTGATTTAAAAGACTCTAAAATGAACGCGGTTTATTTAGGAGAAGCGTCCTTAGGTTTGGGAAGAGATTATTATCAAAAAGAAAATGAAAAAAATACCGAAGCAATTGCGGAATACCAAAAGTATGTAGCTTCCATGTTAAAGGAGTTGGGGTATAAAAATGCTGAAACTGCTGCAAAAGGGATTGTTGACTACGAAAAAAGCATTGCGAAGACCTACTTGACCAATGAACAAAGCCGGGATAATACATTACAATACAACCCGCAGACTATGGCTGAGCTATCTGCTCTAGTCAAAAATGTAAATCTACCTGATTACCTCAAAAAAGTTGGCGTCAATACAGAAAAAGTAATCATCGGAGAATTAGGTTATTATAAGAACTTTGACAAATTGATCAGCAACCAGAACCTTCCTGTCATTAAAGATTACCTTAAGTTTCATCTTATTAATGGGAGTGCCTCTTATTTGAGTGAAGAACTGGGAGATATGCGATTTGCTTTTTATGGGAAATATTTAAGAGGCCAGCAAGAGCAAAGAGCACTAAACAAAAGAGGATTTGAACTGATCAACTCCACTTTAGGTGAAGCTTTTGGGAAGTTATATGTTGAAAAATATTTTCCCGCAGAAGCCAAAGCGCAAATGGTGGAATTAATTGACTATTTAAAGAAAAGTTTCGCACTTCATATCAATGATTTAACATGGATGTCCTCTGTCACCAAAGTTAAAGCGCTTGAAAAACTAAATAAATTTACCGTAAAAGTTGCCTATCCTGACAAATGGAAGGACTATTCTAAATTAAATATTCTATCGGAAAGCAAAGGTGGAAACCTGTATGCTAACTTGCAAAGTATCACCACATGGCGATATGAAAGAGATTTGGCGAAAATCGGAAAAGCAGTAGACAAATCAGAATGGGGAATGACTCCACAAACAGTAAATGCCTATTACAATCCTGTAAACAATGAGATCGTGTTTCCAGCAGCAATTCTCCAACCTCCATTTTTCAATCCACAAGCTGACGCCGCGGTTAATTTCGGTGGTATAGGTGCTGTGATTGGCCACGAAATGAGCCATGGGTTTGACGATTCCGGAGCGCAATTTGATGCGGATGGAAACTTGGTCGACTGGTGGACACCAGAAGACAAAGCTAATTTTGAAAAAGCAACAAAAACACTCGCAGCTCAATACGATAAATATGAACCTGTAAAAGGCACTTTCGTCAACGGAACATTTACAAACGGTGAAAATATCGCGGATTTAGGAGGTGTAAACATTGCTTATGATGCACTTCAACTATATTTAAAAGATAAGGGAAACCCAGGTGAAATAAGTGGATACACACAAGACCAACGTTTTTTCCTAAGCTGGGCAACGGTATGGAGAACCCTATCCAGTGAAAAATATATGGTCAACCAAGTTAAAACTGATCCACACTCTCCAGGATATTTCAGAAGTTTTGGTCCATTGATCAATGTTGACGCTTTTTATAAAGCTTTCGATGTTAAACAAGGTGACAAACTTTACAAAAGTCCAGAAGAGAGAATTAAAATCTGGTAATAAGCATTATACGGGAGCTGTCTCAAAAAAGCAGCTCCTGTTATTTTCTTTAATCCAATATCTATTTCTCTTGTGAACCAACCAACCCCAATATCGAAAGCCCCACTAGTAACATTTCGTTTATAATTCACTAAATCATTTTAGTATACTTATATTCATATTCTGAAAAACCAAGAAGTATACCATGATAAAAACCAAAACCTCAATTTTTGTGCTGGCACTATCGCTCTTCGGTTGGCTTAATGCTTTGGCACAACAGCCACAGCTTTCAACCCCATGGACAGTAATAGCCAAGCAAACAGAAATCCCACTTTCCGAATATCCACGTCCCCAAATGGAAAGGAATGAATGGCTATGTCTCAACGGTAAATGGGATTATATAGGTGGAAAGGATGCTCCGAATGCACTAAATCCTGCTGTCCCCATTTCCTTTGACCACAGCCGAGAAAGCATTCTTGTCCCCTATTGTCCAGAGTCCTATTTATCCGGAATACAACGCAAACAAGAAATTAATCTGTGGTATCGTAAAAATTTCGAGCTACCTAATCATTGGAAAGGGAAAGATATTATACTCCATTTTGGTGCAGTGGATCACGATGCAACTATATTTGTAAATGGTAGAAAAGCTGGTACTCATTCAGGTGGCTACGACTCCTTCTGGATCAACATCACTGAGTTTTTAAAGGCCGGTCCAAATAACATTGTCGTCGCAGTGCATGACAAGAACGACGGTAAGTATCCTTCGGGCAAAAATGGACCTCGAGGCGACTATACATTTTCTTCTGGCATATGGCAAACTGTGTGGATGGAACCAGTAAGCAAAAACCATATACAGGGAATCAAATTGTTGCCTCAAGTAGCAGAAAAACAACTAAAAATACAGGTCACTAGCACAGCGAAGGCAAAAGTTACGGCCATCGTTTCTTCAGAGGGAAAAGAAATTTCAAAAACGGTAATTCAGTCGGGCATGGAATTTAATATCCCGGTAGAAAATCCAAAACTTTGGTCTCCTGACTCCCCCTTTTTATACGATTTAAAATTAAGTATACATGGGAAGAATGGAGAAATCATTGACGAGGTTAAGAGCTATTTTGGTATGCGTGATATTAAACTTGGTAAGGTAAACGGAATTGTAAGGCCGCTCTTGAATGACAAATTTGTGATGCAGCTCGGTCTCCTGGATCAGGGGTATTGGCCCGATGGTATTCTAACAGCACCTACGGAAGAAGCTCTCAAATATGATATCGAGTTTACCAAAAATGCTGGTTATAACCTTATTCGTAAGCATATGAAAACCGAACCCCAACGGTTCTATTATTGGGCAGATAAAATGGGACTGCTTGTGTGGCAAGATATGCCCTGCCTTTGGTATCCCGAAGAAGATACTACGATTTATCGAAAAGCATTTCGTGATGAATACAAGGCCATCGTTGACGACCACTACAACTCGCCATCCATTATCGCCTGGGTTCCTTTTAACGAAAATTGGGGCGCTTTCGATGTACGCAATATTACCGACTGGACCAAACAATATGACCCTTCACGTTTAGTGAACGGTAATTCGGGATTTAACAACAATCCATCTTACCAAAAAGCTTATGGTGACCCCGGAAATGGAGATTTTGTTGACACCCATATCTATGTTGGCCCCAAGGGTGCCTCAGAACCTGATTCGAAAAGGGCAGCTTCCCTCGGAGAGTTTGGTGGCGTAGGCTTATTTGTCCGCGGTCACATGTGGCCTGTCGAAAACAATGCCTATGCCTACGAACCCACTATAGAGGCGCTCACAGACCGTTATATATTCCTAATGGACAATGTCGAACAATTGCTCCGATACAAAGGACTGAGTGTTGCTATTTATACGCAAACTACCGATGTGGAACATGAAGTCAATGGCCTATTGACTTACGACCGTAAAATACAAAAAATGGATCTTGAAAGAATAAAAGCAGTCAACCAAGCCGTGATTAAAGCTGGAAATGAATTGAATTAGCGGATACAGATGTTCGCTATTTCGCTCTCAAAGAATTTTCAAACGATTCAGCTGAAACAGCTGTTCTTTTTGCAGAAGTGTTTAATAACAGATCAACGGGTAACACTATTATGGCAAAATATTCAGAAAAAGCATCTGAGAAAGTTGAAAAGACGATGCACGAAATGAAAGAAGGAAAATTAAAATCTGGTAGCGGGAAAAAGGTAACATCACGAAAACAGGCGATTGCTATCGGCCTCTCCGAAGCAAAAAAAGAAGGTGCCAAAGTACCCAAAAAAAAATCCTAGCAAGTAAACTTGCTAGGATTTTCTCTTTAGCCCAAATTATGCTTTTTCATGCGGCAATCTACAGTAGGGATTTTTTCTGGTCTGTACCATCATAAGGATCTGACAAAACATTTTGACTATCCTCGACATCTATAAAATTTTGATTTACATCTACGGGTGTATAAATATGAACACTGCTTCCATTTCTTTTTTTGAGATAATATTGAATCTTTGTTGTATCAATATTGGTCACATCTGAAGCTGTCCATATCATTTTATGACCTGCACCATCAATCGTTATTACTGTATCATTGCCACGAGCGATGATACGCTGCAGTCCCAATTCTCCTTTTCGATCACCTTCTCTTGTCAACAAATGTGTGTTACCATCTTTATCAATCATCCTGATCTGTTGATTATTGTTGCATCCAACTAAAAGGATGAAACTAAACAGAAGAAATGGAAGGGTCGTTCGTATTATTTTCATATCGTTCGTGGTATAACTCAATATAGTTTAACGACGAGACACAAAGATGCTGCCAAAATACAGCTGGCATGAAAGATACCTTCCAAAAGTTGGTGGATTTACCCCGAGTAGTGATCGCCTCCAGCAAACAACCTGCTGCTAATTCACATACAAAAACTATCTGTCTCTATTTTATATTCGTTTTTTTTATCAGACGGCTGGCACTTTCTGCTGCAATGATCAATGCTGCTGCAAGCATAATTACATCTTTCAGGACTAATCTACCGGCCGCGGATAAATAAGGAAAACCATAATTAGGTGACGGGAAATCTCCATCTAGCTTTGGCACAAACGCCTCTGGAGTTGTTATCAGGAAAGAAAGTGTAACCAATGACATAAGCACGGTACACAATGCCCCAAAAATTCCGATTTTAGGATACCAAATACCTAAAAATATCATCAGACCAATTGAAACAATTACAAAGCCAAGTATATAAGAAAAAATATAAGTTCCATTTTCTTGGTGCCATGCAATATTTTTCTTTACGACACGACCCTCCGGATTTTTAAACAACTGGTATTCCGGTATTAGCTCTCCGTTTTTATCCAACACCCGTTTTTCCGTATTATGATAAAAAAAACGCATTGCCGGACTATTAATAACAAAAGGAACTATACCATCAGCTTCATATTGAAATGCTTTTAATCCTCCAATCCATGCCATCACAATAAAAATTGAAATTCTAGCAAAGTTTGTAAAGATATATTGTGACTTTGCCAATAGCTTTATTATTTTCTCCATAACGTAGTTTGTTTAATACCATGCAAAACTAAACAATGGCTTAAATCCACAACATGGACAAATAGATCTATAACATAGACTTTTCGGCAACAATTGATAAACCGACCCGCTTCCGAAATACCTTAGGAGATACGCCTACCATCTTCTTAAAAAATCTACTGAAATAAAACTCGTCTTTGTACTGCAAATTGGCTGCTATTTCTTTAATACTTTTGGCCGTCAAATGGAGCTGTCTTTTACTTTCCAATACGAGGCGTTCCTGGATCAACTTTGAAGGGGATTTTCCCCATTTCAATTTTATTTTTTTCGTAAAAACGGCTGGACTTAAACCATAGTTCGCTGCATAAAAGGTAACTTCTTTATGCGCTTTATAATTCTTTTCCAAAAACTGCTCAAAGTCATCAATAATATCTCTATGAGCCCAATACGGTTTTTGTAGGTCGTTAAAAAGTAGCTTTTGTCTACTCGCCAGCGCTAAAATCAGCTGTAAATAGGTTCTGCTCAATGACTGATCATAGGATTCCGACGACATTTTGAGCTGATCTATTTTTTCCATGATAGTTGATATCTCATGATAAATAGCTGCTGAGAGCAACACATGAGGTTGCTGGTAGATGTTGTTGAATAGAATTCCATTACAGGCAACTTCATCTTTATGATATTCTATACAATAGAAATCGCCGTGAAATTTTAGCACACTAAAGGTACTTTTCTGCACCACATCCATCGTAAACAACTGATAGGGAGACAAAAACAAAACACTTTTAGGATCCGCATGGTATGTCACCAAATCAACCGAAAAACTCGTCGCTTTCTCAAATAAAAGAATGCAGTACAATGGTTCACTAATGTTGAATCTACCGGCAGATAATACTAATTTTTCAAACAGGATATGGGAATAGTTCATGTTATTAAGCTAAAATATGAATTTAATCGAACCTATTCATCCGGTCTTAAGCTTCGCTTCAAATGATAAAACTTAAGTAGAATATGGTCATACCATAAGGCAAATAAAAGCATACTAGCCGGTAACAATAATGTTTTCAGTTTAAAATATTGAAACATAAAGCCGCCTACAACTCCCCCAATAAAAAAGCCTCCAATAATCATCAACTTAAGAAAAATACTTTTGTGTAATTTCACTTTTTCAGCAATTTCTCTATAAAAAAGTAACTGCGAGATTTCAATACCAAGATCAGTAAACAATCCCGTCAAATGCGTCGTTCTGACAACTGATTGTGACACCTTCGTTACCAGGGCATTCTGAAGTCCCATAGCAAAAAGCAGGGCAAATGAAATTATGGTTGGTAACGTTGGCCCTGCTTTAAATAAAGCTGGGAGCAGTCCTACATTAATTAAGATAATAGACTCCATACAAATTGGAATGATATAAGCGTTATGTGATTTCTTTTTTGAAGCTAATTCTACAATAAAACCTGAAACGGTAGCTCCCATTAAAAAAAAAGCAATGTATAACAGATAAATCAAAGCCATCTTATAATTCATTAAAATCAACTGTTCTGAAAAAAATGCGAAGTGACCTGTGACATTCGTTGTTAAAGTGCTAACGGCAAGAACACCTGTAATATTGACCAAACCCGCCACACAAGATAAAATAGAGGCTAACTTTAAATTATGAATATAATTCCTTCCTCTCCCTTGATGCCTAAACATTTGAATTAATCTTTATAAATTAGAGAAAATAGATGAAAACAAGATTCATTTAAGGTTTCAGTAAATCATATACCCTGACATAATCCACCTCCATCTCTGCAGGAAATGCGCTGCTATCGACGCCTTGCACACCGCCCCAATCTCCACCAACGGCCAGATTCAATAGTAAATGAAATCTTTTATCAAATGGCCACACGCCATTGCCTTTTCCTTCATTTGGAAAACTGTAGATCTGTACATCATCCACGAAACCACGAATATACTCGGGGGTCCAGTCTATCCGATAATTATGAAACTCCGATGTTGCCTGATCAATTCGTTTCATCACTCCTTTTTGAGTTCCGATAGAATGATTATAATCCTTTGTATGAACGGTAATATGTATTGCATTCTCGTCATAACCGACATGCTCCATGATATCTATTTCTCCCGAATGTGGCCATCCTCCGTAAACCCAATCTGTCGGTAACATCCAAGCGGCTGCCCACGTACCTTTCCCTTTCGGCACCTTGGCTCGGACTACAAATCGACCATATAGAAAATCGCCCTTGTTTTTACTCACCAGCCTGGCAGAAGTATAGTTCAACCCTTCATATTGTTCTTTTATTGCAGTAATACGTAAAACACCATTTGCAACACTTGCATTTTTCCTATTTGCATCTGTATAGTATTGAAGTTCATGATTTCCCCAACCATTATGCAAGGAGCCTACATCATATCCCCATTTTTTTGCGTCCGGAAGACCATCGTAATCGAACTCATCACTCCAACTGGGCATTTCAGCAAACTTATATTCTCCTACATGTGTACTATCGGGACTTACGGAAAGTATTGCGATCAAAGGAAGTATCCAAAGGCTCATTATGTTTATATTTTATACAATTATTGATAAAGCTAATGAAAAATATGAATAGATTACCTCACATCGGAGACGCAATTTAAAGCTCCGTTAGTAATTATAAAATCGCGGCTACTAACTTTAGTTTAATCATTTTCCCTTTACTAAAACGTGTACTATCAACCAATGGAAAGTGATAAGCAGGAGGAGATTACCCGCAATTAATATAAATTACGCTTAAAAAAGGTAGGTACAGTCAGGTTGCGATAAATTGCTTTCGTAAGATTTCGGGAAAATATACTTTTGAAAAAACTTTTAGGACTGTACGACACAAGTAAAAGATCAATAGCTTCGATTTCCACCATGTAGTCGATACAACGTGGTATAGGCATATTGTAATCTAAACGATTGACCGCATTTTTTTCCACATAATCAATTTTATTAAACGAAAATTGGGCGGATAGCTTTTGTTTCCAGTCTTCAATATCTTCTTGTTTTGGAGAGATATACTTTTGTGTTACGTGCAACAGGCTGAGATTAAATTTCTCCGGTACACGTAAGGTGAAACTGTCGAGTAGATCATATTCGGACGCTTTAAAATTGCTCAGTAATGCGATATTTTGCAACCCAAATTTTTGGAAAGTGATGGGTACTGCCAAGACACCGATTGGACTCTTTTTTATCAGGGCGAAGGTATTGCTTCCCAAGACAGCTTTCTGTATCATACCTTTACCTTTAGCTCCCATGACGATAAAATGATATTCCTTTTCTTGTAGTAAGTTTAGTACCGTTTTTTCCAAGTTGCCGGCCAAACTTACGGTTTTACAGCGGAGATCAGGAAATTCATCGTCGATACGTATCTGCCAGTCCTTGAGCATGCTTTCAGCCTCTTCCTTCTGAGGCTTCAAAAACATATTCTCCATTTTCGCATGGACACTGTCTTTTATTGGGATGGTATAAGTATGCAGAAGTTCTACTGTCCAATTAAATTTTTTAGCCAGATTCGCCGCATATCGAATAGCAGTCCATGAGTTTTCAGAAAAATCGGTGAGTACGAGAATTGTTTTGTCCATAAATATTTTGCAGATAAATCAGCGCGGATTATTAGTATTACAACAGTAAAGAAGGCAGAAGGTTTTTAATAATCAATCAAAAGAGAGACTTTAAAAAAAAGGTTTTCAAACGGGGAGAATGAAAACCTTAAATAACCAATTATAAACCTAAATTATGATACAACAAAGATAAACATCAAAAAGATAAAAACCAAAATAAACTACTAAAAAGATAGACTTTTTTTATTAAGGAATCAGTACAGCCCTTCCTTTGATCTTACCATTGCGCATTCGATCATAAACTTCGTTAGCCTGATCAAGCTTAAACTGCTCAATTTCAATATGAATCTTCCTTTGCCTAGCTAAACCTACAACTTCCATAAGCTCAACCCGCGAGCCCCAATATGGGTTTGTCATACTCACACCAAAAGGAAGCCCCGACATATTGTACTGGTAGTGTCCCCCACCTAATCCAACAATTGTCAGGTCACCATCCAAACCAACAACCTTTGTTCCTAAATCTATAGTCGATGTCGCGCCTACAAAGTCAATCACTACTTTAGCTTTTTTAATGCCCGTAATCTTATTGATTTGTTCGGCTGCATTTGCATCCTTCGAATTAACCACATAGGCTGCGCCCAGTTCTTTAGCAAAGGCTAGTTTTTCTTCGGTGACATCACAGGCAATAATTGAACTCGCGCTTACTTCATTTAGTATTTGTAAGGCAACATGGCCCAAACCTCCAACTCCGATCACAACCACATACTCATCCGCTGTCAATTTGCCTATCGAACGTTTTATCGCCGAATAAGGAGTAAGTGCCGCATCCGTTAATGGCGCAGCAATGACTGGATCTAAGTCATAAATTGGGACCAGTAAACGCGAAGAAGGGACAAGCATATATTCCGCCATCCCACCATCAAGGCCTAGCCCACCACCATAGGCCATTTCAGACTGGTGATCACAATAATTTTCCTTTGATTGCTGACAGGGCTTACAGTGCCCACAACCCCAAGGGCCATAGACCAGTACCGCGTCTCCTTTTTTATAGTCTTTTACATCCGATCCAACTTCTTCAATCCAGCCCGCATTTTCGTGTCCCAAGGTAAATACCGTACCTACAACGGTCCCCTCATCTATAATGTGGAGATCAGAATGACAAACACCTGCACCACCAATTTTTAGTAATACTTCATCGCCCTTAGGAACGGGCTTCACAAGATCATTCACAACGCGGACATCTTTATGCCCAAAAAAACGTACTGCTTTCATATTGAAATTTTTTTGTTGACTAATAGCAGAACAAATAAGAACGATATATGTTTCAACACATATAAAGACAGCGGCAACATGTAAGTCTTATTTCAAGAAAAAGTATTGCAATCCCCTGATCGTATTACCTAACGGCAAGTCAAAAGTATTCATGCAATAAAGACCGGCAACTCGAAGATATTTATGTATTTTTATCGGGAATCAAATGATAAAAATACATGCTAAAAAAAGGTGAACATATTGAAGGCGTTCCTATGGAACTCCAACAATTGTTGGATATGGACGAAAAAGCCAATGTTTTTTTTGAAACACTCTCCAAATCATACAAACAGGGATATTGTGATTGGGTAGGCTCAGCTAAACAGGAACAAACTAGAAAAACAAGGGCAGAAAAAGCAATTCAGATGCTAAGAAATAATCAAAAAACGCTTAAAACCGTTTAAAAAAGAGGCATTAACTCCTAAAAAAGAGTTATAAATTAACGGCAAGAATAAATTTGATAGGCAAAGGTATTCAGAATAACATCGCAGACCTTTTTACATTTCAGCAATGTCAATTTTCAATAATTGTAACAATACTAGATAAACTTTAAAATTTCGATACCCAAATCACTTGTATCATTTTTAAAGTTTAATTACATTTGCTTTCAAGGATGCAAGGAAAATTCCATCAATATCTATTCGGCGTAGTTTGCGCAATACTTATCAGTTTTGGCTGGTATCATGTGCCAACACCAAATAATATCCCCTCCTGCAATCTTCACGCTGTCAACCACTTCAACAAGCAAGTAAAAAGCGAAGATTATGACACCAAAGTTATTCGCAAAACTAAACGTCCTCGGCATGAAAAATTAAGGGCATATTTTTCAGAAAATGACAATGAAAATGATGACGCGGGAAGTGATTCCAATAGCCCTAACTTATTTGCACTTACCGGGGATGATTTTGGGAATATAATATCGTATATCCATCCTCAATTTCAAAATACACGCACAGCAGTTTCGCTTGCAAATTCCAACCAGCTTACTTCTCGAAAAAACGCTCTCTATATCCATTACAGTGTATTCAGGCTGTGATTTTTTAATAATTTCTTAAAAAAACATCAAAATAGCTTTCAAAATCACTTGGAAGCAGGTCACACTATTGTTCAATTTTTCGGAAATAATTAAAAAACTATTATCATGGTCATGAGAAGCTTTATGTATATAAGCCTGTGCCTTATTATTCTATCTACAAGCTGTCAGTCAGAAAAAAAAGACAAAAAAGAAGCTGCAGTTTTCAATGTCACTACTCCTTTGGTCAAGGATACAATCGTCAATAAAGACTATGTCGCCCAAATCCGTTCGATCAACCATATTGAATTGCGCGCGCAGGAAAAAGGCTACATTCAATCGATATTTGTCGATGAAGGTCAATTTGTACAAAAAGGACAACCCCTATTTAAAATCATGCCCAACCTCTATGAGTCCGATGTTAATCGTGCTAAAGCAGAGGTAAAATATGCTGAAATCGAATATCAGAACACCAAAAATCTGTCCGAAAAAGATATTGTCGCTCCGCAGGAAACTGAAATGGCAAAAGCAAAATATGAAAAAGCCAAAGCTGAGCTAGCCGCGATGAATACTCATCTCAAATTTACGGACATCGTAGCACCGTTTTCCGGAATCGTTGGTAAGCTTCACGTACGTAAAGGAAGTCTTGTCGACGAAGGCGAGTTGATCACGGAATTGTCCGATAACAGTAAAATGTGGGTTTATTTCAATGTACCCGAAGTGGAATACCTCAATCAAATGGACGCAAAACAAGACAATGGCCCGCTGCATGTACGGTTAAACATGGCCAATGGAAAAGAATTCGGTCATGAGGGTATTGTTGAAACAATTGAATCAGACTTCAATAATGAAACTGGAAATATTGCCTACAGAGCGACTTTTCCGAATCCAAAGGGATTACTGCGTTATGGTGAGACAGGCAATATCGTCATTACATCGCCCTATAACAATGCGCTTATGATACCGCAGAAAGCAACATTTGAGGAGCTTGAAAAAAAATATGTTTACGTTATTACAAAAGATAATAAAGTAAAAGCAAGAGAAATAAAAGTTGCTGCCGAACTGCCGCATATCTATGTTGTTTCTTCCGGATTGGGCAAGGATGAAAAGATTCTGCTCAATGGACTTCGCATGGTACAGGAAAACCAGACCATTGAATCCAAATATCAGACTCCGGAGAAAGTCATGTCAAACTTAGATTTATATGCAGAGTAATTAAAAAAGCAGCATTATGTTTAAAAAAGTAATACATCGACCGGTATTTGCTATTGTCATATCGGTTGTCATCCTATTTATCGGAGGTTTGGCCATAAAGCAGCTTCCTACAGAGCAATTTCCAAAAATCGCACCGACTACAGTGGCGGTCTCCATTGCCTATCCTGGTGCAAGTGCCGATGTACTTGTAAAATCCTCACTGATTACACTGGAGAATGCAATCAATGGTGTACAGGGAATGCGCTATATCGCTACCGATGCAACCAGCGCCGGTGAAGCGACCGTAAACGTCGTATTTGACCCCGGAACGGATCCCAACGATGCCGTAGTACTGGTCAAAACCCGGGTGGATCAAGTCATGCCACTATTGCCTGAACTTGTTCAAAAGGAAGGAGTCGTCGTCAATCCCATTCAGCCCAGTATGCTGATGTACGTGAATCTTTACAGTACAAATAAAAGCATGGATGAAAAGTTCTTGTACAACTATGCAACGGTAAACATCATTCCTGAAATCAATCGTATTCATGGTATCGCCAAATCACAAATCTTAGGTAGCCGTAGATATGCCATGCGCGTCTGGTTAAATCCCGATCGTATGCGTGCCTATAGCTTATCAGTTGATGAAGTGATGAAAGCGATAGGAGAACAAAGTATCATCGGCCGTCCCGGTCGACTGGGACAAAGCTCGGGTATTGCAGCGCAATCCCTCGAATATGTCCTAACTTATAAAGGACAATACAATACACCTGAAGAATACGACAATATTATCGTTCGCGCAAACGGCGACGGTGAAAACATCAAGTTAAAAGACGTGGCTAAAGTCGAACTGGGAAGTGAATTCTTTGACATCTATTCCAATTTAGACGGGCATCCCTCGGCTTCAATTGTGTTGAAACAGAATTATGGCAGTAATGCTAATGACGTTATTAAAGATGTGAAGGCAAAACTTGCTGAGATGAAAGGTAACTTTCCTCCAGGTATAGACTATAAAATCAGTTATGACGTATCCCAATTCTTGGATGCTTCTATCGAACAGGTGATGCACACCCTACGCGATGCTTTTATTTTAGTTGCCATTGTTGTGTTTATTTTCCTTGGCGATTGGCGTTCGACTTTGATTCCAATCATCGCCGTGCCCGTTTCGCTGATAGGTACATTCTTCGTCATCCAATGGTTCGGTATGTCGATCAACTTAGTGACCTTGTTTGCATTGGTGCTTGCCATCGGGATTGTCGTAGACAATGCCATTGTGGTCATTGAAGCAGTACATGCCAAAATGGAAGAAAGTGCTATATCGCCGTACAGTGCTGTAAAAGAAGTCATGGCCGAAATCGCAGGTGCTATTATCGCTATCACAGCTGTTATGGTGGCCGTTTTTATCCCCATTTCATTTATGACAGGCCCTGTCGGAACATTTTACCGTCAGTTTTCAATTACTATGGCGAGTTCCATCGTGATATCTGCAGTAGTCGCATTAACCCTTACTCCTGTGCTTGCCGCGATGCTCCTTAAAAATAACCATGGTAAACAAAAAAAATCAAACGTATTCACTAAATCGCTCGACCTTTTTAACCGTACTTTTGATAAAATAACGGGCAAATATGCCTCCTTACTTCGTAAAATTGCCAGCCGAAGAGTGATTACATGGGGTATCTTAATAGCATTCTGTGTCGGAATTTTCGTCATTAACAAAACGCTTCCAGGAGGTTTTATACCGAGTGAGGACCAAGGTACAATATATGCCATTATTCAGACTCCTCCAGGATCAACATTGGAACAGACCAATAAGCTTTCCAGAGAGCTCCAAAAGATCTGTCAAGGGGTAGATGGGGTTGAATCCGTCTCATCACTGGCAGGTTATGAAATCATGACCGAAGGCCGTGGATCGAATGCCGGAACCTGTCTTATCAACCTCAAAACCTGGGGTGAACGTGAACACTCCGTTAAAGAGATCATGGAAGAACTTGAAGAAAAATCAAAAAATCTAGGTGCAACAGTTGAATTCTTCGAACCTCCGGCTGTTCCGGGTTTTGGTTCTTCAGGAGGTTTCTCCATGCGCCTGCTGGACCTCAATAGGACAACCGATTACCAAGATTTCGATAAAGTCAATAAAGCTTTTATTGCTAATCTCAAAAAGCGCAAAGAGTTAACTGGTGTATTCACTTTCTTCGCTGCCAATTACCCGCAATACGAATTGGTATTTGACAATAACGCCGCCATGCAAAAAGGCGTTTCCATTGGTAAAGCCATGGACAACCTCAATATCCTTATCGGTAGTACCTATGAGCAGGGTTTTATCCGTTTTGGTCAATTCTTCAAGGTCTATGTACAATCTTCACCAGAATTTAGAAGGCTACCTTCCGATATCATGAATCTTTACGTCAAAAACGATCATGACCAGATGGTTCCTTATTCGGCCTTTATGACCTTAAAAAAAACACAGGGACCAAATGAAATCACGCGCTACAACATGTACAATTCGGCCGCCATCCGTGGACTTCCGGCAAATGGGTATACAACAGCCGACGCTATTCAGGCAATCAACGAAACCGCAGTTCAAACATTACCACACGGCTATAAAGTTGCCTGGGAGGGCTTGTCCTATGATGAGGCTCAACGCGGGAACGAAGCCGTTTATGTCTTTTTGGTTGTCTTAGTCTTCGTATATCTTGTACTTGCTGCGCAGTACGAAAGCTTCATTATTCCATTTGCGGTATTGTTGTCGCTACCCGTGGGTGTATTTGGATCATTCTTTTTATTAAAGGCAATGGGTCTTGAAAATGACATCTACGCACAGGTCGGGCTGATCATGATTATTGGTTTATTGGGTAAAAATGCGGTGCTTATCGTAGAATTTGCCGTGAAAAGGCGCCAAGCTGGCGATAGCATATTGGAAGCAGCTATTGAGGGCTCAAGAGCGCGTTTCAGACCAATTCTCATGACCTCATTTGCATTTATCGCGGGACTTGTACCACTTGTCTTTGCCAGCGGCGCGGGAGCTATCGGTAACCACACCATAGGTGCCTCAGCACTGGGCGGTATGCTTGTCGGAACAATCTTTGGCGTTATTGTCATTCCCGGACTTTACTACATTTTTGCAAAATTGGCTGACGGAAGAAAAATGATCCAAGCCGAAGACGAATCACCATTAAGCGAAGACATGATACATTATGAATAAGAATAGATTATATCACTATACAGGTTTTGCACTTTTCTTGCTCAGTCTTGCAGCCTGCAAACCACTGGAAATAAAACAACGTGCCGAAAATAGAACCGTTCCTTATAAATATGGCGATGCTGACAGCGACACCGCGAATACAGGAAAAATAAAATGGAACAGCTATTTCAGCGATCCCAATTTACAAGGACTGATCGGTCAGGCACTAGCAAACAACCAGGAGCTACATATTATGCTTCAGGAAATTGAAATAGCCAAAAATGAGGTAAGCGCCAAAAAAGGTGAATATCTACCTTCCGTAGGCGTAAAAGTTGGCGCGGGGGTCGACAAAGTAAGTCGCTACACAAACATTGGAGCGATGGAAAAGAATACAGAAATCGAACCCGGACGTGAAATGCCTGAACCGCTATTTGATTTTGGAGTTGGTGTACAGGCACAATGGGAAACAGATATCTGGGGTAAACTTCACAATGCGACCAAAGCGCAGCTGAAACGGTATTTTGCCAGCGTGGAAGGCAAAAACTTTATGGTAACTCACCTAATATCCGAAATTGCAGATTCTTATTATGAACTCCTGGCGCTGGACAACGAACTCCTGGTTATCAATGAGAATGTAAAGATTCAAAACGACGCCCTTGTCGTCGTGAATGACCTGAAGAAAAATGCGCGATCCAATAAATTAGCGGTCAAAAGATTCGAAGCCCAGATATTGAAAACCCAAGGTATGCAATATGATATCAAGCAGAAGATCACAGAAACAGAAAATAGAATAAACTACCTTGTTGGAAGATTCCCGCAGCCGGTTCAAAGAGACCAAGCCTCTTTTGACAAGCTTGTTCCTCAAACCGTCTACACAGGTATTCCCTCGGAGCTATTAGAAAACAGACCCGATATTAAGCAGGCGGAGTATGAACTTGCAGCTTCCAAACTGGATATAAAATCGGCTAAAGCCCGCTTTTACCCATCCTTGGATATTGCTGCTGGTGTAGGGTTTCAGGCCTTTGATCCAACTTATCTCGTTAAGCCGGAATCATTTCTGGCTTCGCTCGTTGGAGAACTTACTGCGCCCCTGATTAACAAACGAGCGATCAAGGCGGCTTACTATAATGCCAATGCACGACAGGTTCAGGCTGTTTACCATTATGAACAGACCATATTGGCTGCTTATATTGAAGTTGCAAACCAGCTCTCCAAAATTAAAAATCTGGAGAATGGCCTACAAATTAAGACCAAGGAAGTTGATGCATTAAATGAGTCTATCGGTATTTCCAACGACCTCTTTAAATACGCTCGCGCAGATTATATGGAAGTTCTGCTAACGCAACGCGATGCCCTGGAATCTAAATTTGAGCTCGTTGAGAAGAAGGTCAACCAACTCAAAGCAAGCGTAGCGATATACAGATCCCTAGGAGGCGGATGGGATCATTAATAGCGCACTTTTAATTTTAGTTTTTATATGTTGGGGACTTATCATGTGATAAGTCCCTTTTTATTTTAACAATACACTTACTCCACCACGATTTCTTTCATTTTCTCGTTTCCATAATATGTCGGGAAATACATTAATTCAGCCTTCGCGGGGTTGACAGTATAAGTCCCGGTATAACGAGGTAAAAGTTCGATCTCAAAGGTATGTGTACCTTTCCCCAGTTTGTTGCAAAAAATGACAACACGATCTTTGAAATGCTCTCGGTGCGCCTCGATTCTATAGTATCCATTGGTTTTGGTTTCATAAGAACATCCCGCCGGTATCGGAACTTCAATCTGCACATACTCAGCTTCACCAGTTAATGTTACGCTTGCTTCAAGTTTTACAGGCTTCCCTTCCTTGAGTGCCGCTACCGTAGCACCATTGTCCTTAAATCGCGTTGCCACGGCAAAGCCCTTTTCTTTTTCTACAGCTGGATTGGGATTCCAAAAATTTTGATAAGCCGTCACAAAAGCCGGCCCCGTCCCTTCTTTCCTCACTTTAATCTGCTCATCCGACTTAAAGCTTTGCGTATACGGAAATGCAGTGACGCGTTTGCCATTGATGACCATTACCGGTGCCTGGAAAGATTCACCCTCTTTCAGTACATCAGGAAGAATACTTCGTATGATACGGGAAGATTCGTAGATATTATACCATTGGTTTTGCTGCCGCTGCGCGAAAAAGTAATTACGGATATTTTCTAAATCTGAATCATGACCACCAATTGATTTTAAGACACCATAAGCCAACAATGTATTCTCGGTATCGGTTTCCGTTGGGCGCATAAAAAATCCGCCTTTCTGATCTGTTGTAGTTCCAGAAGTCCAATAGAGCCCACCTAAGACAGCCTTTGACGCGTATTTAAGAACGGTATCTGCAGCATGTGAATCCTTAAGACCCAGTTTTGAAATCAACAGATATTTCAACAGTTTATCCTTGATGGTTTTACTTTTCAGTTTTGTGTCGATTTCGAAGAAATAATCTTTGTAATCAGCTTTAGGATCCAACCGGAGTAGATATATCAAGGAGCTAAACAAATTCTCCTTGGCCCCGTGAAGCTTATCTCTATCCAATAGAACATCCAGCGAAGCCAAGCTGCTTTTCAACATGGTCTTTTCACGTTCTGCATAAATCTCCGTATCGATCTCAACCTGGTAGCCGGCTTCTCGGGCATCCAACAGTACCCCGATCACATAGTTGCTGATCCAGGTCACAGTTTCACTTTTGTTCCACCAACCCCAGCCCTGATTGGAATTTTTGTTTTTCTGTAACTCCTTCAAAAGATCCTTTATTTTCTTATCCTCTGTAAAGGGCTTTCCGATCAATTTTGTCAGCTCTTTTTTGGAAAGTAATGCGCTCAATTTGGAAGCCATCTGTTCATTGCATAGAAATTTATAACGATCGATCGATTCAATTTCCCGTTGTAAAAATTCCAGCGAATTTGCTTCGGCATGCAAGGTGATTTCGCCTAGTGCTGGAGAAGTTTTTAGTAAATATTCTGCGGTACTGTTGAGTACTTTAAAATCTCCTTCATGTTGTTCAAGCCCCTTTTCAAAAATCGGAATGCTACGTTTTTCACCATCAAAATATCCATTTGACAATTCGATCGAATAAGCAAGTTGGACGCTGTCCCCCTGAGCGGCAATAACTGATATAGGATCCCGATAGGACTTCGCAATTTTCAACGTTGCCTCCTGCGTTGTCAGCCCATTGTTGATGGTACGCAAGAGCTGCAAGCTGTCGCTAAGATAATTAACAACCCTTCCCATGGCTGTAAACTGATCACTTCTGATGGCAAATCGGGGAGTCGCCAAATGTGCCGAAACAGCTTTAAAGGATTTGACATTTAGCTCTTTTATGTCGGCGAAATTTTTACTTCCTTTAGCGATAAAGAATGTTCGCCAATTGGTAATATCATCCGGATAGGTCGCTTCAAAATTAACTTTTCCCTGAGCATCGGTAGTTAGCTTTGGCTGCCAGAATGCATCATCGCGGAAGTTCACGCGCATCGTATTTCCAGATTCCAAATAGGGCATATCCACAGCACCTGTCGATGTCGCAGATGCTCCAGCTTTCATCTGAACCATCACCACGCCATTGGCGGCCCGCGCACCGTACAATCCCAGCATAGATTGATCTTTAATCACATTCAATGACGCGATAGTCGATGGATCAAGACTTGAAATATCACCTTCAAAAGGGACTCCGTCCACTAAAATCAATGGTTTTTCATTGGGGGCCGGACTAGCAGCGCCACGAATACGAATCCCTGCTACAGCCCCCTGCAGCATAGCTGTAGTCACCCCATCCATCCTAGCATTGATCGATTTCACTGCCGCAGTCAATGATTGCCTTTTTTGGACGCCATACCCCACAACAACCACTTCATCCAATTGATTTTCGCTTGGCTTTAATTCCACGAAATAATCTTTGCCACTGGAGACTTTGACCGTAGCGGTATTGTACCCTAAAGCAGCAATCTCAAGTACCGTATTTTTGTCATCGGAGAGCTCAAGTTCCACACTACCATCAAAGCTTGTGAAATATCGTTTTTTGGTATCCGGAACACTCACCTTAGCCCCAATTAATGGCGTATCCCCATCATAAACTAAGACCCTGGCGACCTTATTATTCTTTCTCTTCGTTCTAAAATCTTCCCGGTCTATTTTTAAGAGCTGCGGAACAATCTCTTGCCCATGGCTTATAGAATCCCGCAATGGATTTTCTACGGTACGCACAATAATTTCATCACGTACAAGTTTGTAAGCCAATCTTGCCGCTTGGGATGCATTGCTCCATTGAATAGAATCCAGCCGGAGATAATTCATCCCATTGGCTTTGAGTTTGATTGGCAAACTAAAAGAAGTTGAATCATCCTTTACAATATGCAAAGTAACATCGCCGACTGGAAGATCTCCAAAAGTTCGATGTCCACCGTAAAACAGTCGAAAATACATTCTCTCCTCGACATTCGTCGGTTCAATAAAGATCAATGTAGGCCGGATGCCTTTCTGTGCAACATCATTGCCCAAAGTTAAATTCAATTTAAAAATAGCCTCATTTTTTCCTTTCTTCACCGTAGCAAATTGTGCCAATCCCGTGCTATTTTGCATGATCTCTTTGAAAGTACGTTCTACGTTTGCCTTGATATCCTCCAATGACCATACCTTCTCCTGAAAATCTAAATTTGGCTTGAAATCATACAGATCAATCCGCAAAGGATTGCCATCCCAGCTTTTTTGCTTTTGATAATTTTTATAGATGCTATATTGATAGCCCCCCTCAACTTCAAAACGTCCAATTTTCGCTGTATCAACCATGAGCGTACCTATTTTGGACACACCATTATACATTTCTGTCCTTGGAAATGGTCCTACCATCAGTGGCACAGGAACCTGTGTACGCAACCGACTATCGTAAACGGTTTTTCTTACAGGATTGAGGTAATAGAGATCTCCAGCTGTCTGGATATATGCTGGCCTCTCAATCAACACATTATTATTGGGTAATTGCCAGGCTCCAAAATTGTTGGTTACTGTAATCAACTGGCGCTTCAATTCAGTCAATTCGTTTTCGTAGAACTTGCCACGTTGTTCTTTAGGTAATTGGTAAACCAAAATCTGGCCTTTACTGAATGCTTTTTCGGGGTAGGTAAAACCAATCGTATCCTGTGAGGCATTAAAGGAAACAATGATCTTTTTTCCATTTTCAATATAAAAGCCACTTACACGAATGTCGCGATCCTTGGTCCTAAATCTAAAATCATGCTGACCCGGAGCAACTTCAAAAATACTGCTGTTGTTTTGCTGCTCTTGCTTAGCATAAGTCAGCACGCCGTCTATCCATACCAAATGTATCCCCTGCACCACACCATTTACAACGACATAAGGGGAAATCTGGCTCTTGACAGCATCTAAAGGAAGAGACTCCTGATAATAATCTTTGGGATATAAAAACCGATAAAAAGCCATCGTATCCAACTGCATGTCTTTAGACCATTTTGCCCAATTTTGAAGAGCTCCCTGATGTGCCTTCTCATCATCATCCAAACTAAAATTAAGATTTTGTGAGACTTTTGCCCTTCGCATCAGACCACCCATAGTAATATTTGGAGCGGTTGCTGACCTAAATTTTGAGGTAAAACCATAGGCCGTAATATCAACATCCTTCAAAGGTTTACCATTCTTATCCGTAACCGAAAGTTCCACGTCAGCCTTCTGCCCCGGATAAACTGTCGTCGCCGTGTTGACTGCCAAATTTAAATTCTTCTCCACATAGGGTAATTCTTCCTGGATAACTTTTGATTTTCCTCCAAAAAGATAGGTGATTTCCATGCTATACCCGTCTTTTCCACGGGCTAAAAATTTACTATTTAACGTGGTATGATAACCCGAAGCAATCGTACGACCAGCACGATGGACACGATACCAAAATGGAATCATAGCGGGATTATTGACATGCAATATCACCGAATCCGCAGTTCGATAAAACCGATAATTCAGTTGTGCCTGTTCTTGATCCTCTAAATATACACTTTTACTCAATCCATTCGACTTAACAACAATTTCTTCAGCCTGCCAGGGTATAGAAACCAAATTAGGTAAACTCAAATTTTCAGTCTTCAGCATTTCGCGATGTTCACCTAATATCATTAGCTGAGCAGTTGTTGGCATCGCAACACCTTTTTCAAAATACTTCAGCTCTGCATGCCCGTCTTTTACAGCAATACGAATTTCTTTTTCGCTGTTGAGTATATTGAGGTCGAGACTTCGTTCAATTCTTTCATTATCTGAACTTAGATAAGTGCCAATAGCCCGAAATGTAAGACCAATGTCAGCCGGAAAAATTGAATCGGGTAATACAATTTCCTTTTCCGCCACATCTGCGAGAGAAATGCTCGTTTGCCATAAAGTATCTGGAATAAAATTAACCTTATTGGCTTTTACATCAAGCGTATAAAGTGGACTTGTCACAACACGCAAATCTACTTTCCCATCATATATGGGCATTTCATTTTCATTTAAAGCTTTTAGTTTCAGTCGCACACTGTCTCCTTTAGCATATTTCGTCTTTTCGGACGTCATATTAAAACTTAGGCTTTTTAACTCATAATCTTCATATCGGAAAGACTGTTGATGCAAGACGGCTTTGGTTTTTGTAGATTCCAAAGAGATCCCATAATCTTTATCAAGGATAAGGCCAAGCCCCTTCAAATTAAATTCAAAGGTGTACATTCCCGGACGATAGGGAGCAAGTCGGGTCAAAACGGTATCTTTGGCATACCCATATCCACCTGTCAGACGTACGGCAATAGAATCACGGTAAGGTTTCCATTTTTCTTCCTCAAGATAAGCTTTAAATTTAACCTGCTCATTTGGCTTATACATTGGCTTGTTAAAAACCATAAAGCTTTCTGTCTGTTCAGTTTCCTGTTTATGAAAGAACCTCTTAATCTTAAACTTTGTTCTATGCAAGCTATTTTTGATCCCTTTCCATAATGGAACCCTGTCTTTGTAAGGCCAACTCCGCTCTACACTCAGGTAATG
Source organism: Sphingobacterium sp. 40-24 (assembly GCF_001899705.1). Classification (NCBI taxonomy): domain Bacteria; kingdom Pseudomonadati; phylum Bacteroidota; class Sphingobacteriia; order Sphingobacteriales; family Sphingobacteriaceae; genus Sphingobacterium; species Sphingobacterium sp. 40-24. The sequence continues at coordinate 83,487 of NZ_MKWH01000036.1, read as the reverse complement.
ATAGACACCCTTATGTTCAATACTGACAATATCGTCATTATTTGCATTGGCAACTTTATAGTAATGAAACTTCTTATCAAATGACATGCGACGTCCCTTCACTTTTACTTGTGCATCTTTTATAATCGTTCCCAGCGAATCGTATAGACAAATCGCAAAAGTTTCTGCTGGGATAATCTTGACATATAGGTTATCACTAATCAATTCCTGATAGATGAGATCAGCTCCACTGGCGCGGACCTGGACATAATTACCAGGAGGTAAAGTCGGCTGTGGACTTCCGGCCTTATACTTAAGAAAAAAATCGCTGAGCATAGTTTCATCGAATTTCTTCTCTCTCAAGTGAATTTTTCTTAAAACTTCTGGGCTCAGTTTATAAATATAATAGTCAGAAGATCCACGCGGACTATTGAATAAGGTCGATTGCCCACAAAGGACCACGGAATACAGAACAGCTAAAAAGCATACAACAATTGATTTCCATTTCATGTTTAAGATACTGGCTAAATTCTTTTAAAATAGATAAATTTACCTAAAGCCAAGTACTAGATTCTTTCATCCGGCACTTCAACTTTCGTGCAGGGATGCGAAGAATATCAAAATTCCATAAACGAAGAAAAAAAAATTATAACTTCAACCTACTTTTGACCGAATTTACAACTTCTGTTTCCGAGGGGAAGTCACCAGCTCCCGAACCGGAGGAACGATTCACCAAAGGCGGCTCCTCACCATATAGAGTATCGCGGGCAATGACTACCTTCTTGTCGAGATCTACATAGCTAATGATATAATTGCGCTGATAAGCTTTATCTCTTTGGCCGATTTTATTAACATACTCACCTTTTTCCTGCATGTCCATCGCTATCATAACAATGCCTTTGACAGCATCACCGGGATAATTATCTATTGTTCCCAATGCCTCGTTCCATTTTTCCTTATAAGTTATTCCCAAATCACCGGCACCGCCATTTTCAAGAATTAGACAGCTCTTCCCCCAGTCTACTGTGGACAATTGTACTGGATATTTATAAATAGCGGTATGATCGCCAAAACCTGCTAAAATTCGGGAAGATAATTGTTCTGTTTTTTCCTGATCCGCCTCCATATTTCCCAAAAGACGGTAAGCCCATATACCGATACCAATTGCTGCAACCAATACCAGGCCTACAAAAGTGAATATTGCTTTCTTATTTCCCATAGTTCTATTTTATTTAATTAATTACCAATCAAATCTACTTAGTCTATATGCTCATTTTCACCCTTTTTACAATTCGCTTGACCTGCTTTATTATTTGCTGCGCTTGCGTAAATAAACGTTATAAAAAAAACAAATACTCGAACCTCTGCAGTCCAAGTTTTCAACAACATGAGATAATAAGAACTGCCACTATTTTATTTTTATCATAAATCGATAATTCATACTGACACATAGCTGTCACCCTGTGATTATATCTTTGTTTAACCTTAGTAGGAAAAGAAAAATATTAAACGAAAAAACAATTCCAGTGCGAAGGCTATTAGTAGGATAACTAATCGAATTTTAAATTATTACAGTAAAAAACATGGAAACATTACCACAATTAAAAGAAGAATTAGCGAATGAATATCAAATTACAAAAAACTTTATCGCACTTTTTCCTGAAGGCAAGAATGAATATGTCCCACATGAAAAAAGCATGAAAATGATGCGTCTGGCAACCCACTTAGTCGAAGTTTTCGAATGGCCAAGTACCATTTTAAAGACTTCAGAACTTGACTTTGCCAAAAGTGCTTATGTGCCAACAAGTCTATTGACCCGGGATGATCTCTTAAAAAAATTAGACGAAGATTACGAAGCCGGAAAAAAGGCTTTAGAAACAGCTAAGGAGGAAGACTTAATTCCAAGCTGGACCATTAAAAATGACGGCCATGAACTGGCAAGCTGGAGCAAATACGGTGCTATTCGTCACTCATTAAACCAGATTACACATCACAGGGCACAATTAGGTGTTTACTATAGACTCAATGATATTCCCCTTCCAGCAAGTTATGGCCCCTCTGCCGATTCACTGAATTTCTAAAAAGCTAGCTGCTGGAATGAACATACGACATCTAGATGTCGTATGTTCATTCTACGCCGGACAATAGGTATGTGCGACAACACCACCTGGAAAAACCTGCGCGTGCATAAGCTTTAGTTCACAGGGTTTGGAAAGACCGTCAAAGATGGGCAGCCCAGTACCCAATGCAATTGGATGTGTGATCAAATGATACTCGTCAATTAATCAGGTTTCAATTAAACTTCGCATAAATTCAGCTCCGCCATGCGCCAATATTGGCTTCCCAGATTCTGCTTTTAGTGCTTTAATTCCTTCAATGAGACCTGCATCAAAAACCCGGGCATTCATCCAAGAGGAATTCGCAGGAAGCTTTGTATTGTCTGCGAAATCTTTTGTTTTGGGATGATAGCCCTCTTTTGTAAAGACAGCTTTAGGGATTTCATTCATTGCTGCCGCAAAAGGATTTGTCGAAGCAGGCCAATAGGAAGCCATTACTTCAAAGGTCTTTCGACCCATTAGATGAATGCCGGCAGATTCACAAATATTTAAAACCCATGCGCTAGAATGATCGTCGCCACTTTTAAACATCCAATCAAGTTCACCGTGGATGCCCGCAACAAATCCATCGATGGAAATAGACATTTTCATTATTAATTTCCGCATAACAAAAACTTTAGTTTTTAATAAAACAAATCCAATTTAAAATTGGGTTACTGTCTCTCAAAATTAAACCATTTCATTCGACGTACAGCGGGGACAAACCGTCAATATAGAAGGGCAATTACGACAGTTCTTTTTTCTGTTCCTTTCCTTCCTCAAGGGTAAGCATAAAATCTAAATAGTGCTTTTTCTTCGCGAAATGCTGATCATCCAATAACTTTTTATAGACCGAGATGGCATTAAAAAGAATTTGAAGATTATCCTCATTGTAACGATCTACATTAAAATATATTAATTCCCTATTGATATATGTGTCCAATGACGTAAGCAACGTATCATCCAATTCGTCTTTGCTTCCAGGAAGTGCCATAAGTGTTGCCAGTTTCTTTTTTAACTCCCCTTCCATAGGTTTGACGTCTCGCAACCTAGCCTCAATATCTGCGAAAGGCAAAGTCTGAAATATAAACCGGGTGTTCTCCGTCATGTCAGCATAAAGTTTTTGTGCCTCTTCATAATTTTTATCGAAAAAAGCAAAATCAACATATCTCCGTTCAAACTCTTCACACATCCCCTGGTTATCCGCTAAGCGTGCAAAATAAGAGTGGATCTGTTGGTTATAGAGGGTAATTTTATGCTCCGTAGCTACAATATTATCTTCAATTTTCCCCAGTAATTCGAAGGCATCCGCAGCACGATATTTTATACCATCGTAGTCAAACGACTTTAACTTTAATTCGCCTTTGCCGATTGCTTCAACGACATACTTATCATTTTTCAGGCTATTAAGTTCATATAATGCGTCAACTCTACTATCGGCAAATAATTCATCAAAAGTCGGCTTTGGCCGTTCCTGAAAAATTGGCGTTTCACCTTTTCGTACAGGATGATTGTAGTCATAGAAATCATTGAATCTTTGATCAACAGCATACTTGTTCATCCGATTTTCAAAATCCGCACTGAAAGATGCTATTTCTAACAGCGAAGGGGGATGTTGATACTGTACCTGCGCAAACAACTTGTCCGAAATCTGGTTTGTTACCGCAGCACGATCAGCTAGCAATTCAATAGCAGGTGCGTTGTTGATTTCTTTCTTGACAATATTAAGCTGCTGTAATGCCTTTACCCGATCTTCATCCGACGGATGAGATGACCATTGATCTTCAAGATTTAATTTCGATTTATCATATTTTTTTAAAGTCGCTAATTCGATCTGGGGAAAACCATTTCGCACTTGATATCTATTGCGTTCCGCAAACAGGAGCATGACATAGCGATGCTCGGGATAAATATTGCGACTGCGGATATTTTCAGAAAATTTGCTATCATAGAAGGTAAGCACATTATTTAGTGCATGATTTGCAAAACTCAAGCGCAGCAGCGAATCAGCCAAAGCCTGGGAACCGGCAACATGTGCCGCAATCTCATCCGCATGAAATTCCATCTCTCTCGATAATGCCAAATAATTGAGATTTACATATTCGTAAAGATGCTTCAAAATATGCTGAATCTGTTGGATAATAAACACTGATATGCCAATAAAAATCGCAGTGTACCCACTGATGTTGCCCCATTTATCAAACATATTATCCAGCGATTCATTCTTATACAGCATATTGTAGATAATCTGATTAACATGGTAAACATAGCTACCCACTTTCATGCTCTTTTGTGAGAAGTGTCCAAACTCGTGTGCAAGAATAGCCTTTAATTCCTGTTGAGTAACTGCATTCACCAGCCCCACACCAATCTGAAGATTTTTCTTAATGGGTAAAAACATACTCCAAAAACTAGAGTCATAGAATACAGATGCATTGACCTCATGCGATAGAAAAACTTTCTTTGGAAAGCTGGTATCAACTTCTTTTACGACCTCATGAATAAGTGCGAATAATTGTGGTTCGTCGCGCTCATATATCTGCGTAAGATGTCCCGTATCAACTTTTGTTGACGCAAAAACAAATTTTAATAAAAAGAACAGTATAGTCAGACCTGTAGCGAGTAAGCCCAAACATAAAATTGCAGTGTAAAACATGGGCTTGGCGGTGAAAATCATTATTCCAAGTATGGTAAAACCAATAGTAATACCTATTGCCAAGAGCAGTAGAATAACGTAAGTAATCGCAAACACAACAATAGATAAAATTGTTTTACGCGCGTGTTTCCTAAAGTTTGTAGATACTTGTACCTTCATAAATTGTCTATAAAGCAAGGATAATTGACTATATAAATCTAAAAAATAAAATCCACTTGCCTATAAGTTTACAGCAAACCAACTTTGCAAACTTATCCGATAAAATACCAATCAATGCATTATGCCGCAAACCCACGTACATCTTAAATTGCTAATAACCTTTTTGTAAAGAAACCTCATTGAGCAAAGGTCGCCCCTCAACCATTCTTCGATAGTTATCCACCACTTGTAAGACGGAAGAGCCAATATTTGTCCTACTCGCAACATGCGGGGTTATCACAATGGATGGGCAATCCCAAAAGGGATGATCTTGCGGTAATGGTTCTTGATGAAATACATCCAGATATGCTTCGGCAATTTTCTTTCCATCAATTGCATCCAACAAATCACTTTCCACGAGATGTTCCCCTCGACCAACGTTCACGAGTACAGTTTCTTTTGGGCACAAATTGAACAAATCACAACTTAGAATTCCCTTTGTTGCATCGGTCAATGGTAGGATATTAACCATAAAATCCGTGTCTTCAAGGGCAGAACGAAGTCTTTTCATTCCAGTAAACGAATTCACTCCCTTAAGATTTTTAGGTGAATTAGCCCACCCATTTACGTTGAATCCCAATTGGGCCAACCTTTCAGCCACATAACCACCAATTTCGCCTAATCCTAAGATAGTAACCCTGGTTTCACCAATTGATTTGTATAGCAAGGGCTGCCAATGTTTCTTTTCTTTTTCGTTTATATAAGCCGAAAACTTCTTCATCGAATGCATCAAGCAAGTCAAAACATGTTCAAACATATCGCTTTTCAACATGGGATCGATAATCCTACAAATGCGGAGATGGGATGAAATACTTTTGGGAAAAAGGTGGTCTATTCCGGCGCCCCCAGACTGGATAACTTTTAAGTTTGGAAAATGAGTGTAATAATCTGCTTCAGGTTTCCAGCAAAGCGCAAATTCGACCGCATCATAATTTTCAATATCAGGGAAGATCTCCACCTTTATTTCAGGTAAATATTTATTGATTTCTACCTTCCACTCCTCGGCCCTGGCCCTATTCAGTATTAATGCTATACTCATGTTTTGTTGGTTTACACGAAAATAACATTTTATGCCGATCTATCGTTTACTTTCTTGGGGATTCTTAGTCTTACGTTTTCAAAAAATTTTGTGATGATTTCCTTTATTTAGACAAAACAGTGGGCTAGCTGTCTGCCCAAATTAGCTGAAACAATCGATTCTATTAAAAAACAAAGTTTAGAATCTATTTTAATCGTAAATTGGTGGAGGACATCCATAAACATAGATTCAGATGGCACTCAAAAACCGAATTATCCTAATAAGCCTAATCATTTTTAAATTCATTATGCAATACCAGTTGATTAGCCCAACCTACGAATTGCAGCGCGATGAATTCTTACATATAGATCAAGCAAACCATTTAGCTTGGGGCTACCTTTCCGTACCACCATTAACATCGTGGATTTCCTATCTCATCAAAATACTTGGCAATTCTGTCTTTTGGATCAAGTTTTTCCCGGCACTTTTCGGAGCCTTAACGATTCTTATCGTTTGGAAAACAATAGAATCGCTGAAAGGAAATCTATTTGCACAGTTCTTTGGAAGCTGTTGTATTATGTTTTCTGTACTATTCCGTTTGAATGGTTTATATCAACCTAATTCATTTGATGTCTTATGTTGGACCTCCATATATTACTGTATAATAAAATATTTAAACAACAGACAATCCAAGTGGTTATTTTATATGGCTATTGTTTTTGCGCTTGGATTTCTAAATAAATATAACATCGTATTTCTGATCTTGGGTTTGATCCCCGCAGTCGCATTGGTTCCGGAGCGAAAAATATTTACAGAAAAAAAGCTATATTACGGAATACTCATCGCCATACTAATTATCCTTCCCAATATAATATGGCAATACAAAAATAACTTTCCTGTATTTGTTCATTTCAAAGAACTTCAAGATACGCAACTTGTCCATGTTAACCGATGGAGCTTCATACGTTCTCAATTTTTGTTTTTTTTCGGGACCTTTCCCGTCCTCATTTTTGGATTATATGCACTTCTGAAACATCCTGCATTTAAAACATATCGTCTGTTCTTCTACTCATTCTTTATCACCCTTGGAATCTTCTTATTTCTAAGAGCGAAAGATTATTATGCAATAGGTCTTTACCCTATATATTTTGCTTTTGGCGCAGTTTATATTTCATCACTTTTGGAAAATAAAACCGGTCAGATTTTAAAACCTATTTTGATCGCTTTAACTGCGATCCTATTTCTTCCGGTCTATAATATTGCATTTCCCAATAGAAATCCGGCATATTTTGTGAACCATCCCGATAAATACAGAAAGTATGGTATGTTGACCTGGGAGGACGGTAAAGAGCATCCGCTCCCGCAAGATTTTGCGGATATGTTGGGATGGCAAGAACTTGCACGCAAAGTCGATAGCCTCTATGACCAAATACCAAGATCGGAAAATACCCTTGTACTTTGCGACAACTATGGGCAGGCCGGCGCCATAAACTACTATTCCAAACGCGGAATTAAGGCTGTTTCATTCAATGCTGACTACATCAATTGGTTTGATTTGAATAAACCATACCGCAATGTTATTCGAATTAAAGATCGCTGGGAACGAGAAAGAGAACTAGCAATAACAAGTCCTTTCTTCGGCAAATCAATATTGGCCGACTCCATTACAAATAGCTACGCCAGGGAATATGGCACAGTAATCTTCACTTTTATTCATGCAAAAATCAATATCAATGAACGTATCTCCAAAGAGATCGCATCAGAAAAAACAGCGAAGAAACTTCCTTTGTAAATAAATCATTTTTTAAGCAATTAAGCTAATTCCAGTCTATTTTTTTATTAAAAAAAATAGTATATTTAATTCAATAGCCAAAGGCTTCCAGCGCAAATGATACTTATCGTATATCTTCTGGTATCATAACTACGCCATGGAGCTTAACACCAAATTAACAGGATAATTATGCGCTTTTTGAATTTCTTGAAAGGACAAAGTAATTTGAGACAGATTGACGTTAGTGAAGACGATGATTTTGTAGATTTACAGCTGACTGTCACAAAATACTGGAAAGATGACGACGAACATCATATTGTCCAAGCTAAGGGGCATTGGGGTAGAGAGATAGTTGGTTTGGCAATCGCCTTTCGTCCCGACATGAAATTGGGCATTGTCGATACCGAAGTCGATAAACAAAGGTTTTATCGCGAAGGGATCAATTTCTATTCGATTGGCAAATTAAGTGACAATTTTACCAAAGCCTTAAATAGCCTCTTTAAAATTGATGGTACATCCTTTAAAATGCACGATAATATTGGATCGACCGCCTTTATCGTCAGTGGGCACCCGGAATATTTTGATGAAGAATATATTAAAGCTAAAGTTTTCTTTGACGACGGAAATGAAAAACATCATTACGCGGAATGGTATGTCAACATCGATTTAAAACACAATATTCTCGAACTTCGAGAAAAAGACCCCGGATATAGAAAAAACATCATTAGTATCTTGACAAATGTTTAAATTTGAGCGTGAATCCGTCAGCCTCAAAAAAAAATAATACCATCCCATTAAATTCATTTCCTAATGAGTTTAATTCGGGAATGGCTATAAAAAGGAATGCTGTCAGAAATTTAGAGTTAGCTAAGATAAGTCAGGCACATCGTGATGATTTCTACTTGTTTTTTATTCTTGAAGAGGGAAATGGAATATTTGAAGTAGATTTTCAGCGCTATCAATTAGGCTCCTCCGCCGTAATGATCATCCAGCCTTACCAAGTACATCGGGGTTTAGCTATGGATTACAGCGCTTTTAGTGTCTTAATGATCAGTGTAGAAAACCTAAACTCAGACTACGTAAACGCGCTAAAGGATATTACGACGATTGCTCCCATCGAAATCGATCAGGATACAATGGCGGTCTTATCCCAGACTGTAGACACCTGTTTAAAAATCAACGAAAGAAGACATGAAAAACTATATACTGCACTAATGAAAGATAGCTGTAATACCATCGCGGCACTTATTATCTCGCAGTATTTAATCCAATCAACTAAAAGTGATGCACAGTCTAGATTCGAACTGATCAGCAAACAGTTCAGTTCACTGTTAGATAAAGATTTTATTGACATTAAACAGCCTAGAGCATATGCAGAGAAAATGAAAATATCAACGGCCTATCTCAATGAATGTCTCAAAAAAACAACCGGAAAACCCGTTACTTATCATATTCAGCAACGCGTTGTATTAGAAGCAAAACGTTTGCTCTACCATTCAAATAAATCTGTAAAAGAAATTGCAGTAGAGCTAGGTTATGACGACTATCCATATTTTTCACGTCTATTTTCAAAAGTAACCGGTATGACAGCTCTTACCTTTCGAAATAGGAACCTTGAATAGTCCAATATTTACCACTTTTTATCTCTTTTAAACTAGAGCGAATTGGTATTTCTTTGTGTTAGAAAGCTTGGTTCAGCCCGTCGTTAGCGACAACTCGAACAGCGTCTTTAATGATTATCTAAATCCGACAGAAAGGAGATTGTAGTCCATTAAATATCAAGAAGAACACCACAAATAAAAGAGAAAAGGAATGAGATATTTTATCGCTGAGCCCGTCGGGCATATCAAAAACGATTTATTTTTTGAAGTCGCAAATTTTCTTTGGGACAGTGGAAATGAAGTTGCTTTAGGAAAAAACAGGATATGCGACTGTGAAAAAATGCAACATGATGACTACGATTACACCATTTCATTAGTCCCTAATAACGAAACTGTTGAATCCTTATTTAAAACACACTACACCATCCTAGGCAAATATTTTGACAAAATTAATAACAGCAATCCGATGCTAATATTAGCAAATACCGGCATTTATACGAATGCCCTTCCCTATCCCCATAAGATTTACAGTTTTGAAAAATTGGACAAACAGGCGTTAGCCAGCTTTTTTGACTGGTGCAAAAAATTCAATTTGTTTGTTAGGAGAAGATAAACAAGTTCAACCACTAAATATCAGAATATGCAGTGGGATATAACAGTACTTTTATACTTTTGGAAACGTTATTCTGATATTGCGGTAAATCCTGCATTGGTTTGTATAAAGGTCCAAAATCTTTCCAATGTATATTCCGATCTTCCATGTTCTCAAATGCCGTCAGATACATCAGGTTGGGCATTGTGCTACCAGCAATCACCTGTCCATAAAAAACAGCATTAAAATTCAGTTTTTTGAAAATATCGATCTCTCCATTGTTAAACATCGCTATCTTATTTGCAGAAAGCTGCTCGGTTGCGGCCTCATAACTGCGTAGTTCATAAATGCGTTTATTTTTTTCAGCAGATAATTTAGGAAGCGCCGATTTGGGCATTCCTTCAAATGCTTTCATCCATATTGTCTCCAACCTTTTGAAAGGAGGATTACTATAACCTGCCTCGATATAAGCCTTTCCAGCCTCCAGGTATTTTTGATCTTTGGCAAGCCGCTGATCCAAATTAACCAGCAAACTGAAGTCTGCAGCACTGATGAACACATAAACCAATCTATCTTGATCAGTAGCATTTTCTAAGGGCTTAAATACCCCGACCTCTTTAAATCCCAATTGATGCAATGCCGGCAAATACGCCGATTCAAGATACTGATCAATGACTTTCTCCTGCTCATCGTTCTCATAATGATATACTTTCAATTGAAAATACGCTTGTTTCGATTTCTCAAAAGCGAACAGGCAATTTCCTGCCATGATAAATAATAGCGGCAATATGAAATGCCAATTGGGAATAAAAATGTATTTTTTCATTAGAATTCAGGACAACATTGGATATTAATTAAAAAATAAAGATAATACTATTTTTGAAAGTTCAAAATTAGACTAACCCAGCAAATTAACTCCCTTTTTCATCTTTATATATCGAAAATACGGGTTTATACTTATTAGAATCGGTATTTTAACCTTATTCTCGCAATAGCTTTTTATTTAATTTAGCTCCACCTTTTTTAAAGCTGCAACATGTCAAACAAAACAATACTTATGTTGGACGATGATAAACATGTCCTTGAAATATGTACTATAATCCTCGAAACAAATGGCTATAATATGGCGGTCTCTGAAACGTCTCATGATATTATCGAAAAAGTAGAAGAGGTACATCCTGATTTAATTTTAATGGACAACTGGATACCCAAAATAGGCGGTGTAGAAGCCACACGATTGCTCAAAAATCATCCCTTATATTGCAATATCCCTGTCATCTATCTATCCGCTAATACCGATATCGAAACACTAGCTCAGCAAGCCGGAGCAGACAGCTATCTCGCCAAGCCCTTTGATTTAGAAGACTTAGAAAATAGAATAGCCGAACTACTGTAGTTCTAATCTTATAATTCAGCATCTTTACATATTTTAGCACCATTACGGAAATGCTACTCGTGAAACTTATATTTTGATGTCCTAATTGCGCATAAGGCCACATTGAAACGAATAGGATCATGTGTTGCTTTAATACAATTGCGGCTTGCTCATTTGCAGGCATTATCGTCGTAGTTGTCGCGCCATAATCATCGGGAATCAGCAATTGAGAAGGAATGCTATACCACATTTGAAGTATAAATAATAATACATACTTTCGCGTTATAGTATTAGAAATAATCATTAAGACAGCATTAATTACGTTATGTCAGAGCCCGTTTTAGCATTTCAATCAGGTTCATTCCATATCCGTCAGCTTGCAGAGAACGAATCTCCACTTTACAAAGCGATGCGTATCGAGTCAATTCAAACCGAACCTACACTTTTTAGACGGAGCACTCCTCCTGAAATAGAACTATCTGACTTGGATTGGGCAGAACGCATAAGATACCCACGCATTGTTTTTGGTCTTTTCGAAAATGAAAAAATGATTGGGATAACCAGCATGCTGCTGTTGAATAAAGAAGAGGCCTACTTTGGTCAGTCCTTCATACAGCCGCTGTACAGAAAATTAGGTCTATCGAGTCTTTTGTATAAAATAAGAATGGCGTGGGCCACCGAGAATCAATTAAGAAAACTGACGATAAGCCATCGTGAAATAAATATGATTTCGAAAGCCGCTATCCAAAAAGCCGGTTTTCATTATAGTCATAAAGAACTTGTGCAATGGCTCGACGGAACAACTGGCTACTCCATGTATTATAGTTTATTCCTATAGTCAGTAAGGCTAACTAACTTGACTGTTGATCAATCCCCGCAAACCAAGATATGGTAAAAATAATAGCTTTTCCATCTTGAATGCGTATATTGAATCGTAGTCATTTTATTGGCTTTCGAGACTTTCCATAAACGCAATAATATCTTTCATTTCCTTTTCACTCAGATGCAAATTTTCATCTGACAATGTCTGATTGGATAATTTGATCCCCAGTCCTGCCCCACCCCCATTATTATAAAATTCCATGACCTCATCCAACGTCCGATAGATCCCATTGTGCATATAGGGAGCAGTTTTCTTTACATTCCGGACAGAAGGTATTTTAAAAGCATATTTATAAGAATCAACACCAATGATATCATAGTAGCCTAAATCCGAATCCAGCACAGAATCTTTCATGGATTTTGGAACTCCTAGGACTTCGACTTCGCTCTGAATAAATTTGGGCGGTGTAACACCGTTGAATAAAGGCAGGAAATGACAGGTCGCACATTTTCCCTTGCCCATAAATAAATTAAACCCATTCACTTCCGATTTGGACAATGCGTTCTTATCCCCACGCATATAATCATCAAATCGGCTATTGATTTTGGTCAGGCCACGAATGTAAGAAGCAAGTGCATTGCTTACCTGCTCTGCTGAGATTGGGCCATCCACTGTATTGAATGCTTTATTAAATAATGACCGATAGATTTTATCCGAAGAAACATATTGAACGATATCAGTTACCGAGCCGTCCATTTCCTGCTTATTACCAATGACATCGTGTATCTGATCTTCCAGCGTCAACGAACGCATATCATAGAAGTAGTTGGACTGTAAGGCCGCATTGAGCAAAGTAGGCGTATTACGTTTGAGCAAACGTCCCGAACCATGAATGTCCACTTGCAAGTTCAACCCATCTGTAAATGCAAGGTCCGGATGATGGCATGAAGCGCAACTTCTCGTATGTGTTCCTGACAAAGCAACATCATAAAATAATTTCTCTCCCAGTACGGCCTTTTCATTGCTGAAGTGAAATTTTGGTCCCGGGCTAAAGGCATCTACATTAAATGCATTCAGATCAAACATCGTATTGACGTCTTGCCGAAGCATTCGATTGTATCTGATTTTAGGGCCAGGCAGATTACGTTCCAACTGTGCTATCTCTGTACTGATGTTGTTGGCAAATTGGGTAATGAATTGCGCTCTATCGAACGATTCAAATTCCGCGTGTTGTTGCAAATATTTGATCGCCCCTTTAAGCATCAATGGTAGCGTTTCTTTTCTACCTTCATATTGCAAAAGAATTTGCTGTAGGCTGCCTAACGCCATAGAAGACTCGATCATACTATTTCGAGAAAGTGCATTATCAAATCCGGTAATCCCCAAAGATATAATCCGAAATACTTCAAGTTTCGAAGCATCCAAAATGCGCCAATCCTCCAATTGATGATCTTCAAAATAGGAAATCAAATAATCCGTATTGGTTATCAAATGTTCGATTTCACGAATTAGCTTTTGCCTATTGCTATTATCGTAAGTGGGATAGATAAGCTCTTCAATCACCTGCAATCCAATAGGCTCCACCCCTCTAGCCAAAGAGGGATCCAACAAATCCGCATTTTCAACTTCCTCCACCGGAGGTCCATTTAACCTTCTGGATAGATCTGCAGTAAAATACTCCGAAGCCCATTCAAACTTTTTAAAAAGTAGCCTTGTCGTCAAAAAGGCTCTTCTGAGACGTAGCGTATCCACCGTACCTTTCTGTACTTCGGCCTGCAGGGTATCCTTGATATATGTCTTAAAAGAAAGCATCTGACCCAGTACTTCTTTCTGAATCAGATGCTCTCGGGCATTGCCCTCTTTTTGTTTTGTATAAACAGGCTGCCCTGTAGTAAATCCGAGGGTAAATACTATTACAACCAATAAGATAAAAACGACAACCTTTTTACACATAGTTCAATTTCCTATCTCTCGATATAAAAACCGACTATTTGAAAACGAGCGCATTTCTAAAGGGATTTGCTTTTTTATCCCTTTCAGCAAGAGGCTCTATTCCCCAGCGTTTTTCTATAAATGAAAGGATGCTCACTGTCTCATACGGCGTATGATCCACTACACCACGCTTAGCAAATGGTCCAATGACAATTGCCGGGATTCGGCTACCAGGTCCCCAGCGGTCAACGACGGGTGGGTTAACATGGTCAAAAAAGCCACCAAATTCATCGTAGGTCAAAATCACCAACGCATCTTTTGCATTCGGTCCCTCCAATACAGCATTGATCAAATTAACAGCAAGTTGTTCTGATGAATAGACTGCCGAACTTCCAGGATGCTCATCATTGCCCCCACCTGGTTTAACAAAAGATACACTAGGAAGCGTTCCTTCTTTTGCGGCCTTGATAAAATCGTTTTGATCCTTCATGTGTTGTCGTCCTTCCTTACCATCCTCATAATTAGCAAAATATAAAAAAGGCTCATGATTGTAGGCAAAATTATTTTTACGTTCGGCCACAGCGTCATCCCAGCCTTCTGAATACCAAGCCCAACTTACATTTTTCGCTGTCAAGCGATCGCCAATGGTCGGCATAGTCTGAGAAGGTAATAATTTGGAAGTATCAGATTTCGCAGGATAAGGTTTGTTGCGAGAAAGCACATGATTGATTGCATAACCATCTGGCGTAACTACACCATCTTTAATCATCTTTCCATTTGCATCGAGTTTAGCAACCATTGAGCTTGGAGCATCAGGCCAAACAGGAATAGCCGCAGAAATCATATAAATATGATTTAAATAGGATCCGCCGAATACACTCTGAAAGAAATTATCACATAATGTATAGGCTTTGGCAAACGGATACAAAGGTAGCTTCTCTGTATTGTAATAGCCCATCGCTAAACCTTTGGAATCATTATAGAGTGCAAATTTATCCATCTTTCCACCATTGATCTGCAATTGATTATGATAAAACCGATGTGTAACATCGGGCGTCGCCTTATCCGAAGGTACATATTGGTCTATATTAAAAAATTGATTGGGTAGATTGGTTGGAAAGGAATTGTTACGTGGAATTTCGGGGAGGTATTGGTAGGCTTCACCATTCTCGTCTACCTGTAAAAAATCACCCTTTCTGACATTCGCTATGCCATTGGCTCCCTTGAATTCGCCATAAAGATTGTCAAAACTATGGTTTTCCATATAAATAACAACCACATGGTTAATTTTTTTGATACCTTCATCAAAGGGAATCTCTTGGTGTCGGGCGTTTTTGGTAACTCCGCAACTGCTGATACTCAAAACTCCAAGAGACAAATAAAGTAAGTGTTGTAACCGCATCCTGTCTTCTTTTTAGTAGGTTAGACTGTAATTTCTAGAACAAACTTACAATTATTATCGTTTTCATAACCTATAATCAAAGGGATTTGCTACCAACGTATCAGGTTCTTTACAGGCATCCTCCCTCTTATCACTAAAAGTAAAGGCGTGTTTACATACTAGGTCGTTGCTTCCAGTTCCCCATTCTTGGTATAAAGCTTACTTCGGTAAGTTATACCCCATTTAGTAATCTCATCGATGATTGGGCCCAAAGTTTTTCCGCATTCGGTCAATTCATACTCCACCGTCAGAGGTTTGGTATTTAATACTGTTCTTCTGATCAGCTGGTTCATTTCTAAATCCTGCAGTTCTTTAGACAACATCTTCGCACCTATCCCCTCAACTTCGCGCAGCAGTTCCATAAAACGTAATTTCTCAACCAACAATAAGGTACCTATAATATGAAATTTCCATTTTCCGGCCAAAATCTCCATGGTATCGTTAATGGCCAACACACGTGTTTTGCATGCACCTGACGACGTTAAAGTTGCTTCCTTTTTCATTACATTATTTTTTTATTCATGTACGCTCTACCCTCACAGGCTTCCTTATCCCCGATACGATCAACGATAAATGAACACACAAGCAAAGCTTGGTGCCACTGACATGATTTCTTTATTCTTACAAAAATACGCATTTATAAAGTTACAGACCACTATCTTTTTGGAAAGTAGTTTCTTTAAGGAAACTGATACCAAAAATAAACTATCTATCATCTACCTTTGTATCGACAACATCAGCAGTTGCAAATTGGCACAGTTGATGCGGCAAAATATAAAGTGTAAAAAACATATAAAAAATAAAACGATTAAAAATGAAAAAGCAATTAATCTCGGGTTTAGCCCTTATCCTGTTGTTAGCTTCTTGTCAAAATACAAATGGCGACAAAGCAACAACAACAACTGCTCAGGAAGTAACTGAACAAAAAGGACAGACTTACACTGTTGAAGCAGATAAAAGCTCATTAAAATGGACTGGTTACCATAAAGGCGGTTTAAACCCAAGATATGGTGTTTTGAAAAGCGAAGGAACACTTTCAGCTGAAAATAACGCAGTTACTGGTGGTACTTTCACTATCGATGTCAATTCTATTCTGACAGATACAGCTTCTGTAGATCCTGCGACATCCGGTGGCAAAAAATCATCAGATCTGGATGCACATTTAAAAAGTGCTGATTTCTTTGACGTAGCAAAATATCCAACTGCAAAATTCGAAATCACCAAAGTTGGCCCATTTGATGCAGCGCAAGGAAAAAGTGTTGTTGCTGATGCGACAAATACAGTTAGTGGTAACTTAACCATCAAAGATAAAACGGTGAATGTAACTTTCCCTGCAAAAATTACTTTCAATGGTGATGAAGTAACATTCTATTCTAAATTTACGATCCAAAGACAAGATTGGGGTCTTACATACGGTACAGAAGGTAACCCTCAAGATTGGATGATCGCACAAAACGTTGACATTGAACTTAATGTCACTGCAAAAAATGCGAAATAGATTTCGATAGCGCTTCGTCGCTCTTAGCAAATAGATTAATCGGGTAAACTCTACTTGATTAATCTATTTGATTTAAATAACCTCCAAATACGAGATCACCTTTATTCAAGACATGGATCAAATGTGAATCTCCCTTACTTTTCGGTTTGCTCTAATTTTTTCTTCAACCGTTGTTTTGCCTTACGAACGGCTTCCACCGAAACACACAGCAATTCACTCATACTCGCATTACTTAAATCCAATTTGAGCAACGCTAATATCTTAAGATCATTCTCGGTAACCTTTGGATAAGTTTGCCGCATTTGTGTCAGATAAGCGGGATACACTTTGTTAAAAACATGTTTGAATTTTTGCCACCGCTCATCTGTCATAATGTGTTGCTGCAAAAGCGCATTCAAATTATCCGTAACCTGCGTGATGTACGCCGGATCAGATTCGGAGATCTTCGCCACCTCCTGCCTAAGTTGCTGGATAACGACATCATTCTGCCGGATGGTGGCTGTAAATTCAGTCAAAGAGTTTCGTAAAATCATTAGCTCCTGATCTAGCAATTGTTTTTCATAGGCAAGCGCAAGTTGGTCTTTTTCTAGTAAAGTATTCCGCATCTTAATTTTAATTTTCGACTTATTGACCAACAATACAATTATGGCAAAAATCAAAAGAAGAACAATGCCTATAAACTGATACATGCGTTTTGTCCGAATCCGTTTTTCTTCAGTAGCCTGTATAGTCCGATTGTATTTTTCAGACTCCCTTTGCCACAGCATTTTCTGTATCTCTTTATCATTCATCCTTTTTTCCAACGAATCTTTCAACATCAGATACAAATGCAATTGCTTAAGCTCCTCCCCTCCACGTCCTAACCCCCGCATGATGTTAGACTTGGATTTTGCTAATTCTACTTTATATTTTAAAAAATAGGGCTTATCTTCCATCAAACTTTCACAGGTCATCACATATTGCTCAGCCAATTTCCATTCTTTCAATTCGATATACCAATTGGCTAAATTGAGATTTGCACGCATCGCATCTTTCCGCTCATTATAACGCATAGAAAGCTCAATATTTTTCTTAACTAACCCAATAGCTTTTTCCTTTTCACCTTTTCGCCATGCATGATCTGCTAAATTACCCGAAATGATACCAATCCAAACCGAATCTTTCGCCAATTTAGCTTCATCCATTGCGCGATTCAAATAGGTAAAAGCTTGGTGATCGAGCGAGTCCTTTGCTAGATATACAGCAATGGAATTGATCAGATCGACACGTTCCCGTGCAGCCGGCGTGGTAAAAGGTAGCGCTTCCTCTAAATAAGCAACAGCATTTGCCTGTTCACCAATGTAGCTGTAGAAACTCGCCATAAATTGGTAATGCTTGACTACCATGGGGATTTTTTTGATAGTAACTTTAGATTTTAAATCATTCGCTCGTAAAAAGAACGGAAATGCTTCCTTTACCCGTCTATAGATAAAGTTGTAATATCCTTCACGGGCACAACCCAACATTTCTAATTCAGGATCTGGATGTACACGGAGCAACTGCTCAGCCAAACGATAATAGCGCTCAGATGATGAATTTATGCGATCAAACGCAATTGAGAAACCGTCAGCCATACGCATATAATAAGCCCATTTTAAAGCAACACTTCTTTTTTTGTCTGCCAATTCCAAAAACGGCGCCAAGGCATTTTTCAATTTTATCGTATCACCATCAAACCTAATAGGCAACTGAAGAGCAGCCTCCAGTTGGACAACAGGGTTTTTAATTGCAGCTATTTCCACTACAGATTGCCCACATACATGATTAAAGTTGCTTGACAATACCAAAGAAACGAATACAAAAAAATAAAATATGGTCTTCATGCTTGAAAAAGGTCAATTTCAACGCTCTGTCTGCCTATTGGCATAACCGATAAATTAATTTCAACAATTCTGTGAAATTAATACGCAAAATCCTCCGAGAAAATGGTTAATACTGACTTATTGTTCGTAAATCGGATCGCCGACTTGCGGTTATAAATATAATATTTATAACTTTAACATAATTACACGTTTTCATTAAAATTTCGCCTTCTTTTGATACCACTGCAACCCATTAGGTTTGGCATATCAAGCCTTTTATTCAACACTTTTCACAAAAGATGACCAAAATTCAAACAAAAACAATGGGATTGATTCTCCGAAAAGGAGTATTGCAAGATCTGCAAGAAATGTTAATCCTATTTTCTGAAACTATTGCGACTGTATGCGCAGATGATTATAATAACGAGCAAATTGCAGCATGGTTATCGTCCGTCAATAATCATGGCCGTTGGCATCGGCTAATCGAAGATCAGTATTTTATTGTAGCTATGCTAAATCAGAAAATGGTTGGGTTCGCTTCCCTCAATCATGGAAACTATGTCGATGTCATGTATGTCCATAAAGATTTTCAACGCCAAGGGATTGCTCAAAAACTTTATACTACATTGGAAGATGAAGCAAGAAGACTAGAAAGAACTTTCGTGACTGCTGATGTAAGTAAAACCGCGAAACCCTTTTTTGAGGCAAATGGATTTAAAGTTATCGCTGAGCAGATACAAATAAGAACTGAAGTCGAAATACCAAATTATAACATGAAAAAAGATCTGTAGATTCACTTCCAAATTTTAGAAATGCTCCCCATAGTCGATTACTTCAGTTTTCAAAAGCAGCTTACTTTCACTATCGGTTCTTAATGTCGCTGTTGCTATGTTAGTCTTTGTGTCAACACTGAACTCCAGCATAGCCCCAACGTCCTTTTTGTCATTAAAAAATGAAGCGAAATTCTTAAATGTCTCAGTTTCATCAAACAAAAACCGCGCAGCACATCGGTTATTATGCTGATCATACCATTTGATGTACACATCTTTGGGAATACCTCGAGATGCCATGTCCATATCCCGAAGGCGCTCATCAAAGACAAAACGTTCGGAATTATAAAATTCAAAGTCCGCATCAAATGCTTTTATGTCAGAAGACAATACAAATTTAGGCTGTACAGGATAACGTTGCCGTAATTTATCCCAGTAGCCATAGGGAATAGGTTTATTTGCAATGGCTTGTTGAACATCCGAAGGAATAATCGATGTATCGGACAATACTTGATCGCGCCATTCCTGATTAAAGACATTACCGTAAGCTCCATTATCTTTGGATGTATCCGTAGCATGGATCACTACTTTTTCGGCTTGATAACGACCGATTTCGACCTGACGACGTCCTGTCCCACTGGCCCATACCACAAGTACACCGCCAGGAGCAAAACCCAAAATAATCTTATTATAATGTTCATCATTAGTCTTGATCGCTCCTTTTTCTTGGTATGGTATACTGAACAACCTCCGCAATTTACTATAATCAATCGGACCGTTCATGCGATAAAAAACATCTTCAGCAAAGGAATACCAAGTAATGTCTAATGCCTTAGGCAATGACATCACCTGCTCATATGTACCGCCTCCAGCTTGTCCCCACACGGCGTTATAATTCACGATATTGCCTTCACTAAATGTAAATTCATAATCTTCATCTTTCGGAAAGATAAAACGGCCACTATATAACTGGACGGGATAAGCTGCTGGATTACTCATTGCACAGAACCATTTATAGCGCCCTTCTCTGATATTATCCTCTTGTGTTAGGTGTTCTTCCCTGAGGTCATTAAACTCACGTATTGTCGCTGAGAACGCGAATATAATCGGTAGTAAAATAAGATATCCAAGCAAAGTCGGAACCAAATATTTCCAGGATTTTATTGCCCATGTGATAATCACGCTACTAAAGAATGTCAGGAAAATACTGAGTGTTAAAATCAAAGGAAACATTTCCTTAATCACTCCCCCTAGATCTGCATAAAGCCGATGCTCGTATTCATCACCCAAGGTTGATAAAAAAAGAAGTACCGGAAGCAATAAAGAAAATAAGCAATAAAAAAGAAAACCGTAGCCAAGTTCAAAAGCGAATTTTGGTTTCTCTAAGACCTTTAACTTCTTCCGAAAGAAATTAAAATGGAAATAAACCAAGGCGATAACAATAAAATAAGGCGAACAGCAAAATGCAGCATAAACCATATTTAGATCTGCATTCTGTACAAGTAAGGTCGCAATTAGGCTGATGATAGCAACCAAAAAAGCAGAAACTGTCGCTCTTAAAATCATTGTAATTTGTTTTTAATCCAAAAAAAGCTGCCGAAAGCCGTATAACTGACAACAACACGATTCAAAAATAACAAGAAATGTCTTATGAATATAAGCCGATCAATATTCAAATACATTGATCAAATATTCGATCCAACGTGGACAATATATTTTTTTCACAAGAAGTATTTAATTAACTGTTATCCGTTTTCGTCAGGATCGATACATTGAGCCATTTCATATTACATTCAATAAACGGTCGACTTTATCCCCTCAGCGAGATATCGCTCGTTATAGTAAAATTTCTTCGAAAAAAAATCCGATCAAAAGCCCTTTAACGAAAATCATTTAAGTTTACTAACTTCGCTTTTATTCTTCAAAAAAATGGATATACATCATAACATTAGAAGTGCCCAGGAAAGCGACGCACATCATGTCCCTGAAATTATGCTCCAGGCAATGGAAGACATTATATTTCGCTTTATCAAAAAAGAAGATCGAAGCGAGGCTGTAAATTTCTTAACGCAGCTCTTCAAGCAAAAAGGTAATCTCTATAGTTATGAGCATACGTTTGTCGCAATTGACGACAATGGACATATTTTAGGCTCATTAACCGGTTACGATGGTGATCGATTTATTGAATTAAGACAGCCTATTTTGGATCATATGAAGGAACTGTACAATAATAATTTGATTCCAGAAGCCGAAACAGCTGGCGACGAATTTTATATCGATTCAATTGCGGTTGCTCCCATGGCACGGGGCAAAGGTATCGGAACAGAACTTTTAAATTATGCGATTACACATGCCAAGCAAAATGGTTTTAAGAAAGTTGGCCTGCTCGTCGACCTAGAGAATCCCAATGCACAAAAACTCTATGAAAGGATTGGTTTCAAACTCGGCAAAAAAACTCCTTTAGTAGGGGGCGAATATTATCACATGTATATTCAACTTGATTAGACACGGCTTTTATCTAATTTATCGCCATTTCAGGCCTTATCCCGCTAATCAGTATCTTTCGAGAAGAAGTCCAAGCAGCTTTGGCAGACAACACCAATTAGATCAGACATAACCATTGATCAATTGGCAAGGATTTTGTATTCTAGAAAATAACTATGAAAATTTGGGAATAATGAAAAAGCTAATTTCAATTGCGGTGGGCTGTCTAAGCCTAGTTCTGGCGACGCCAGCTTTAACACAAGCACAACACAGAGGACATGGTGACCATGGCTGGCATGGCAACAAGGACCGGGAAAAATACATTCGAAAACGGGAAAAAGAGTACGACAAATATGTGCGCGAACGCGATAAGCAAGATCGCAAATACTGGAAACATGCATACGAACATGATCATGGGCGTCCAAGATGGGCTAGCGCACATCACTACGACATGAGACATCATGTGTACTTTAGCGATTACAAAACATTCTATGATCCTTATCGGGGCGGATATGTCTATATGACCAATGGCCGATGGAACTTTTCTGTGAATGTCCCTTCTTTTCTAGTGAATGTCAACTTAGGAAATGCTGCGATTCGTGTGGTCAAAGATGTACCTCTTGACAGAAGACCAGAAGAGTATTACGACGATAATGAGGATTGGGACGATTAACGGTACGATTAAACTTTACGTTTATTTAGAATAATTACTGATAATACTGTATTTTTGCGCTGTTCATCCGATTGACAGCGCATCTATGACACATAAAAGAGCTAAACAAAAAAGCCTAAAAAATATACTTAGAAAATTGCATCTTTATTTGGGCTTATTATTTGGTATAATCTTTTTTACTGTTTGCGTGACAGGGATGTTATTGAGCTTTGAAAAAGAGCTTACCCCACTTTTATGGCCGAAAGAACAGCAGGTAACTGTACAAAGCAATCGTCTTTCCCTTGCACATATTTCCCAAAAAGCCGAAGCTATATTTCCGGATAAGAAGTTGTTTCGCATCGAAATTCCAGCAGATCCTTCCCGTAGTTTCCGTATTCAGTATGGACAAAAAAAGACCGGATACTGGTATGCATATATAGATCCTTATACAGGAGCACTATTATCCAAAGGTCGGCAGAGTGACCGTTTTTTTCAAAAAACTTTGGATATCCATCGTTTTCTTCTCGTCGAAAAAATCGGAAGTACCCTAACTGGAATCTCAGCTCTAGCGGCTTTCTTTCTTGCCCTAAGTGGTATTTACCTTTGGTGGCCAAAAAATAAATCCATGCTCAAACAACGTGTAACGATGAAAATGGCAGCCTCTCTCAAAAGAAAAATCTGGGATTTTCACGCAGTGGGCGGTTTTTACGCATCTTTGTTTTTAATTATTTTTACCTTGACGGGATTGACCTGGAGTTTCGATTGGTACAATAAACAATTCTATAAAGTATTGGGTTCAACGCAAAAATCAACAAAAGAGAAGATCAGCAACATCAACAATCAGGCTTTTTCAGATTACCTCGTGCTGGATACGATCTATCAGCAGCTAAACAGCCTATATCCCAGCTCTGGAAATATAATTATCACGTTTCCCGAAAAGAAGGACTTAGCTTTTGCATTAACTAAGGAAAATTTTTCAAATACAACTTTACAGATCAACCAGGCTTTCTTTGACAGCAAATCCGGACAACTACTTAAAAATAACCCTTTAGAAAAATTACCTTTGGCGCAACAGGCTCAACGTATGATGAAATCTATTCATTTGGGGTCGATATTTGGATTACCTTCTAAGATTATTGTATTCTTAGCCGTTACACTAGCCGCTTCTCTCCCCATCACAGGAATATGGATATGGTTGAACAAAAGAAGAAAGAAGAAACCGTCAAAAAGCCAAAAGAAGAAAGCAATTCAACTTCAAACCATAGCATAGCGTATTATCCTTATTTTTAAACTTATTCAAATGAATTCTTATATCAGACACACGACTAGATAATAATAGAAGAAATGATCGATATTAGCTGCTATGAAAGACCGCAAAGAAAATTCGACGAACGCAATCAATGAAAAAGCATTACAACAGTTCTGTAACGCCTCCAAGACGCTGGCATTATTCAGTGGACGATGGAAGCTTTCGATTCTATTCAAACTCCTGGAGCAGGATACGAACTACTCGGAATTCAAAATTCTCCTGCCCCAAGTCAGCGATCGTACACTTACAAAACAATTGAAAGAATTACAACTGGACGGACTCATTCAAAAAGACCGAAGTAAAACAGCATCAATCTATTCGCTGACCGATAAAAGTCGTAAACTAAAACCCCTATTGGCGGCGCTTTCTGGGTTTAACAACGACTAACCTTAACTAAAATCAACACGCTCCAAAAACTCAATCACTTCCCCATTCGGACTGTAAACGAGGCTATTTCGTACAAAAACATCTTTTTTACCTTGACTGAGTATGAGTTGAAATACTCCATCACTCAAATCTTGAGCACCATGGGCGATAGCCTGTATTCGGGCATCTTCGGCGTCTTCTACCGTAAAACACAGATGAAGTAGCGCATTCTCGACATATTCCTCCCCTTCTATACGCCTTCTTCCCTGCGTTGGAATAGCAGCATTCTTATCACAAATTTCCAAATAATAGCCAATAGAGGCATTAAAAAGCATAGCACAACGTTCTAAATTAAACTCGGGTAATGACCATTCATGCACAATAATAAAACCGAGATTTTCATAAAATCCAATTGTCTTATTAAAATCCTGAGCCTTAATCGACAGGTGGTGAAAACCCACAATATTATCTTTCAATTCCATAAAGTATATTTTTTAAACAAAACTAATGTGTTTTTCTGGAGACTGGAACAACTTACAAAATTGTAAGTTGCGCTGGTGGCCATAAAAGAGTATACGTTAAAACTAGCAGTATTAGAGGGAGATTTTAAATTATAGGAGATAGATTTTATTATTTTAATGTACTTTTGCCCATTAAATTTCTCGATCTGAACAAGGAATAAAAGCTTTGTAACTACCATGAGTCTATAAATATGAGGTATTCATTAGACATCATTTCGATGGACTTTACTGTCCAAAGTATTGTGACATCCAACATAAGAAATCGGATGTTATAAATTCTTCAAAAATCGAGATAGAATACGCAAAGTTTAAAGCCCTTAGTCTATATATATTTGCAAATAAAATGAAACAGCATCTTCACCGACAATTACGGATCTATAGATATGTGATCTATAGAGAGACGTTAGTCGATCCTTGGGAACATTTTTGGTCATTTATTGGCGCCTTTGTAGGAATATTTATTATCGCTTATATCCAATCTCTTCATTTACCTTCGCTGGAAAATATCTTTTTGATAGGCTCCTTCGGAGCTTCCTCGGTTTTGGTTTATGGTGCCATACAAAGTCCACTTGCCCAACCCCGCAACTTAATTGGTGGGCATGTTGTTTCTGCAATCGCCGGTGTTACCGTTGCACAGCTCCTTCCCGATATTATCTGGCTGACCGCTCCCTTCGCCGTGGCCTTGTCCATTGTTTGTATGCAGCATACACGCACACTACACCCTCCTGGTGGAGCAACAGCACTCATTGCCGTCAGCAGCGGAACAAAAATTTCATCGATGGGATATTGGTATGTATTAAGTCCAGTACTATCGGGTTGCATAATTTTATTCCTGGTGGCTCTGATCTTTAACAATATCACGAAAAAGAGACATTATCCTGTAAAAAAATCACGTTTGCGCCGCTCAAGAAGACAGCATTTAAAAACCCGTTTTGAAACAAGCAGGAGTCCATCGAGTCTTGATTAAAAGTCTTTATGATCTATTGAATAACACGATCTAAAACTAATAAAGGATAGCGTTTTGGGTAGACGCCCAAACGCTATCCTTTTATGATCGCTTCTTTCCGTCATCTAAAACAGTTATTATAGCCCGATAAATTCCATACAGAAGGAATAGTAAACTCGTAATTGTAAGCCCCAAATACTCCACCACCCAAGCAATAAGTATGGCGACCAAATGGATTTTACCATTCTCCGGTTTAAATGCGGCACCTGAATAAACGTAATAAGCGATGGAACCAAATAAAAGAATCCATATTATCGCATAAACATAATGAAGCGGATTTTTGCTGAGCTTTCTATTTTTAAACATATGTCAAGTTTTATGATCTAATACTGATCCGCTTATCTAACACGAACGAGCATTTCGTCAAATGTAGGGTGCACATCCGTTTTTGACAAGCCATAACTATAATTCGCTTACCCTGATTTAATATT
Organism: Sphingobacterium sp. 40-24; assembly: GCF_001899705.1. Lineage (NCBI taxonomy): Bacteria > Pseudomonadati > Bacteroidota > Sphingobacteriia > Sphingobacteriales > Sphingobacteriaceae > Sphingobacterium > Sphingobacterium sp. 40-24. Next base: position 57,127 of record NZ_MKWH01000036.1, on the reverse strand, counting down.
CGTACTTCCTATAAAAAATCGCCCGCGGCAATGGTCGGCATACACTTGCTTCGCTACGTTAAAATCAAAAGAAAAAGTCCCTTACATTACTGCAGGGACCTTGCTTTCACCGATTATTCCGTTGTGATTTTTATGCGGTTGGAAATTTGCTCATATCCATGTAAAATATCTCCCAGGTATGCCCATCAAAATCTTCAATACTTCGCTGTTGCATAAAACCATAGTCTTTCATTGGCGTGGGTTCTATACCGCCAGCTTTCAGTCCTTTATCAACAATTTCGTTCACACGATCCAGACCAGAGACAGCAAGTGAAAATAGTCCTGCGATCTGTTTTTTTGTATCTGCAAGCGGTTTTTCCGTAAATGTTTTAAACTTATCCGGAGATAAAAGCATAACAAAAATATGCTCACTCCAAACCATACATTTGCCTTGCTCATCCGAAAACTGAGGATTGTTCGTAAAGCCCAATTGTGTATAAAAATCCATTGACTTATTCACATCTGCTACTGCGAGATTTATAAATATCTGTTTCATCATTTAAAGTTTAATTGCTACTGATCTAACAAAGATGAAAATTTCCGTCCAAAAAAAACTTGGCCTATGCGAAGATTTTTATTCAGCATCAATGAACTGGTGGAATAGCTAAATCTTGTTTGGAAAGCTTGTTACTTGGAGAGCTCATTCAATTCGGCCTGCGAAAACACATGCTCGCCTTTTAGATAACCATTCGCTTCTTTCAGATAGGTATATATTACATCTCGGCCCTTTGGATTGGGCAATTTATGTAAATTTTTGACCAAGAAATCTTTATCACGCAATCTATCTTTACCATAGCTTAAAAAAGATGGTGCGTGCGTCTGCACGCTCCAACGGATAAAACGTAAATCGATATTGTCAGGGTATTTCATGATCATTTCTTCGAGGAGCTTTTTTCCTTTCTTGAATTGCCCCAATTTTGTAAACGGGTTGCCCATATGTTTTGCCCATAATATCTCATAAGCCGCGAGATAACCCTTTTCTGTGGCGGAATTGGCAGCTTTTTCCAATAGTTTCAGATTCGTTTCACAGAGCTTTTTGTTTTGAACAGCAGTCGCGTACTCGGCTCTCATTTTATCAACATCCACTTGACCAAAACAACAAATCCCACATAATACCAAAGAGACACAGATAAAAAATCGTATAACCATTTTCAATTCAATTAAAGTAAAAAATAAACGCCGTTTTGTGATATAACAATATCGAAGAGCTTTGAGTTTTCTTATTTTTTAATCCGTTGAGAACGCCGTTTGTTTTGCCACTTTCCCAATACAATGAGCAATGTACCAATGACGATGAAAACCAACGTTACTCCAAAGCTGTTCAAAATAACCCTGTCCATCCCCAATTCGGAAACATTGACAAAAGGATAGGGATAAAATCCAGAAAACGAACCATGCCACAACGTATAAAAAAGATAGACTAATGGGAAGATCAACCAATAAAAAATATGACTCCACCGGATTGTTCCCTTGTCCAAAAAACGCCACCAAAAAAGGAAAAAACTCAAAGGAGCGAGCACATGCAATAATTCGTCAACCACCATTGATAAACCCTGTGGATGCGACAAAAAGCGAAGTATGGTATTATAGATAATTCCGACAATAAGAATATATAATGTTACGGCAGTAATTGTTTCGGGTCTAGTAAAAAATAGGCCCATTCGACTTTTTGACCAGCAAATAGTAAAAAAACAGCATAACATAACCATTACATTACTCAGAATTGTAAAATAACTAAAAAACTGAATAATATAGTCGATCCTGTCAAGCTTGGAGGTATGAGCACTTAAGATAAACTGTCCAACAATTGCAAACAAGGTAATCATACCAATGCTACCAGCAAAAACCGATTTTAATGACTTCTGAGCCTCCATATTTCTAGTGGTCTATACAATACTAAATATAAAAATTTCAACTGCTATTTGGAATTTTAAATGATCAAATCCAATTCACCCCTACTCGAATCTTAAATCCAGATTGTAAATAATTGCAACGAATTGTAAATGGATTCAGTTTCCTTACTTACAATTATTATTTTTATAGGCTATAAAGTATTGATAAATGATCAGAGTAGCCATTATCGAGGATGAGCCGGCGGTACGCAAAGAAATCAGCTATTTGGTCCAACAGGAAACTGATGTTGAACTTGTTGGCTGGAGTGATACGGTGACAAATGCAGTAAAATTGATTGAAGAGAAACAACCAGACGTTATACTCATGGATATTCAGCTCCGTGATGGTACAGCATTTGACATCCTAAAAAAGCTAATCGCTATTCCACAGAATATTATTTTCATTACGGCCTACAATCATTTTGCAATCAAAGCCATCAAATATGGTGCTTTGGATTATCTCTTAAAGCCGGTCGACCAAACCGAATTAAACGAGGCATTAGAACGTTACCGGCGTAAAAGCGAAAACAATCCCCAATGGATGCAGCGTTTATCTATGGCGCAAGAAGCTTTACATGCCAACGAACTTCCCGAAAGCATCGCCTTGTCTTCCATACACCATGTACGTATCGTCCCCGTTCACAACATCGTGTACTGCAAAGGAGACGGTCCCTATACTTTTTTCTTTTTAAATGATGGTACCAAGGAGTTAATTTCTAAACCCCTCAAATATTATGAAGAATTATTGCCACCGCCCTATTTCTTACGCACCCATCAATCTTATCTTGTTAATAGGTCACATATTTCTGGTGTCAATCGTTCCGAGTATATTGTCTTAAAAAACAAAGAGGAAATTCCGATTTCATCACGCAGAAAAAACTCGATCTTAAATCAGCTGTTTCCTGAAAAATGAGCCTATTGAACCGCATTTTCCCTTGGCTGCTACTGTCTTTGTTTTCGATCGCTTGCGCTCGAAAGAATGACGCACTGTCGCCCGATCATGATGCTATTGCCGCAGAGATTAAAACGCTGGAGGACCAAAGATTAAATGCAGCAAATGGGGATTCCATCAAACTTGCCTGGTTAAAGTTGGACCAGCATGCCACCGTAAAAAAAGACACGGTACTCGCTGCCCGTGTAAAATATTATCTAGCACGACTCTATGCTATGAGTGGCCAGGATTCGGCTCTTTTTTTTGTTCAACAGGCGCTCGAACTCATTGAACCCACCACCGGAAACGCTAAATACAAAGCTCTTATTTACAATGGTATAGGAAATATCCGCAGCATAGAAGCAAAACAACGCGAAGCGGGCTATTATTACAACAAAGCCGCCACGATTGTTTTGTCGGATACCGCATCAGGATTGTCAACCGAAGCGAAATCAGCGATATTACTGTCCGCTGCCCAAAACAACTTGAGCTCCTTTCAGTATAACCTTGCAGAAAAAATGAATCGTTCGGTACTCCCCCTAATTGATTCACTGCCTGAAGGACACATTAACCGACAACGCGTATTGGTACAAATGATCCAGACGCTGAATACTTTACAGCGGCCAGCAAAAGATATTGCCCCCTTCCTTCATCAACTCGAAGAGTTACATGCTAAAAATCCAGACAAATACAACATTAGTTTTCTATATGATTCGAAGATCCAATACTATGAAACGGCTAAAAAACCGGACTCCATTTTACATTATGAGTTGCTAAAAATAGCGATAGATGAACGTTTGCACCAACAAACAGCGTCCTCTATATTGATGAACAATTTATTCGTAGACTACAGTAATGTTGCCGCAATCTATGTTTCATTAAATAAGCCGGCCTTGGGAGAAAAATTCATCCTAAAAGCCAGCAAACTTAAAGCGCAGTTTCCAAAATTAATCTTTCCCAACAACGAAATTACATTTCAAAACAGTCTAGCAGCCGTCTATCGCTTGCAAGGAAAAAATAAAGCCGCAATAGACGTATTGAATCATCTTGTGCAATTACAAAGGGGTATTTACCAATCGGAGAATACACAAGCGATCGCAGAAATGAATGCCCTATATCAACTCCAGGCGAAGGATCAATCTATTCGAATACTGAACGAAAATATCAAGATCAATAAACTCCAGCTACAACAAAATCGTTTAGGGCTGATCATATCCTCGCTCGCGGTTATTTTATTGATCATCATACTTTTCTTCCTATATTACAGTTTTCGCCAGCGCCGTTCCATACAAGAGAAAGAAAAGGTCTTGTTGCAGCAGCAGTTGTTGCGCACACAGATGGAACCGCACTTTATTTTCAATACCCTTTCCGCTGTACAGAGTTTCATGCGCCTGGATAAGAAGGAAAATGCCATCAAATATTTAAATCGTTTCAGTCGACTACTACGCAGCAATCTCGAATTAAGCCGTGAAAACCTTGTTCCATTAAATGAGGAACTGGAAACCTTAGAAAACTATTTGATCTTGCAGCAAATGCGTTTTGAAGATGCCTTTCATTACCATATCACACAACCTGAAGATCAAGATTTAAGTGCGGTCATGCTACCACCAATGCTCATACAACCCTATGTTGAAAATGCGATTCTGCATGGCATAAACCTCGAAACGGGCGATGGCAGTATCGACATCCAGTTTACGTTATCTGAAGATATCCTACAGGTGACGATTAAAGATAGTGGTAAAGTAAATCCCGACATTCCTGTAATTACCCATCGTTCACTCTCTGGGACCATCAGTCGTGAACGCATGCAGCTGTTGGGCAAGAAAGCAAGTGTACAGATCACCAAAAACCCAACTGCTGGTACCACAGTCATCCTGAATATACCAGTGACATATTAATGGCAAACAAAGGAATATTTAACGTCCTTTCTAGGTTCTACTGCAGTGAAAATTTCAGGAAAACAATACAGAACTTGCAAGACAACACGTATTTCAACAGAAATCAGAAAAAAGAACCATGTTGAGCCAAATTTCGATACCGTAAAATACGAGATATTGAAACGCATAACCCTATAAACAAACGGCGAGCAATTCTTTAATTGCCCGCCGTCTTATTAACTAAACACAAACTAAATATTTCATTGTGGACTCCCGTCTCCTACTCATTTTCCTCATTTATTTCTGTTTCATGATATCCGCTAAAAGTTTCATGTAAAAACCTCCAACAACACTACGCGCCTTGAAGTTTTCACGGATCCCCGTAGTCGAATCATAAAAATCATTTAATGGGACACGGGATTCCGTTTGAATCGCATGATTATAGACTGGTTTTATCAAAGCTTCAAATGCTTCTCTTGATGGAGCAAACGATGCCGTCCAAAGAATCCAGTCATTTTTTGTGTATGCTTTACGGCTATCCAATGGTATGCCGAATCTATTTTGCTTGGTCAGATAATACTTAATTTCTGTATCATACACTTTTTGTGGAAACAGATTCAATCCCAACACTTTGTCCCAGATCAAATTATATTTTTGACTCCAGGTATTTTTATCATCAAATGTCAGTGCATAATGATCACCGGCATCTGCCATTTCCATCCATTTCGGAACCATTTCCTCGGCAATTGCACGGTATTTTTTTGCTATTGCGGTTTCACCAATGGCCTCCGCTAGCTGCGCATAACAAGCAATACCAACGATAGCCTTAACAGATAAATTGGCATTTCGTGCAAGGTGACCGGCAAAATCATCTGTACAGAGCTGCGTTTTAGGGTCAAAACCATCTTTAACGAGATAATCTACCCATGTTGTCAATGTTTTCCAATGCTTCCTGGCATAGTCAGCATTCCCTTGCACTTTTGCGATTGCAGCAGTTAAAATAATCATATTGCCCGATTCCTCCACAGGCATAGGTTCACCATAGGTTTGACCATTGGCCAATGGATACGTACCCAAATCGTGCGCTGCCCAAGGATAGGGATATTTACCGCTCTCACTAAAATAAAATATTCCACTTAACATCCCTTTCAACAACTCCGGATTATAGATCAGATACAATGGCGCTGAAGGATAAGTGACATCGACCGTATTGATGAATCCGCCACTATTATTTTCTTTGGAAAGCCATAATAGTTCGTTTTGTGGACTTTTCACCAAGGTATGTGCTGCAATACTTTGACGATAAGCGAGAACGCTAAGGTGTGCATACTCTTTTCCACCCGATTTTAGCGCATCTGCATACACTGTTTTGTCGAATGCCACGCACTTATCGAGTACCTTACGATACTCATCTGCAGCCAAAGTCAGCTGATTTTCCATCGTTTCTTTACCGGAGTTGTTCCACCATGGTCTCAAATTATTTTTGAAATACTGAATCGCATAAATTTCATCGTACCCAACCTCTACAAAACGTTCCTCCGCTTTCGCCCCCACATTGCCAAATGGAATGACCGTGTTCAGCGCAAGTGATGTCCCCTTAACAGTTTTTACCGATGTCGTTGTTCCCTTTCTAAAGGCGTCTACGGCTCCGCCTCTCGGACTAATAAACTGTTGCGTTTTATCCCGCTTCGGCGCAGCAACATAAAAATACCCCCAGTCTATCCGCATATCATCGGCCCCTTTCTGCAGAATAGGCTGTTCGACCGTTCCCGTTTTTAGCACAGACAATTTTGCTGTCTCATATTTTTCGGCAATCACCTCCTGTGAAGGTTTATACACCGCAATATTTGTGGATGCGCTTAGAAAAACTTTAACCGCATGCTGCTTGCCATCGTTTGCTTTGACGTTATACGTGATATAGCTTACCGGTCGAGCCAATAAATTCAGATCATCCATAAGCAAAGGCGACGTAAAGGTTAATTTTAGATCAACCTTACCTGCCTGAAAGTTATAAACCGTACGCGTCGCTGTTATTTCTACATCTTTTTGCACGGCTTCTTGAATCCGTGCCCCACGCTCTTTAAGCCTGTCAACCAAACCAAAATCGAGATAACGACCGCCAGCACTATTCTTCAAATGGATGGCAATATTATTTTGCCCAGCCTTCAAATTCGCCTTGTCAATCGGTATATACTGGAAGTTGTTGGTCCAACCTACTTTTTCGTAAACCTTCTTCCCATTCAAAAATACGTCTATGTTATCATCGTGATTGAGTTTTAAAAACAACTCATTAATACCCTTCGGATCCGCTACGGAAAACTCACGTCTCACCCAGATATCGTCCGATTTCCAAAGGGTTTTTACCTGCTTCTCGTCATCACCTATGGGTGCAAGTCCCGATTTCCACGTATCCGTATTATAAGCGGAAGATTCCCAGCCACCTTGAGGTTTTGATTCTGTATACTGTACCGTATAAGATTTATCTTCGGCAGTCGGTAAAATAATCGCATAACTCGGTTCCTCTTTGCCAAGAAAACGATAAATATGACCATCAACATCAATTAAGCCCAACAGCGAATGATCAGCGTCTGTCCAGTGCTTTGTTGTCGATGCATGAAGCTGATCTGTCATTGACCATATACTAAAATTGGGGTTGTGTGTAATCAATGGATAAGCCGGAGCTTTGCGTTCTTGGGCTTGTCCATCTAAAACAGTGGAAACACAGGCTACAATAACACAGAGACCTATCTTCCCAAGTTTGTTCATTGCATAAATAGATTTTTGAAAAAGTTTAATCATATTTTTTAGATAAAATTAGCTATACAGTTTTTCGTATTAAGCATATGCTCAATCGTTTTAACAAAGAAAGTCGGAATAAGTTAAATTCAGCTGTCGCATCGTATCATTTTACCTTCAATTTATATCATATTTGACGATCTGCCGTCTAATCGAGATAATTATTATCTTTGAGAACCTGTCCGATCGTTATGCGCAAAATAACCTAGTAAACATCGGCATTCAATTTTACCAATAACACGATGAGAAGTATTTACGTTTATTTCTTAATAACTATATCTTGTCTATTTTCAACGAGCGCACCGCTTTATGCACAAGAAACAGATTCGGTCAATAAAAAAGAATTGGATCTAAGTTCCCTACTGAACGGAATTAGACAACAGCAAATTAATGATTCTCTTGAACGGGTAAAGCTTCAGCATGAAATTGCCGATCTTAAAAGTCAAAATAGCCCCAAAAAAGAAAATTTAAAACAGCAGCTGAATGAGTTTGACGAAGAAAATAACCTTCGGAAGCAGCAGCTGAAAGTTAAAGTAGACTCCATCAAAAAAAACACAAAAAGATATGCGGTCGCGCCATTTCAGGATACGCTATTCTATATCTATAATAAACTTGGATCATCATTAGCCAAAGACCGCGCCTACAATGTGGTCAGCAGAATTCATAATCTATATGAAGACGATTTTGTGAAAGTAGATTCCTTTAAAATCGAAAACAGCGAAATAAGTGCCGACATCGTTTATAAAGATCTCGTCATAACTTCCGTCACAGAACTCGATGCCCTTCTTGAAGGAAAAAGCAAAGAAGAGATTGCGGCAAACTACCTAAAAAGAATTCAGGATTCAATCAAAACGGAACGTGCTGATAACAGCATTACAAAACTTCTTACCCGTATTGGGCTTGTATTTCTCATTCTAGTCGTTTTTTCGATATTGATTCTATTGATAAACAAATTGAAAAAATATGGTACGCGACGTATATTGACAGAAAGAACACAGCGGATCAAAGACATTAAGATCAAAAATTACGTCCTTGTCACCTCTGTACAAAAAACACGGATGTTTATTAATGCCATAAATATCTTACGTTGGGGCTTGATCGTACTCATTGCCTTTATCATGCTGCCGATTGTCTTCAGTGTTTTTCCATTTACACAGAGCTGGGCATCCAATCTCATTGGACTTTTTACAAAGCCCCTGAAGACTGCAGTTTTGGCAATTTGGGATTATATTCCCAATCTGATTACTGTATTTGTCATACTCGTTGTCATGCGGTATGCCGTTCGATTCATAAAGTATATCTTTAGCGAAATTGACAAAGGCAAATTAGAGGTTAATGGCTTTCATCGCGATTTTGCCATGCCTACCTTTACTATTGTTCGCTTTCTGCTCCAAGCCTTCACACTGGTGCTCATATTCCCGTATTTACCCGGTGCAAATTCAGATATCTTTAAAGGAATATCCGTATTTATAGGTGTCCTATTTTCGTTAGGATCATCTTCTGCAATTTCCAATATCATAGCGGGACTTGTCATCACCTATATGCGTCCTTTCCGTATCGGAGACCGTATCACTATCGCCGACAAAACAGGCGTTGTTATCGAAAAATCACCACTGGTAACAAGGCTTCGAACGATAAAAAATGAAGAAATTACCATCCCCAATTCCTCGGTACTTTCCGGAAATACCGTCAATTATTCAACCTTCTCAGAAGATGGAATCTGCTTTCAGGTGGAATTGACAGTCGGTTACGAAGAACCTTGGCAACGTATCCACGAACTGCTGCTGAGCATCCCACCCCGAATAAAAAGAGTCAACCTTAACCCCGCACCATTTGTCTTACAAAAAAAATTAGACGACTTCTATGTCCTGTATGAACTGAATGTGTATATCGCTAAATCTGGAGAAATTGAACTGGCAAAATCTGAAATTTTTCAATCGATCTTAGATGACTTTCTAGCTGCAGGAATTGAAATGAATGGCCCACACCTATTTGCCAAAGTTGACCATGTACAACAATATAATCCAAAAATGCCCAACAGCTCGCACAATAACTGATCTGAAAGCACACTTCTTTAGCTGATTACTGGCAAAGAATAGTTGATGTATTTTGACCGGTATGAATGCCCTGTTGAATTCATCCACTGTTGTGAGCTTGTTCACTAAAGATGTAAAACATAGATTAGCTCTTCGGCTTCGACTCCGTCAGGCCAAACGACATCCCTGGATTGCGTGTATTTAAAATGAAATGACTGATTCGCTGCTTTAGACGCATCGTTCCCCACCCGATGGGATACCGTAATCTGACCACATCCTTGCTCACGTGCCCATGCGATACGCGCTTCATAAAACAAGCGGGATAAACCCCGGCCTCTATAACTCTCCTGAATGAAAGAAGCGATCAAAATCGCGTTTGACTCATCTGCTCTATCCAATACAACACCAGTCAGCCCGACCAATATTCCCAGGTTATACAAGCCGAACATCGCACATTTGGGATTATCAAGCAAGGCCATCCATTCTGCATCACTGTACCCTGCTTCTTTTTGATAATTGCTTCCAAACACCTCAGGGGTAGAAAATAAGGCCTCCAGTCTAATTTTTTTATATTCATGCCATTCTCCTATTTCTAAACGTCTTAGCTCATATTTTTCCATTTCCTACACCTTTCTTTGCTTATCTTTCAGCGTAAATATACTTAAGCAAGCGCAATAAATGAACAACTGGACCAGCTACATTATTCAAATTGGACTAGCTCAGTTGCATCTATTGACTGTAATTTTGGATTAAATCAAGAAATAGCTATTTGCATGTATGTACCCAAACATTTCCAGTTCGAGGATTACGCAGAAAAGGTTGAATTTATGCAACAGTATAGTTTTGCGACCATTGTATCGATTAAAGAGGGGATTCCAATAGCCACACAGCTCCCCTTCCATATCCGTACGGATAAAGATCAGTTGCTTTTAACATCACACTTCGCTCGCGCAAACGAGCAAACAAATTATATCGAAAATACGCCGTCATTGGTTATTTTCTCCGAACCACATGCTTATATCTCACCACAACACTACGAAAAGAAGGAAAGCGTGCCAACCTGGGATTACATCGCTGTACATGCCTATGGACTTGCCTCCATTCTTACAGACGAAAAAGCAAAAAACAGGGCCTTAGAGCAGATGATCCTCAGTTATGACGAAGCCTATCTAACGCAATGGAACAGCCTCTCCGATCGTTTTAAAAGTGGTATGATGCAGGGTATCGTTGCCTTCGAGCTTGTCGTTACAGATTTACAGGGCCAAAAAAAATTAAGTCAAAATAAAAGTGAAACAGAAAGACAGCGTATCCGTGATTTTTTAAAAAATAGCGACAATGAGCTCGAAAGAAATATTGCCGCAGCAATGAAAAATGGATCAATAAGTAACGAAAAAAAATGAACACAAACACTGACATAGAAATCACACAGGTAAAACTAACCGATATTGACCTGCTGCAGGAAATAGGAAAAGCAACATTTATTCAGACCTTTTCAGACACAAACACCGAAGAGAATATGAATACCTATCTGGCCGAAGGGTTTTCAAATGAAAAATTATTGTCCGAGCTCTGCGATAACGAATCTGAATTTTACTTTGCCGTCTTGAAAAATGATGTTATTGGCTACCTAAAAGTAAATACCGGACAGGCGCAGACCGAACAACAGTGCCCGCAGGCATTAGAAATTGAGCGCATCTATGTATTACAGGAATTTCATGGTAGAAAAGTGGGACAGTTATTGTTTGAAAAAGCGCTAGCCTTAGCCCAAATAAAAGCAGCTTCATTTATCTGGCTTGGTGTTTGGGAAAAAAACTTGCGGGCAATCAATTTCTATCAGAAAAATGGTTTTGTCGCGTTCGACCAGCATATTTTTCAACTGGGTGACGATAAACAAATAGATATCATGATGAAAAAAACAGTACAACCGCACCATGCATGAGTTTATAGCAGAAAATATACAGGTCATACAAAAACGTATAGACGAAGCCTGCAAAACAAACCGTCGCGATCCCCACGAGGTAAAATTATTGCTGGCCACTAAAACCGTACCTGCCGAACGTATAGAAATCGCACTGCAAGCTGGTCAAACCCTAATTGCTGAAAATAAAGTGCAGGAACTGAAAGACAAATTTGAATATTTAAACGCTGTTCCCCATGTCAATCATTTTATTGGTCATCTTCAAACCAATAAGATCAAGGACCTGCTCAAATGCAACGTATCCTGCATCCATTCGATCGATCGTATAGATCTCGCCGAAAAATTGCATCAGCGACTTTTAAAGGAAGATAAAACCATGGAAGTGCTCATCCAGGTAAATACTTCCTTCGAAGAGAGCAAGTACGGCGCTGCCCCAGGGGAAGTGATCGGCCTGGTTCAGCAAATAGCAACATTAAGCACACTAAAGATTAAAGGACTGATGACTATCGGTATATTGAGTGCCGAGGCCGAACAGGTACGTGCCTGTTTTAAATTGCTCAAACAAATTCAACGACAAATTATAGCCCTAGCTATTCCAGGTGTATCGATGCAAGAATTGTCAATGGGCATGAGCGGAGATTTAGAGATCGCGATAGCGGAAGGCGCTACGATTGTCAGAGTAGGCACGGCAATTTTTGGACAGCGTCCTACAGCAGATAGTTATTACTGGAATGAGAACCTATAACATAAAAACCAATGCGGATACATTTTATACAACACGAAGTTTTTGAAGCACCCGGGGCCTATTTAACCTGGGCAGAAAAACAGCAACATTCAGTTACTTTCTCCCATGTTTATCAACAAGATCCCCTTCCAAAAGAAATAGATTCCATCGATGTGTTGATCATTATGGGCGGACCTCAAAGCCCAGATTCATCCCCGTCCGAATACCCTTATTTTGACGCTAAGGTCGAAATCGCTTTTATCCGCCAATGTATTGATGCCGGCAAGGCGGTTGTTGGTATATGTCTGGGCGCACAATTGATTGGCGAAGCGCTGTCGGCAACGTACAGACATAGTCCGCAAAAAGAAATTGGAGTTTTCCCCATCACGCTCACAGAGGAAGGAATAAATGACAGCAAAATAGCACATTTTGGCAGCCCATTACCGGTCGGACATTGGCACAACGATATGCCTGGACTTACCCCTGAAAGTAAAATCTTAGCAAGCAGCGTCGGCTGCCCTCGACAAATTGTTCGCTATACAAATCTCGTCTACGGATTTCAATGCCATATGGAACTCACTCCTGAAGTCGTCCGGCTCTTGATAGATGCAGAAGAAGATCTCTTTCTTCAAAGCCAATCGCTCCAATTTGTGCAATCACCTGAAGAAATTAAGACTTTTGATTACCGCGAAATGAACAGCAAACTTCATACATTTTTAGATTTACTTGAATGTGCATACACGAGAAGTCTAATAAGTAAATGAAGGGTTTCTGTCTAAACAGGAGCGTAAAAATTTACAGCAGTAATTCATTCGTTGGATAAAAAATAGTAGATTTGGTGTAACACAAAAAAACTATTGATGAACCTAAGACGCGGTCAACTTTTAAAAATGGGCTATCTAGCCCTTCTGGCAATTTTCCTACATGCCTGTATTTCCCAAAAAGAAAACAAAAATCTGACTTGGTATCAACATCAGGTTATCGAGCAGCTTGTTCCGGAAACTGATTCCAGTTATAGAGTTCAAATTGGTATTATGGCTGCGACCTTCTGGCTGGACAATCAGGATGGTCAACTGGCCAAAAAATTGAACCTCCTGCAACAGAGCTACACACAACGAAATAAAGTCGATGTCGCTGTTCAGCAAGGTACCAACAAAATCATTCGCGTCACTAAATCAGAATAAAACAAGCTTATTCAAGGCAACACAAATGATTTTGGTACCCACCAATACTTCAATTATAGTTAATATCTTCCGCCTGTACACATCATCCACTACATGATATTCTTTGCTATCTTTTCAATAAGGTCCTTACAGGCCACATTGTAAATTAAGCGATTTTATTCATTAATATAATTTGAGGCGCTTCCTGCAATTTTTCAGCGGCAACTTTTCCGAATGCGACAATATAAGGTTGTTGATTATGCCCATCCAAGCCCGCCTGATCTTCCCAGATTTCATAAAATATAAACTGGTTTTCATCACTATTTACCTGGTGCAGATCGTACTGTATACAAGCTTCTTCCTTTCTACTTGCTTCGACCATTTCTAACAATAATGCCAATACTTCTTCCCGATGTGCGGGAACTGCCTTTAAAATTGCGGTTAAATATACCTTCATGTTATTGATTTTTATTTTGGTAATTTACTCTTTTCATCGCAATAACGCCATGGATAAAGCGATTTATCGATCAATAAATTTTTAGTTCAACGTAGTTTCCAAATGGAAGACCTCTTCCAAATATTGTTTATATTCCTTTTCGTAATTGTCGACACGTTCTTGAGACGCACCCTTCTCCATATCATGAAAATGGAAGCTTCCCAGATGTTCCAATCCTGCAAACTGATTCATCTTGTGAAACCCGAATAAAACACCAGCATCAACGGAATGCTGATCAAAAAACTCATTTTCCATTGTAAAGGCTGTCTCAGGAGCATTCCAGCTCGAAGTCACCAAGTATTTTTTACCATGCATCAAACCTCCGGTACCATAATTAATGGCCGGATTCTTACGTGAACGACCATCATTTTTATAGATACCGTTGTTGTGACCCGCCGTAAAAACTTCATCGATATAGAGCTTCAGACGGTTCGGAACCTGAAACCACCATACAGGAAAATGGTAAACGATAATGTCTGCCCATTTAAAATTTTCAACTTCAACCATTGGATCAAAATCATCGTTGATATTGGTTACCCTTGTTTCAAGTCCATTTTCAGCCAATGTTTCAACAGTCCAATTTGTTATTGTGGTATTGAAAGAACCACCCGAGTGTGCGAATTTCTGTCCGCCGTTGATAATAAATATTTTCATTTCTATAATTTTTCTTATTGATAACACAAATTTCTATCATATTTTTAAATCATACAAATAATTTAAATTGTATATTTGTATCATAAAAATAATAACTATGAAATGGAACTTAGAATGGCTTCGTACATTTAAGGCAATCTATGAAACCGGAACATTATCTGCAGCTGCACAGGAATTGTTTATTTCTCAACCTGGTGTCAGCCTACATCTGAATTCCCTGGAAGCCTTTACCGGCCACAAGCTTTTTGATCGATCTGCGCGAAGAATGGTGCCGACCGAAAAGGGGAAAATCTTGTACAACTATGTTATTGACCCACTTAAAAAACTAGAAACCGGTGAACAGCATTTTCACAAGCGTGCATTGGACGAACGTGTCACAATCAGTATCGGAATGTGTTTTGAGACCTTTCAATACACGCTGGAAGAACATATTGCACAGCTCCCCTTTAATTTAATTATCAAATTTGGAGAATATCCTCAGATGCAGCAGGATCTTGATAATGGTTTATTGGATCTTATTATTACACCTCAAAAAGGAAACCAGCAGAATCTACAATATGAAGCTTTCTCAAAAGAGCGCATTGTCTTGATTGCAGGTTGTCAGACCGACACATCCACACTCGAGTCACTACTGAGCGACAATAAAATTAAGGAAGCAGCTCAACTCCTGAAAAAACAATTGTGGTATAGCACGGCTGCCGATATGGATCATTTAAAAAACTATTGGTCGACACACTTTGGCGAACATCCAGACTTCAGTCCCAATTATATCGTCCCAAATATCAGCTCAATCATACGCTGCTTGAGCAACAATACTGGTTTTTCCATTGTTCCCGACTTTCTTTGTGCCGAAGCACTTGCATCCGGAAAAATAAAACTAATCTGGGAAGGGACTTCTCCCGTGGAGAATATACTTTACTTTGGAACGAGAAAGAAAACCATGTATCAGGAAGAAATCGGTCAATTGGAAACGCTGTTAAAAGAGAAATGGTAGATCACCGGGCAATTTCTTGCCGATAGTCCGATTTCCGCTATTGATGCAGCATTTTACTTAAAAATTCGGGCGTAACGCCAATATATGCCGCAACTTGTTTCTGCGGAAGACAGTCGATCAATGTAGGATAACGTGTACAGAACTTTTCGTAACGTTCTTTGGCAGCTAGACGGAGATTCTCCATCGATCGACTTTGATAATAAACCAATGCATTTTCGGCAAGTATCCGAAAATAGACATTCAGTTTCGGAATCTCCTGATAGAGCCGATGCAGGTCTACTTTGGAAATCATCCATACCTCAGATTCAAATACCGCATCAATGTATAAGTTGCCCGGTTTTCCGGTTACCAAACTATACATATCGCCGATCCACCAGCCTTCGGGAGCAAACTGTTGAATATACTGAAAGCCGTTTTCATCCACGCAATAACTTCGTAGACAACCCGAAGCGACAAAAAGAGCATACCTGCTCAGATCGCCCTCCAGCAGCAAATATTGTTTCTTCTTCACTTTTTTGGATTTCACAACAGCCAATAGGCGTACGATTTCATCTTCCGTGAGGTCGATCTCTTTCTGAATACTGTCCAACAATAGCTGTTTGTCCATAAATTAAAGGATGATACAGAACAAACATAGATAAATTGATGTTTGTATCCAAAAAAATAGACAAGCAGCGCCTTTTCTACGAAGGGAATACGCTTAGCTCTTCTAAAAGAAATACGTTTTGTTCTTCGCCGAAAAGACGCATAGGATACTTATATATTTACGGATGGCCGCCCCGAAGCAATGGTATGCGCTTCCTTCAAGACCTCCGAATAAGTAGGATGTGCATAAGACACTCTTGACATGCTATCGGCAGTGATCTCATATTCCAAGCCCAAAACACCTTGAGCGATCAGATCGGCGGCACGTGCTCCAATGATATGAACTCCCAATAGTTCGCCATATTTTGGATCGGCCAACACCTTTACAAAACCTTGCGTATCCATCCCCGCGCGGGCACGGGCATTGGCGGAAAACGGGAATTTCCCAATCGTATACGTTATACCCTTTGCTTTGAGCTCCTCTTCTGTTGCGCCAACGGAAGCCACTTCGGGCCAGGTATAAACCACACTCGGGATCCGATCGTAATGTATCTTTGGTTTTTGGCCGTCCATATGTTCGACAACAAAGATTGCTTCCTCTTCAGCTTTATGAGCCAGCATTGCCCCGCCGATCACATCACCAATAGCATAAATGTGGGGAACGGCCGTCTGTAGCTGCTTGTTGGTAACGATCATCCCTCTGGCATCCAGTTGAACAGCTGTATTCTCCAAACCAAGCCCCGCTGTAAATGCTTTCCGCCCGACAGCGACCAAAATATAATCCGCCTGTAACTGCTGCTCGTTACCAACTCGATCCCTAAAGAAAACGTTTGCCGCAGCGCCTATATTTTCTGTTTTGTAAACAGCCTGTTCAAGCAAAATTTTAATGCCATCATGCAGCAGTATCTTTTTCAAGGCATCCCCCAATTCATGATCCATATTGGCAAGGAGGCGATCGGCATATTCGATAATCGTGACCTCACACCCCAATCTATTGAATATGGATGCCATCTCTACCCCAATTACACCGCCACCGATAATAACGATTTTATCTGGTTTCTCTTGCAAGGACAACGCCTCTGTTGAGCTGATGATACGTTTTTTGTCTATGGTTACTCCCGGAACTGTCGCTGGCTTGGAACCTGTAGCGATGATAAATTTCTTTGCTCCAAGGGACAGCCGCTCCCCCGCCGACGTAGCAATCTCCACCGTTGAATTATTGAGAAAAGAAGCCGTTCCATGGATCACCGTAACCTTATTCTTTTTCATCAGGAAATTCAGCCCCTGCGTATTTTGCAACACCACTTTATCTTTACGCGCATACAGTCGATCAAAGTCCACCGATAGTCCCGCTACCTGAATCCCGTGTGCAGCAAAATGATGCTGTGCTTCATCATAGTGATGCGTACTATCCAAAATTGCCTTTGTGGGAATACAGCCCACATTGGTACAGGTACCACCCAATGTATCATATTTCTCTACAAGTGCGGTTTTATACCCCAATTGGGCACTGCGAATCGCCGCAACATAGCCGCCTGGGCCAGACCCAATGACAACCAAATCATATTGTTCCATATACGAACTATTTTTAGTTAACAGAATTATTCACGACCAAAACAGGTCTTACAAGTATGTCCCGTATAGTTGCCACCATCCAAAAGGCTACGATAAAAATTTCAATACATACGCCAATCATAACACAAAATAAAATACCAAAAGGTATATTTAAAAAAAACAGAAAACACCGTACTATACATAAATATTGGATTTCATTAAAATCAGTACAAACCTACAAATAAAATACCAATCAGTATATTATTAATAAAAAAAATAGATCAAAAAAAATAATATGAAAGTCAATTCTACGCAGAAGAGATTGTGCTTATGTTTAGGATAAAGGGATATTTTTTAACTTGCTTCCAGATTAGCACCAACAGCGTCAAACGATTATTTTCAAATGAAACAGCATAATTACATCGCCACAATTACGTGGACAGGAAATCGCGGCAGCGGAACCGATCATTATAAAAACTACGAAAGAAGCCATCGCATTACCATTGACGGCAAAGCTGAGATTGAAGGTTCTTCGGATCCAGCGTTCCTCGGAGACCCCAACAAACACAATCCCGAAGAACTATTGCTTGCCTCCCTGTCCTCCTGCCATATGTTATGGTACCTGCATTTCTGCTCGGTCAATAAAATTATTGTAGAAGAATATGTAGACCATGCAACAGCGATCATGCTTGAAGAAGAATGTGGAAAAGGCCGTTTTAAAGAAGTTACACTAAACCCTTCGGTCCGGGTAAAAGATGCAACGATGATTGCACAGGCCATTGAATTACATCAAAAAGCAAGTGAATATTGTTTTATTGCCAATTCAGTAAACTTTCCGGTCTTGCATAAACCCAACGTCAGCATCAGCACATCCAGCTAAATGAATGAACTTTCTTCTTCACATGATATGCTGTCACATGATATGCTGTGAATTGACAAGAACGGCGATACCTAATCGAATTACGACATAGCTTAGCGCTATTTATTGGCTAGCCGCTCCTGTAACTCCCGACGGAAAGTAATACCGACCGGTAGGGACGTATTATTGATCTGCACCATTCCATGCTCATATTTGATCACCTTATTGATCGAAGCAATGTAAGATTTGTGGATACGGATAAACTTTGATGCCGGCACCTGTGTGAGAATTTGCTGGGTGGTGCTTGCGGTCAAAAATGTCTGACTAGGAGTGACAATTTTCACGTAATTGCCAAAGCTCTGGATAAAATCGATCTGCGATAATTTAACGTCAATAATACGGCCATCCATGCGTATACTAATTGATTTGGGTTCTTCTTCCTGGGGCGAAACAGCCATGTTATAGGATAAAAAACGTTGAACAGCCTTAAAAAAACGAGGAAATGAAATAGGTTTTAACAGATAATCAACAACGCCGTAATCATAACTCTCCAATGCGTATTCAGAATATGCTGTTGTCAAAATCGTTTTGGGTGGGTTATCCAGCATCTTCAGAAACTCCATCCCATTAATTTCGGGCATTTCAATATCCAGGAAGATTAAATCTACTTTGTTCTCCCGAAGAAACTCCAATGCCTCAAAAGCATTATAACACTGAGCGACCAACTGCAGATCAGTACTTCTTTCAATATAATTTACCAGTACATAATGCGCCGCAGGTTCGTCATCAACCACAATACAGCTATTTTTATTCATTGTTTAAAGATTTATAACCAATGACACCTCATACTCCTCTTTTTGGGAATTTGTCGTTAACGTATACCGATTAGGATACAAAAGCTTTAACCGCGCTATTGTATTTTCCAGACCTATTTTCGCCGAAAAAACATTCCTTTTCTTAACGGGAACAGAATTCCGTACATGCAAATATAAGTTCCCTTTTTCAATCTTGATCGAAATATGTACAAAACAATCTTCAATACTGCAGGTTCCGTGTTTAAAAGCATTTTCTACGAAAGTAATCAAAAGCATCGGCGCTATCTGATAATTGATATCTTCTTCTTTTTGATAATCAAATTCAATTTTCGTGCGATAGCCTAACCGTTCGCGCTCCAGCTCGATATAACTTGAGATAAAATCGATCTCATCATCCATACCGACAAATTCCCGATCGCTGCATTCCATCTGATAACGGAGAAGCTGAGAAACTTTGATGATCAATTCGGACGTACGTTCCGGATACTTCAGATTAATACCATAAATGGTATTCAATGTATTGAATAGAAAATGTGGATTGAGCTGTTTTTTTAAATGCGATAATTGCGTCTGATTGGAAAGCAGTTCACGTCGGGTCTTCACACGCTGAAAGCGATAAAATTCAATAAATTGGATACTACCCAATATACAGATCAACGAACCCAATAATACACCAAATTGATAATGGAACGTTTTCTGAACAAGATTCTTGTAAAGAAAACAATTCTTGTAGATCACGTTATCCGTTAGCTCTTTTAATATGAGTGCAAAAACCAGTAGTGTTGCCACCGACGCCAAAATATACAACAGCGGTTTATTCTTCTTAAGTAGCAATGGCAACAGGAAAAAGCGATTCAATTGTGCATGCGCATAAAGGATCAAGAAATAGAACACGCCCATCAAAAATCCCTTCCAGCTCAGGATCAAAATCCAATCGTTCAAAGTAAAGAGGATAAACGAAAAGATCAATAGCACGATCTCCTGTATGATCTTGTTCTCAAAAACCTTTCTCATAATCCTTTTTTTGTTAAAAATCTGTTACAAAGTAAAAGTTTTAAGTTTATAACAGCAGAAAAATAAATGACGAATTAAATTGGTCACTTTTAAACGCTATAGATCATTTTAAAGGGACATCACAGTTCATCTCATCGTTATCTTCGTGTCCATAAAATGATAGATAACCTATGCTGAAATTGAATTTAGTGCTGTCATTGGCTGTATCACTTGCGACCTCCTCTTCCTTCGCTCAGAAGCTTACGCTCCGCGATGCCGTAGAACAGGGTATTGCAAATTATGGAAATATCAAGGCAAAGGAATATTATCTCCAGTCCTCCCTGCAGACCAATGAACAAGTCAAACGCGACTTTTGGCCCAATCTGAACATCGTAGCCCAACAGGACTTTGGAACAGTCAACGGACAAAATGGTCCACTGTATGGATTTGGTGGGCTGGGTGTAGCTTCTTCGGGAGCCGCTCTTCCAGAACAAAATTGGAATGCCGCATTTGGTGCGCTTTACTTAGCCAATGTCAATTGGGACATTTACACCTTTGGACGAAAAAAAGAACGTATCGAATTGGCCAAATCCGATACCAAACGACTACAGGCCGATCTCGGTCAGGAACAGTTCCAGCATAAAATCAAGATCGCTGCGGCTTACCTCAATTTATTGGCTAGTCAACGATTGGAAAAAAATCAACAGATGAATCTGGATCGCGCACTGGTATTTTTAAATATTGCTGCCACCAAAGTAAAAAACGGAATATTACCCGGAGTAGATTCTACACTTGCTTCAGCGGAAGTATCGCGCGCAAAAATCAGTCTCAATCAGGCCCGTGAAAATGTTAAGGAGCAAAACAATAAGCTGACGGTATTGATGGGGATTCCAGCGAAAAACCTCGAAATAGATACTGTTCTGGTTCAGAAAACTCCTGTACAGCTAACTCCGCTTTCAGGCAACTTGATTGAAAGTAATCCTATTCTGCAATTTTATAAAAGTAAAATTGAACTTGGCGAACAACAATTGAAACTATCAACCAAAGAGTATCTTCCCACTGTAAGTGCCTTTGGGGTCTTTCAGACAAGGGGATCTGGTTTTAAGAGCGACTACATTACGGATTTACAAGCATATAGCACAAATTATTGGAAAGGGGTTCGTCCCAGTAGGCAAAATTATCTCTTGGGATTGGGCATAAACTGGAATCTGACTTCGATTGCGCGTATCAATAAAAAAATCAGTGCACAGCGCTTTACGAATGATGCCCTGAGAGAAGAATACCAAACTGCCGAAGCCCAATTGACAGCACAGCTGGATGCCGCTGATGTGAAAATCCAATTGGCCCTAAAAAGTGATCTAGAAGCTCCCCGACAAGTGTCGGCAGCTCAGCAAGCTTACAATCAAAAAATGACGATGTATAAAAACGGCCTAGCGACACTTGTCGACGTGACGCAGACCTTTTACACATTAAATAGAGCCGAAACCGATCGAGAGATCGTCCACATCAATCTTTGGCAGTCGCTTTTACTAAAAGCCGCAGCTGCGGGAGATTTTGATATTTTCAACAAAGAACTATAAATAACATTACATGAATTTAATACGTTTTGCCTTACGCAAGCCGATATCCATCCTCGTACTCGTATTGGGACTTATTGTCTTTGGCATAGGTGCCGTTCGATCGATCAAGGTGGATATCCTGCCAAAAATGAACCTTCCGGTTATTTATATTGCCCATCCATTTGGTGGCTATTCGCCGGATCAAATGGAATCTTATTTTGCCAAAAACTACGTCAATATCCTTCTTTTTGCCAATGGGGTCAAGTCTATTGAGACCAAGAATATTCAAGGTCTGACCTTAATGAAAGTATCGTATTACGAAGACACCAACATGGCCCAGGCTGCAGCCGAGCTAAGTGCCCTGGCAAATCGGATCCAAGCCTCCTTTCCTCCAGGCTCACAACCGCCGTTCATCATTCGCTTTGACGCCTCATCCCTCCCTGTAGGCCAACTGGTATTGAGCAGTAACAAGCGTTCTAACAACGAACTACAAGATCTAGCCAACGTCTATGTCCGGGCATCGTTTACGTCAATCCCCGGCCTATTGTCGCCACCTCCTTTTGGGGGAAGTCCACGTACAATTGAGGTCAACGTTGATCCCGATTTAATGCGGAGTCACAATATGACACCCGATCAGGTCGTAGAAGCGCTAAGACTAAACAATCAAACCGCTCCAGCAGGAAACGTACGTATTCAGGACAAAAACTACATTACACCAACGAACAACACCATCAAGGATGTAAAAGATTTTGAAAAAATCCCATTATTTAAAGGTGGGGTACAGAATCTTTACTTAGGCGATATTGCTACCGTAAAAGATGGTGCCGACGTTACCGCAGGCTATGCTTTGGTCAACGGCAAACGTTCCGTGTACGTCAGTATCGCCAAAGCCGGTGATGCCTCAACCTGGGAGGTTGTCCAGAATTTAAAAGCAGCCTTACCAAAAATTCAGGAGAATTTACCCGACGACGTCAAGTTATCTTATGAATTTGATCAATCCGTCTATGTCATCAATTCCGTAAAAAGTTTGATTACTGAAGGTGCAATCGGTGCTATCCTCACCGGACTAATGGTCCTCCTATTTTTAGGTGATCGAAGAGCTGCGCTGATCGTTATCCTAACCATTCCGATATCCGTGATCTCCGGAGTGCTCTTTCTGAAACTCTTCGGGCAGACCATCAACCTCATGTCCCTTAGTGGACTAGCCTTGGCTATTGGTATCCTGGTCGACGAAAGTACGGTAACGATAGAAAATATACACCAGCATCTGGATATGGGTAAACCCAAAGCCTTGGCTATCTGGGATGCCTGTAAAGAGATCGCCTTACCCAAATTATTGATCCTGCTCTGTATACTAGCCGTATTTGCGCCGGCATTTACCATGACAGGCATCCCGGGTTCGTTATTTCTTCCCTTGGCCCTGTCCATTGGATTTTCAATGATCATATCCTTCCTCCTTTCGCAGACATTTGTTCCTATCATGGCAAACTGGCTCATGAAAGATCATGCGCATAAAGCGCCACAAGCGACCGAACCAGTGGGTTTAAATACAGATGAAGCTCAATTTGCAGCAACTGGACTGACCATAGAATCCGAGCAAGATACCCTAAATCAGAAGAAACTATTGGTTGAACGGGAAGACTTTAACAACGATGGAAAGATCAGTATTTTTGAACGGT
Organism: Sphingobacterium sp. 40-24; assembly: GCF_001899705.1. Classification (NCBI taxonomy): domain Bacteria; kingdom Pseudomonadati; phylum Bacteroidota; class Sphingobacteriia; order Sphingobacteriales; family Sphingobacteriaceae; genus Sphingobacterium; species Sphingobacterium sp. 40-24. The sequence continues at coordinate 33,563 of NZ_MKWH01000036.1, read as the reverse complement.
TCAGAAACAGATTCATGAAAATGATCGACCGTTTGTTCAAAAGAAAGAAAACCATTACCGTAGTTTATCTGCTTGGAGCAATAAGTCTTGTTGTCATTTTACTTTCCACAATTGGACAGGATGTATTTCCGAAAGTTAACTCCAGTCAGTTCCAAATGCGCCTCCGTGCGGCTGAAGGTACACGTATCGAACGCACCGAAGAAAAAGCAAAACTAGCGCTGGCCGAACTGGAAAAGCTGGTTGGGAAAGAACATATCAGCATATCTTCTGTCTATATCGGTCAACACCCCGGACAGTTTTCAGTATCACCGATCTATCTTTTCATGGCTGGTCCACATGAAGCTGTTTTCCAAATTGCACTGAAAGACTACCATCACGATATGGACAGGTTCCGTGATGAATACCGAAAACGCCTGAAAGCGGCAGTTCCCGATGTACAGGTATCCTTTGAACCGATCGAGCTTACGGATAAAGTATTAAGTCAGGGATCGCCCACTCCTATTGAAGTTCGGATAGCAGGAAAAAACAAAAAGAACAACGAGAAGTACGCTGGTAAATTGATCGAGGAACTAAAAGCCATCCCTTATTTTAGAGATGTACAATTAGCACAATCCATTAAATACCCTTCTTACGATATTAAGATAGACCGCATCAGGGCCGCACAATTGGGTGTAGATCTCAGCGAAGTCACACGATCGCTGATCGCTTCCACCTCTTCTTCGCGTTATACCGAAAAAAACACCTGGATCGATGAAAAAGCAGGACTTTCTTACAACGTCCAAGTTCAGGTTCCCATCGATAAAATGAAAGATGAGAAAGAAATCGGTGAAATCCCTTTATTGAAAAATTCAGCGCGACCAATTCTGAGCGACGTTGCAACGATCACACCGTCCTTCACCTATGGCGAAAACGACAATTTAGGTGCAATGCCTTATGTATCAGTTACAGCAAATATTGATCATACCGATTTAAAAACAGCCTCCAAGGATGTACAGCGCAGTATCAAAGCCCTTGGCGAGCTTCCTCGTGGTTTATCGATGGAGCAAATAGGACTTGGAAAAGTATTATCAGAGACCATGAGCAGCCTCGAATCGGGTTTGGCCGTAGCCATTATCGTTATATTCCTGATGCTATCAGCCAATTTTCAGTCGTTCAAAGTTTCTATGGTTGTGCTCACCACAGTGCCTGCGGTTGTGCTGGGCTCATTGATTCTGCTGTTGTTAACCGGATCTACCCTCAACTTACAATCCTACATGGGGATTATCATGTCGGTGGGTGTATCCATTGCGAACGCTGTTTTGCTCATCACCAATGCCGAACATATCCGTCGGCATAATGGCGATGCGCTGGCTGCAGCCCGTGAGGCAGCATCCTTACGGCTTCGCCCAATTATCATGACCAGTTTGGCCATGATTGTGGGTATGCTCCCTATGGCCATTGGTCATGGTGAAGGTGGCGAACAGGTTTCACCACTCGGTAGAGCCGTAATTGGAGGATTACTATTTTCGACTTTTGCCGTACTCGTCATCTTACCGCTTATATTTGCTTGGGCACAAGAAAAAAGCAGTACACAATCGATCTCATTAGATCCTGAAGACAAAGAAAGTAAACACTATATTGCGGCATTAAAACCTTTATCGTAAAAGCAGTATAATCTATAAAACATGAAAAATAATTTGTTCAAAATATTAGCTATCGCCGGTCTGATCGCATCCTTAACAGGATGCCATTCGGCTGCCGAGGAAAATGCAAAAAAAGAAAGTCCGGAAGCTGCAGCTCCGGCAATGGAGACATTTGTACCCACCAAACAGAAATTAACAAATAAAATGCAGATCCCTGGAGAAATCACGGGATTCCAGCAGGTCGAGATTTACGCTAAGGTCAGCAGTTACGTCAAAAGTCTCAACGTGGACATCGGAAGTAAAGTGCATGCCGGTCAGCTATTGGCTGTCCTGGAGGCTCCCGAATTGAGTTCACAGCTGTCAGCAGCCAAATCGCGGCTCAAATCACAGGAGGCGGTCTATATGGCTACAAAAAGCACTTACGACAGACTCTTTGAAACCAGCAAAGTAGAGGGAACGGTGGCTAGACTGGATCTTGAGGTTGCTGAGTCAAAAAAGAATGCTGATTTTGCGCAGTACCAAGCCGCTAAATCGGCCTACGCAGAGGTACAAAACCTGTTGAATTATTTGGAAATCAGGGCACCCTTCGACGGTGTAATCGCAACAAGAAATGTCAATCAGGGCGCCTATGTTGGTCCTGCTGGCCGTGGCTCGGAAATGCCCATCATGACCATTCAACAACAACGCAAACTGAGGTTAGCCGTTGCTGTTCCGGAACAATATTCGGGTTTCCTCACCGAAAACCAGCCCTTACAATTTACTGTCAAATCATTGCCAGGGCAAACCTTCTCGGGTAAGATCGCTCGTAAATCGGGTGCCCTGGACAGCCGATTAAGATCCGAGCGGGTAGAAATTGACATTAACAATACCGACAACAAGCTATTGCCGGGTATGGTTGCAGAGGTCGAATTGCCTTTAACATCTCAAGACAGTACTTTTGTTGTACCGAAATCGGCGGTATTTACTTCAGGCGAAGGAAGTTTTGTGATTGCTGTTATTTCGAACAAAACACAACGTATTCCTGTACAGAAAGGACGCAGCATCGATGGTCAGATCGAAATATTTGGTGACTTAAAACAAGATACTAAATTGGTCAGCAAAGCGGATGAAGAGATTATAGACGGAACGTCAGTCAAATAGGACTTTCTACTAATTCCTAAACAAAAGAAAGACCGAACCCATTACAACCGGGTTCGGTCTTTCTAATTTATTCGGTCTTTCTAATTTAAATGCCCATAAATTTAAAGGGTTGGGCAGCCTTAAACAGCGTATTTGAAATGCCATTTATTGCCATCCCCTGCTTCATGTCCAACTTCATCGTCGGAGCCCCTTTCTTTAAATCAAATTTAGCCAGATCTACCCACAGCGTTCCCGGAACCAATACATTCTCAAAATAATAGATTTTATTCTTTTGATCAGCCACGGATCTCCATCGTGTAGACGAAATATTAGGTTCAGATTCCGAGCTTATTCCAAATGGAACCGAGCAGTTGCGGATCACACTGAAAACACTGGCAACAGAAAGCCGCACATCGTCTGTTTGCGGGATCGCATTAATGTAATAGGAAGCCCTCACAAAACGATCAGCAGCACGGTTTGTTCCCGGCAACATGATAGTTCCCGGAATTCCCTGCCAATACCTGTTTAGCGCCAGTTGATCTTCAAAGACGGGCGAGTTTGTCATAACTGTATAGGCCGCATCGTGATGAATCACCAGTTTACCGTTGATGTATTCAAATATAGCATTATCGCCTGTGGCATCTGACAGCGATAAATGTATAGTCGTAAATTTGGTAGTTCCCGGGATATAATCACTTACAATTACAAATGGCTCATCCTTTAAGGCAGATACGGCTTCATTGACTGTCGCAAAATTATCCAAAACATATTGGGCCCAAGCCGAGATTGCAAGCCCTTTTTTTGGTCCCGCTGGATCAAATTTAGGATAAGTAGATTCGACAAGCCAGAGTACATTGGCCACCAATCCCTTTTCATTTAAACCATCGACTGTAGCAATGTCCCAAGCACTGGAAACTACACTCCCATATTGGGAAGTCCATTTCAAAGACTGAGGTCCTACCTCTCCACTGCGCGCTATTCCACGCGGAAACACCCATAGATTGGCCGCGATATCATCTCTCCAGTCCATACTCCTTGCCGTGATAACAGTCTGATTAGGTCCCTTATAAACAACGCGTGTACAGGATCGGCCTTCTTTAACGGCAAAAAGGAATACGATCAACATAAATTGTGCAAGATACTTCATATGTATAGATTTTTTTGCGTGATATGACTTTGTCTTGATAGCGTGCAAAAGCACTCCAATTCCATAAACAATAATTTGAGCTTATTGTTTGTCTAAGCTGTAACCGGCATGATTTAATCCGGCACAGCTTAGACGAGCATAATCTATAGCCATAATATATGGCTCTAGGTACTATTCTGCCGCTTTCGGGTCAATTGCGGCAGCAACTGCAGTTAATGCTAAGGCACCCCCAACGATCATAGCCTCCTGCCCCTTTTTTTCCTTAACAGCCAGCACGTCTCCACGCTTATTATACAGTTCAATAATATCATTAAGGGCTACTGAACCGGTCTGCCAAAGCTGGGCAGCATAAAATTTTTGCTCCGTAGTTTTAACAATGGCTTTACCATCTTCTAAAATCGAATAACTTAAATAACTACGTAAACTGTAAGGTGAATCGGCGACTTCAAATCGAGCAAGTTTTACCGCAAAACTCTCGCCACTCATATCATACATATACACTTTTTCTTTTTGGGATGATCGTACAATGGATTTAACATCGTTTTTAAAATCAAAATAATGCCCATCCACATAGGCATGTGGTGGGATAAGTACCACATCTTTAGGCAAACTTACCGATCCTGTAATATAACCGTTCACCCAAGCATCATTGAATATAGTGGATTTACTAGTGCCTATATCGGAAACCGAAGCATTCATCTTTCCATTAAAAGCAGCTTGTTCAGCAGAATAACCTTGCGTTTTACCATTAATAACCATGGCCGAACTTTTAAGATCCCATAAGATCGGTTTATCGATTTTATTTTCTATTCGAAGGTAAATTCGACCATCTCTGTCGGCAAAGGAATAATCAATTTGTACTGTATCATTATTAAATGAAAACGTTCCCTTGTCTTCATCTTTTTTTACATTCTCCCCATTGAATGTCATGAGATAGTTGGAAGAACAGGCTGAAAGAAAAACAGCACAATACGTTAGCGTGAGAACTTTGAATACTTTTCGCATAATATCAGGATATCTTAGTGTAATTACAACGGCACGAGTACTATTGTACAACAATATAAAAAACTATTATTAAAAAAACAGCGAAACGACCTAAAATAATTTCCTAATTAGGGTATTAATCGCAAAGTATCACTGTTTCTATCAAAATAGTAAATGATCGTCATAAAGCAGTAAATGCCCCTCTTTTATCGTCCGATACAGCTTTGAAATTGCTTTACATCAGTTTCCATAATAACAGGGATATTACAGGGGGTTAACAGGGGTATAACAGGGGGTTAGCAGGGCTAAATACCCAGTTAACCCCCTGTTAATACCTTGTAAAAAGACTACTATATCCTTCTTAATGGAGAATAGGATATTCGACTGATAGTAACCATAAACAAATCAAGGAATATACTCAACTGTTGGTCTGATTAGCGTAACGAAAACGGTTAAACGAATAGAAGTTTTTTTAACCGGAAAGCAAAAGCTATATTTACAGTCAACTAAACCAAATCCAATGAAAGAGAAATTTATCGACAGAAAAGACCAACAGGCCAATAAGATATTTGAAAGAAGAACATTATCCTCCGATTATAGAACGATTATTCCCTTACTGTCTCCCGGCATGGAAATCTTGGACGTAGGCTGTGGTACCGGAACGCTCACGAATGAGGTAGCAAGCTATATCGGCGACGGAACTATAATCGGGCTCGATAATACACCGTCTTTTATCGACAGTGGCAATGAGCGCTATGGTAACACCCAAAATCTGAACCTGGTCTGCAGCAATATTTTTGATTATCAGCCTCCACATCCGTTCGACCTGATTATAACGGCGCGCACCATGCAATGGTTAAGTGATATTCCCAGGGCATTGGGCTTATTCAAATCCTGGTTAAAGCCCGGAGGACAAATTTCTATTTTAGACTACAATCACACCGCCATTGAATGGAACCCCGCCCCTCCGGAAAGCATGCTCACATTTTACCATACTTTCCTGAAGTGGAGAGCAGATGCAGGTATGAACAATCGTGTTGCTGATGAGGTCGCTGCACTGCTCCAGGAAGCAGGTTTCCATTCGGTTCAAGTTATCAATGCCGATCAGACCTACAAAAAAGGAGAAGCTAACTTTGATACCAATCTGGCCATCTGGAACAAAGTCGCCCAATCGCGACAAATGGTTACGGAAGGGTATATCTCCGACGAACTTCGCTTACAGGCTATCGCCGAATACAGCCAATGGATCGAGACAGAAGCGACAAGCATGACACTTAAAATGAACGATGTACGGGCTAAAGTATAATCTCCTTTTATCCGTTTTCCTCCTACTGATACTCCCCGGGCTGGCCGTAAAAGCACAGCTCAGGGATACCATGATCAATGTAGGCAACCATAGCCTTCATTTTACTTTAATGGAAGGAAAAGGTATCCCCATTGTCTTTGAATCTGGAGCGGGAAATGACGCTTCCGTTTGGAGAAAGTTATTGGAACCGCTATCGAGCAAATTGGGCGCACCTTTAATTACCTATGACAGGGCTGGCTTTGGGAAAAGTGAAATAGACACCGTTAACATTAGCTTGACAAATGAAGTAAAGGATCTTAAAAATGCCTTGCAGCAATTGGGCTATCGTGATCGGTACTTTTTTGTTGCCCATTCCTTCGGTGGTAACTATACGATGAAATTTATAACGACCAATCCCGGTCAGGTTGTTGGCACAGTAATGATCGATATTGTCTCCCCTTATCTCATGACCATGGAGCGATCCAAATCATTGAAGAGCGAATATGCCAGTGAACTTGATAACATCAAAAAAGAAAGCTTAGGGTTCTATCATCTCGTTTTAAACTACGAAGCATCAACGGCTGTTTTACATGAGGTTGCAGGAAAAATCAATGTTCCTATGACTGTCATTGGCTCAGGAAAATCACCTTTTGAAGAACCCGATCGCAGTTTATTTATTGCTGCCCTTAAAAAATATGCAGATCAAAAAAACAATAGACGTTATCTTTTGGCTCAAAATGCGGAGCATCATGTCTTTTATGACGAACCGGATCTGGTCATTGATGAAATCGTCAAACTATATCAAAAAACCGCATCCGAGTAATCAAAAAGTCTATCCGTACAACCGATTTTATTTGTAGCTTAGCAAGGCTGTACAACACACAACAACTTATCTTATGGATCATCAGGCCCAAAATGTCATCGATACACCGAGCAACAATACGGTGTTTATGGTATGGAATTTCCACGAAAATGTGGTCATTAAGGATGTCTTCCAACGCTTATGTGCATTGGTTGTCAATCTCAACAATTCGGCGCAGGTACGTTCAAACCTTGTAAAAGCAAGCGTGGTATTGGGCATAAGCCACCATGCCTGGAAAAAGCTTGAACTCAACGAACCTATGCCAAAGGAATTGGTTCCTTTCGAACCTATCATCGGTCAAAAACATGTTGCTGTGGCTACCCCCGGAGATTTACATTTCCATATTCGCGCTTATGAAAAAAGCTATTGCATTGACATGGCCACCGAAATTGCAGCCTTATTAAGTCCCGTTGCCGATTGCAAGGAGGAAATTCATGGGTTCAGATATTGGGATGGCCGAAGTATCTTGGGTTTTGTCGACGGAACAGAAAATCCCCTTGGTGAGGATCGTGCTTTCTTTGGTATCGTTGGTGATGAGGATGTAGCCTATACGGGTGGAAGCTATTTATTTGTACAAAAATATATTCACGACATGAACGCCTGGCGTTCTTTACCCGTCGCTGAACAGGAGAAGGTCATCGGCAGAAGCAAAGCAAACGATATTGAGATGGGCGACGATGAAAAACCGACTAATTCACATTCGGCCCTAGCCAATGTCGGTGACGATTTGAAAATTGTTCGCGACAATATGCCTTTTGGGCAAATCGCAACAAATGAAATGGGAACCTACTTTATCGCTTACGCCAGCACATTCAGTACCGTACAATTGATGCTGAACAGAATGTTTATTGGTGAACCCGAGGGGAATTACGATAGAATACTGGACTTTAGTACGGCCCATACCGGCTCCCTGTTCTTCTGTCCAACAATCAATATGCTGAAAGAATTTGCTGGTTAAAAGCTGTATACCCATTATCTCGGATCATTTCCAACAGGATTTCCCAACGTAGAGCACTGGGTCATGGAATATGGTCCCAATGGAATATGGTCCCACAAATTTATTTTTAACACTACACGACAAAAAAAATGGAAATCACTATTATTCAGCTAGGTGACGAAAACATTGCTGAAGTTAAAGGTTCAGGCGTCTTTATCCATAATCTCGATGATGGTCTACAGATTATGGTCGACTGTGGCGCGCAAGAAGCATACAAAGCAATTATTTATCAAGAGAACATCACAGACGATTTCTTCGAACTTAAAACAAAACTTGCCGGTGAAATTCTTCAAAAATATACGCAGTATGGCTTTGACATTGCCATCGTTGGCGATTTCTCCAGATACAACAGCAAAAGTCTAAACGATTTTATCTACGAAAGCAATAAATCAAAGAAAATCAATTTTGTAGGTACGCGTGAAGAAGCGATAGCCAGATTTTCAAAACGTTAAACCATGCACATTGAATCAGAAAGATTAGCGATTCGGCCTATTATGGCGGAGGACAGTCAGGCCGTATTCGGTTACCGTTCGGATAAAGAAACCAATAGATACCAGGGCTGGATTCCAGACTCTTTGGCAGAAGTCGATGCATTTATAGCTAAAAATCCGGGCACATTCAATCTTCCAGAGTCCTGGTTTCAGCTCGTTATGACCGACAAAATAGCAAACGCAGTAATCGGCGATATTGGCGTTCACTTTTTTGGTACTGAACACCTGCAGGTGGAATTGGGCTGTACCATAAAAAAAGAATTCCAGCAACAGGGTTATGCCAAAGAAGGACTGAAAACAGTTATAGAGGCCCTGTTCCGTCAGTATCATAAACATCGGATCATGGCCTCGGTAGCTCCGGAAAACAAGGCATCCATGCAGCTTTTCACAAGTTTGGGATTCCGAAAGGAAGCTCATTTTGTAAAAAGCTATTTCCATAACGGTCAATGGGAAGATGACGTGGTCTTTGCAATCCTTGCCGAAGAATGGGATTCAACACAATAAGTCGTCTCTTCGCGACTTATTGTGTCGTACGATTGATCCAATCGGCATAAGACAGCACGCCCAGTTCGGGCCTGCCCTCCCCTTCCAAAACTGCGATAAACTCCAATTGGTTGCCATCCGGATCATTAAAGTAAATGGCCAATGCCGGCATCCATGCAAAGACCATCGGTGCTTCGATCCCATCCTTTAAAAAATTATAAGGTGTCAGGTCACGTGTTTTCAGATAGTCCACGGCATAGTTCAAGATATCCTCTTTATCCGCTCTAAAAGCAAAATGTCTCGGTTGAAAGTTTGTTTCTTCCTGCCACAGGCCCAACATATAGTCTTTGCCGGTTCCAATCCATAAAAAAACAATAGGACGTGTCGGATCGCGATGTGCCACACGCAATCCCAATACCTCCGTATAAAATGCGACAGATTTGGCTAAATCACGCACCTGAATATGCGTTTCGTATAAACCTTGTATCATAAGTTATTTCATTTTAAAATTATTTCAATCCATTGATAGCGCGCTCGTGATGTAAATGCAAGATCGGATAGGATTTGCCCATACCATCTACAGCTGAGCGTCCGATAAGCTGATATCCTTTTTTCAGATAAAAATCAACAGCCTGCTGATTTTGCTCATTGACATCAACTTTATACACCTGGAGCTTATCCAGCACATACTGTAGTGCCACAGTCCCAATACCTTTTCCCCTGTAGGCTGAATCCACTAATAACATTTCTAGATTATCATCGGAGACAGCGAAAAAAGCAGTAGGCTGTCCCTCATCATCGATGACATATACCTTTAATTGTAGTAAATACTCGGTTGGGATCAGTCTCTTATATAACTGAAGATCCTCCTCTTTCAAAAAATCATGTGTTGCCCGAACCGAATTTTCCCAAATGCGCAGGATTGCCGCATAGTCGGCTCCACTTGCCGCTCTTATTTCCATAACGATTATCTCCCTCTAAAAATTCTTATTTACACCGTATCGCTACGGAATAGCATTCTTATAAAAGCTTCCCTTCCGCTTTACAGAAAGGCAATGTAAGTTAAATTGGAGAACTAAAATCATGAAAAAGTTAAATAAGACAGAAAGATGATGATTTAGGTTCCGATAATTTGATTTCAGAGAAAACAACCTTATCTTGTAAATAAACACATTAGCCATGTACAATACACTTCTATTCAAAAAATATCTTCCGGAAGATTTTGACGCTTTCCACGACTTGGTTAAAGCGGATGATGTCATGAAATACATTACCGGCAAAGGATTGTCCGAAGAGCAGGCCCGGAAAAAGTTCGATTCGATTCTAGAAATCAACCAGGATCCTGATTTAGGCTATTTTAAAGCAATCGAAGCGGATACGCTAAAGCTTTTAGGCGACTGTAAGCTTGTTAACTACAAAAAAGATCCAAGTGTATTCGAAATTGGTTATTTGCTCCGCAAAGAACATTGGGGAAAGGGGCTGGGAACACAGATTTGCGAGTCGATGCTAGCCCTTGCCACAACATTAAATCCAGGTAAAGATGTGATTGGTATCATTGATCCCGATAACACCGCATCGAGACGACTACTGAATAAATTCGGATTCAAAAGTTTCTTCGTGGGGATAGAAGACGATATTGCCACAGAAAAGCTGATGCTCAAACGGACAGCATCCGAATAAACAAAGCCCATTCGAATATTTAAAACAATAGGAACTGTATATGCCCAAGCCGAACAAAAAGTCAATGAAGTTTAAGGTAAAAACAACTTATAATACACACGAAAGTCTTCAAGATACCTTATCATTCTTTGGCGTAAATTGCCACCGCCCCTATTATATTTCTTCTGGAAATCCGATTTTTGAATACCCAAGCAATGCTTTTCGTATTGATTATTATGCCATCTGTATCTGCACGGCAGGCGATATAAATATTCAGGTAGACAATCAGGAATACCATATCTCGACAAACCATATCCTCATATCCGCCCCAACAACAATTATCCGGTTTTCGCAGGTCAGCGCCGACTTTAGAATGAAGCTACTCTTTTTTGACAAAGCATTCCTGCTTAAACATATTGTCAATCCATTCTTTATCGAACAACTGGGGCTTTTTAAAAATTCGACCTTTACCATTGTCAGCTCCCAAGATAAACAAATTGACAAGCTGTTAAAATTAATGGACTACTTCAAAGAAGTTACCTTAAGAACAACACATTTTACAGCAGATATCATCCGCACGATCATCTTTAATCTCCTGTTAGAGATCGCCGACGAATTGGTCTCTAAAGACCATAATACAACGGAAAGTGTACAAGAGACCAACAACCTGTTCTATAAGTTTACAGACCTGGTTCAGCGACATAGCAATCAATACAAAGAAGTACAATATTACGCCGACCAGTTATTTATTTCAAACAAATACCTCATTCAGATTGTTAAAAGAGCATCAGGTAAAACACCACATGAAATTATTGATGAGCGTGTGCTTAAAGAAGCCTATGTGCTGCTCGGGAATCCCGAAAAGACTATCTCAGAAATTTCTTATGAAATCGGATTTAATTCCATCTCAGCATTTGGTCGTTTTTTCAAAAAATACGCCACCTTATCGCCATCAGAGTACCGAAAGCGACAAAATATGTAGAAAGAGGAAATTCGGTAGAACAATAGCGAATTTGAGGGCACAAATGATTAAGGTGGTCTTTGTAACTTTACTCAACAATTAAAAAAACATAAGAATCATGAAAGAAATCACCTCAAAATTCGACAAAGTATTAAATGCATCTGCTGAATATGGAAATGTAAATCATGAACCCGATTCAAGCAAAGAACAACAACGTAACACACCGAAAAAATCGATGCCCTTTTCTGATCAGATCGGAAATTATCAACGCAATAAAGGTATTCCACCAAAATCATATAAAGACAGTAAAATCTACATCGTCGGAAGCGGTATAGCAGGGATGTCTGCAGCCTACTATTTTATCCGAGATGGTCATGTTCCTGCTGAAAACATCACATTCCTTGAACAGCTCCATGTGGAAGGCGGCTCGTTAGATGGCGCCGGTAATGCAACCGACGGCTATGTCATCCGCGGTGGTAGGGAAATGGATATGACCTACGAAAATCTTTGGGATATGTTTCAGGACATTCCTGCATTGGAAATGCCTGCCCCCTACAGTGTTCTGGACGAGTACCGTTTGATCAATGACAACGACTCCAACTACTCCAAAGCAAGGCTTATTCATAAACTTGGTGAGATAAAAGACTTCAGCAAGTTTGGATTGGGCAAAATGGATCAGCTGGCCATCATTCGATTGCTCCTCAAAAATAAAGAAGATTTAGATGACTTAACCATCGAAGACTACTTCAGCGAGTCATTTTTATCCAGCAATTTCTGGACCTTCTGGCGTACCATGTTCGCTTTCGAAAACTGGCATAGTTTACTTGAGCTGAAATTGTACATGCACCGCTTTTTACATGCGATAGACGGATTGAATGATCTTTCATCACTCGTATTCCCGAAATACAATCAATACGACACCTTTGTGACCCCTTTGCGCAAAGTACTCCAAAGCAAAGGTGTAAACATTCGATTCAATGTGTTAGTCAAAGACTTGGATATCCAAAGCAATACCGATGGAAAAGTTGTGGAGGCCCTGATTACAGAACAAGACGGTAAAGAGGTAAAAATTCCAATCGGAAAAGACGACTTCGTCATTGTGACAACTGGATCAATGACAGAAGATACCTTCTACGGCGACAACAAAAATGCACCGATCATCGCTATCGACAACAGCAGCAGCGGTCAAAGTGCAGGCTGGAAACTCTGGAAAAATCTGGCTGCCAAATCCGCCATCTTTGGTAAACCCGAAAAGTTCTGCAGTAACATCGAAAAATCAGCATGGGAGTCTGCGACCCTGACATGTAAACCTTCGGCTTTAGTCGAAAAACTAAAAGAATATTCTGTCAATGACCCTTATTCCGGCAAAACAGTCACTGGCGGTATTATTACCATTACCGATTCTGATTGGCTGATGAGTTTCACCTGTAATAGACAGCCACATTTCCCTGGCCAACCGGATGATGTTCTTGTCTTATGGGTATATGCCTTATTTATGGATAAAGAAGGAAATTACATCAAAAAGCCAATGCCACAATGTACGGGAGATGAAATTCTAGCCGAACTATGTCACCATTTGGGCATTATTGATCAACTGGACGATGTTATCAAAAATACGATTGTACGTACGACATTCATGCCTTACATCACCTCGATGTTTATGCCAAGAGCAAAAGGCGACCGTCCGAGAGTCGTACCTGAAGGATGTAAAAACCTGGGCTTGATCGGTCAGTTTGTCGAAACCAACAATGACGTTGTCTTTACCATGGAAAGCTCGGTACGTACCGCACGTATTGCGGTATATGAACTGCTGAACTTAAACAAGCAGGTTCCGGATATCAATCCCCTACAATACGACATCCGTCATCTTTTGAAAGCAGCCAAAACATTAAATGATGACAAACCATTTGTGGGCGAAGGCTTACTGCGTAAAATTCTAAAAGGCACTTATTTTGAACATATCCTGCCTATCGGTTCTGAAGAACAAGAAGAACATGAATCTTTCTTGACAGAGCAGATCACCAAATTCAAAGATTGGTTAAAAGGAATTAAAGGATAAGGATCACAACCTGCGCCATGGTTCCGTGGCGCAGGTTTTTACGAATTGAAAAAACAATAACATCATGGACTTTAAAAATATAACGATAGCTGGCAGCGGGGTTTTAGGCTATCAAATCGCTTTCCAAACAGCATTTCATGGCTATCATGTCACTGTATACGACATCAACGACGATGTACTAAAAAAAGCTGCAGCAAAATTTGATATTTTGGCGCAGGCATTCGAGAAAGATCTTCATGCGAGTAAAGAACAACTGGCTTCAACCTTTGATAGGCTCAGTTATAGTTCAGATCTTGCCGCGGCGGTAGCAAAAGCAGATCTTCTTATCGAAGCCGTTCCCGAAAACCCAGCCATTAAAATTGGTTTTTATCAGGAATTAGCGAAAGTGGCACCGGAGAAAACCATTTTTGCCACAAACTCCTCAACCTTGCTGCCAAGTCAATTTGCCCAAGAAACCGGCCGTCCCGAGAAGTTCCTGGCGCTACATTTTGCCAATGAAATCTGGAAGCACAATACAGCAGAAATTATGGGCCATCCTGGTACAGACAAAGCGGTATTTGAGCAGGTTGTAAACTTTGCAAAATCCATTGGCATGGTTGCCCTACCGCTGCATAAGGAGCAGCCTGGCTATATTGTAAACTCCTTACTTGTCCCATTACTTTCGGCGGCAACGGATCTTTTGGTCAACGAAGTGGCGGATGCCCAAACGATCGACAAAACCTGGATGGTTGCCACTGGAGCGCCAACAGGCCCCTTCGGCATACTCGATATCGTTGGCATCACAACAGCCTATAATATCAATAAAATGAGCGCCGAAGCAACAAATGACCCCTTAAAGATCAAAACAGTGGCCTATCTCAAGGAGCATTTTATAGACAAAAACAAATTGGGCGTCGCTACTGGGGAAGGGTTCTATACCTATCCCAATCCGGCCTATCAATCGCCCGACTTTTTAAAATAGGTCTCTTCAGAAACAATAAATCGTCGCAGGTGGAGCTGTGACGATTTATTGTTTCTGCTTATTTCAATCCGCTCCCCTCTTTCACTCATTCGCATAAACTCCGTTCAACCATGCAAAAGTTGAGCGATGCTGTTCATTCAATACCGGTTTGCTGATACCCATTGTTTTAAGGATGGCATCAAAAGCTTCACCGATCATAAAATCATCACGATTGCTAAAAAGTGAAACCACAAGGTCTTTCTGTACATCGATATATACGATATGATGAAACCCGGTAGATTCACCTGAATGAAACAGGATTTTATGGCCTGCATTTTTTTGAATAAACCATCCGAAATGATACGCTATTCCATCCTTTACCGGGTAGGCCATTTGATCGAACAATTGCTCCAGTCCCGGCTGTATTAACCGATCTTTTACCAAAAAATTGGCCCATGTATGATATTCATCCGCAGATAGATAAACACCCCCATCCCCCTGTGTCGCACTTGTCACACTCTGATCGGCAAACAGGTAGGAGCCTTCTGTCGGATGATAACCGTAGACTCGTTCATCAACCGTCGTGCCCGGTTCATATACCAATCCCTTGCTAATGCCTATGGGTTCAAACAAGTGACTTTTGACAAATGAAGCAAAGGATTTTTTTGCAACATGCTCGACAATCAGCGATAAAAGACAATAGCCTGTATTGCTATAACGAAATTGACTTCCCGAAGGGAAATATAAACGATCAGTCTGCCGGATATACTTCAGTACATCCGTATCCGATACCTGATCTTTCCTCTCTTTCGGAATAAGTTCTTCATAGTCCCAGATTCCGGATGTATGTTGCAGAAGCTGTGCTACAGTAATATCTTTCAGCGCGACTGGCAGATCTTTAAAAAAAAGGGACAATGGGTCGTCTAGTTTTAAACGCTTTTGAATCACTAAGGTATATATCGCCTGTGCAGTCACCTGTTTGCTTACCGATGCCAGGCGAAAATGTGAGCTGGATGTGATTGCACGCTTTTCCTTCAAATCTGCACGTCCAATTGCATAACGATAAATAAGACGACCTTTTTGGCTAACTGCACAGCTAATTCCCGGAGCTGCCGGGTCCTTGTAATAGCCTGCAATGGTGCTATCCAATTTTGATTTATCCATTTTTTGCCCCATAACAACACTTGTTACACAGATCAAAATAAAACTCAGTTTTAGGTTTATCATATTTTATACCGCACATTTCGGTTTATATTGTCAGCCTACTGAAAGGCACAGCGTATTAAATCAATTTGATCTTATTGCTTTTCAAAAATGTACCCTTCAAAAATCGAAATTTTCTTGCAATGCCCGGGTGTTTTTATTGATTTTTATTTATTTCTTTTAATTTTGCTTTTATGCTTCATTGCTCATGAAGTCGAACTGATCCGGAATCCTTCCCTCAGTTCTTCATTAAAAATCACGACAGACTATGTTTTTTATTTTCAGTATCTACGACTTTGTATTAGCAGAAAAAACGGTAACAGCAACCTTAAAAAAAGAAAACGCGCCACGAAATTTCACCTTACAGATTATTACGCCAGCCCGTCGGTTTATAGGCCTACCTTTTGGCGGTGGATTTGTTAAACTTTCCAGACTTTACGACGAACAAGGAAAATTGATTCACGCGCGGAATTATTCAGATGAATTAAAAGCCGAGATCAAAGCGTTCAAAAGTCAGTATAGCATCCCCTATTTTCAGTTATGGAAAGGATTTCTAATTGTCACTGCGGCAATCCTTATCTGGGCAGTCATTTATGGGGTAAAGAATAAATTGGGCAATCAACAACGGGAAAAAGAAGTTGGTCAGATGGTTGATAATTTGAAGCAACTAAAGGCAGGTCAACTTTATGGCGCTACTTTTTTTACCGATCAGGACGGTAACAGTATAAATGGACTTCCTGCAGGTTGGATAAAAATAGATAAAATCGTAGGCGACACTATTTTTATACATCGTTCAAAGCAGCTCGACACAAATTCGGCACTTTTTGACATGAAGAACATTGCTTCGTTCAGGCCCCAATCGACCGATGAATGGCAGGAAAAAACGGAAAAAATGGATTTAAATCTATTGAAAAAACAGCTCGAGGATGCTGCGACAAAAAAAGTCGATCTGCTCTATATCGGTAAAGACCACGAGAAATATTCAGGTGTTATATTGACGATAAAAGGTAGCGAGTAATCCTTGTTCCCTGCTAAAACCAAGGTATTGACTTTTCAGCGCAGACAGATCATGCGGCTAGATCCATACTTAAAAAACTCAAGATCGGACGTTTTAAGCAGCGGCCGATCTTGAGTCTCTATTTTTAGTACTGAATTTTTTCTTTTAGTACTGGATGTTTTCGTCAATATCGTATTTCATGCCTGAATAGTGCAGCAACCTTCGCATCAAGGCAATCTGACCGGCCAGATAATCTTCCCGTCCGATACACATCCCTATGAAATTTAGCTTGTCCTCCTCAATAAAAGGGATATTCATATTAATCTTAAATAGTTCAGCCAGCTGCGTATCGTCCACTTGCAGCAAAGCAGCATAGACTTTCGGAGATATCGATTTAAAATTTTCTTTTAATTCCTGCACACTGGGATAGTGATAACTTTCATCGAGTGTCTTTCCCATAAAAAATAGCTCATGGTAAGGATCATTTTCCTGAAGCCCAAGAACATGTGCCATTGCATAACGCACATTTACAAAATTACCCGCCATCCATACGATATGGTTGGTCTGTCCATCAATTCGTTTTAATGCATCTTCTTCCGAAACGCCATCCAACGCATTCAGAAAAATTTGACTGTGCATGCGATAAGCAGGAATGATGATTTCTAATTTTAATGATTTCGGTTTATCCATTTCGTTTTGATTTTTTTTAATACTAAATAACTGATTTACACTAAAATTACACGTTTCAATAGCGATTACACTTGTCGTAGGACAAGAAATAAAAATGAACAAAATTGATAGATCATTGCGAAATAAATTCTAAATTTCTACTAAATTGACATTCTATCTTTACCACATGAAGATTTTGATCATAGAAGACGAATTGGAGCTGGCCAAAAGCATCGCTACGTACCTTAGCGAACAACACTATTTATGCGAATTTGCGCCAACTTTGCAGGATGCTCTGGACAAAATTCAGTTATACCAGTATGACTGTATCTTACTGGACATCGGCCTACCAGATGGAAATGGTCTGAAACTACTCGAAGAGTTGAAGACGCAGCGAAAGCAGGACGGTGTGATCATCATTTCTGCAAAAAATGCATTGGACGACAAAATCCATGGACTACAACTGGGGGCCGACGATTATCTGACCAAACCTTTCCATTTATCTGAACTCACAGCACGAATCTATTCCTTGATCCGTCGCAAACAATTCAATAGCTCAAATATTGTTGTGCAAAATGAAATACAGATTGATCTACTTGCAAAAACTGTTGTCGTCAATGATCTTCCTGTTGTATTGACAAAAAAAGAGTTCGATCTGCTGATGTTTTTTATTGGCAACAAAAATAAAGTAATTTCAAAAAGTACCTTAGCAGAACACTTGTCCGGCGACATTGCTGATATGCTCGATAACCATGACTTTGTCTATGCTCATGTCAAAAATTTAAAAAAGAAACTACAGGACGCCGGAAGTCAATCCTATATCAAAACGGTATACGGTACGGGCTACAAATGGGAAAATTAAAATAGTGAGATGAAACCCCTACTGAGCAAAATAACGACCCCATTTCTACTCTATGTATTGATTGTACTAGGTGTCAGTATTCCTGTTTATTATTTTGTAATCGACGGGATATGGAAAAGTGAATTAGACGAACATAACGAAATTATCGTCAAAAAAACAACCTACGAACTGAACAGTTTAAAACTCTCCGAAGACAAGCTCGAAGCCAGCATCGCTTTATGGAATAACATACAACCTGAAACCAATATACATCGCGTAAAGCCGGGCGATTTATTGCAAGATAGCGTGTATACCATCGAAAAACCGCAGCGTTTTGTCGAACCAAAGACAATTGACCGATTTAGATGCCTATCATCTGTTATTCAGATCAATGGTGCGCCTTATCGTTTTACCGTACAAACAAATATTGAAGAATCCGTAGAGACTATTGCCGCCATCGCCGCAACAACCTTGTTTTTCTTTGTTATCTTGGTCATTGGTCTACTTATTATCTCCAGAAAAATATCACTTAGGCTCTGGAAACCATTTCGAGATACCGTTGATAAATTGAAGGCATTTAATCTCAATAGTCAACAACAGGTTGACTTCCAGCAAACGGACACCATAGAGTTCCATGAGCTTAATCAATCCTTATCCAAGCTTCTTGAAAAAAACCTGGCCGTATACCGATCACAAAAGGAATTCACTGAAAATGCTTCTCATGAATTGCAAACACCTTTGGCAATCCTAAAAAATAAGTTAGATATCTTATTACAGTACCCTGATCTAAGCGATGAGCAATACCAGCTCTTTGAAGATATGCATAAAGCGCTTTCACGTAGCACGCGAATCAACCGCAACCTGCTGCTGCTCGCCAAGATTGACAACAGTCAATTCGATCATTCCGAAAAAATCAGTATGGACTCGCTTGTTACACAAAGTATTGAAGTCATGCAAGAACATCTGGAGCTAAAACAGCTACGACTGCAACAAGAGATCCAACCATCGGTGCTGCTGACAGGAAACAGCAGTCTGACCGAAATTCTGATCAACAACCTACTCCTGAACGCCATACGTTACAGCAATGCCAACGATACAATTGCTGTACATCTCAATCAAACTTCTTTAACGGTATATAACCCCGGTTCAATGCCCTTAGATAAAATACTTTTATTCAAACGGTTTTCCAAACTCTCGAAAAACAGCCAAGGCAGCGGTTTAGGATTGGCAATTATTACCGAAATCGCCCTGTATCAAGGCTGGACTGTTGATTATCAATTTGAAAATAATCAACATATTTTTTCCATTCATTTTTAAAATTCCAAAAGTAGTCCTATTCTACGATCAATAACAGACATTAGGTAAGTGATGTCATCGCAGGACCGTGTAGAAAGTTTTATTTGCATATCCGTGTAAATTTAGCTTAGTTTGATACATTTGTAGGGACAATGCATGGATGGCCCATGATTTGGTATCATAGATAAATTTCGATTTATCGAAGTTTTTAACGTTTTTCTTTATATGAAGATTCTCCTAGTCGAAGATGACGTACGTGTCGCAGGATTGATCAAACGCGGACTTGATGAAAATGAATTTCAAACAGCTATTGCCTACGACGGCATATCTGGAAAGAAAATGGCCTTACAACACGACTTTGATCTTATCATAACCGATATCGTACTCCCTAAGATGGATGGATTGGATCTCTGCAAAGAAATTCGTCATATCAAACCCGATGTTCCCATTATCATGTTAACAGCATTAGGAACTACAGACGATAAAATTGAGGGGTTTGACGCCGGAGCGGATGACTATCTGGTCAAGCCTTTTGAAATGCGCGAACTCCTAGCCCGCATCAGAGTCCTGCTCAAAAGATATCAAAAACAAGATACACTCACAGGAACAATTTTGCGTTATGGAGACCTGGAAATGAACCTCCATACCAAAAGCGTCAAAAGGAATAATACCGAAATCCATTTGACCCCCAAAGAGTTCAAGTTACTCCATTATTTATTGCAAAATCCCGAGCGTGTCCTTTCCAGAATGGAAATTGCTGAAAAAGTATGGGAAACGCATTTCGACACCGGAACCAACTTCATTGATGTTTACATCAACTATCTACGTAAAAAAATCGACAAAGATTTTGCGACCAGATATATCCATACTAAATCCGGAATGGGCTTTATTCTAAAACAAGACTAATGCGAATCAGGACACGAATCTCCATATTGTTCACGCTGATTACAGCCACCATATTGCTGGTATTTGCCTGTACAGTATATTTTTCAGCGGTAGAGAATCGGGAAAGAGAATTTTACGCCCTATTGAAAAAAGAAGCTTACACCAAAGCAAACCTTTTTTTGAATGCAAAAGTTGACAAAAAGACCTTAGAAGATATCTACCACAACAACCGAAAAATCCTCAACGAAGTCGAGGTTGCAATTTACGACACCCGTTTTGATCTCTTGTATCATGATGCCGTAGATATCGATTTTGTCAAAGAGACACCAGCCATGCTGCAGGATATTCTCAAAAATAAAGAGATACGATTTTATCAGGAAAAATGGCAGGTCATCGGCATAACCTTTCCATATAAAGACAAAACTTACATCATCACAGCCGCGGCTTATGATCAATACGGCTACAATAAACTCAATAGTCTATTATCTACTATTCTTTTGGTTTTCATTTTGTCTATATTTCTGATCTATGCGGCAGGAATATTCTTTTCCAAAAAGGTCTTTCAACCTATCCTGGAAATGACACAACGTGTAAAAACCATTTCTGCAACAAGTTTGGATGCTAGGCTTACGAGTAGCGGAAATAAAGACGAGCTTTCCGAATTGGCCAGCACATTCAATGCGATGCTCGACCGTCTCGAGAACTCCTTTGATGCCCAAAAGCATTTTGTCTCCAATATCTCGCATGAGCTAAGAACACCCTTGGCCGCCATGATTGCAGAACTCGAGATTTCTGCCAATAAGGACCGCAGCATAGTGGAGTATAAAACTGTCATCGACAATACGCTAAATGATGCACAGAAACTGAAGAAGTTATTTAATAGCTTACTTGATTTTGCAAAAGCAAGTTATGACAGTGCTGAAATCGCGTTTAAAACCTTACGTATAGACGAAATACTAATTGATGCATGTCAGCAGGTTCTCCAGTCAAGTCCAAATTATAAACTCGACATTTTTGTCGATCCGGCGATTGAAGATGAAAAACTTCTATCCATCAATGCAAATGAGTATCTATTGCAGGTTGCCTTTGTCAACCTCATTGAAAATGCCTGTAAATTTTCACCCAATCAAAAATGCCTAATCGCTATCAAAGCAGATGAAAATAGAATTCAGCTGGAATTTAAAGATGACGGAATAGGCATTGACCCAGTCGATCTGCCCAATATATTCACACCATTCTATCGTGGAAGCAACAAAGATTATAGCGAGGGAAATGGTATTGGTTTATCGCTTACCCGAAAAATCGTGCTTCTCCATCAAGGCGAGATCACCGTCCGCTCGGCAAAAGGCGTTGGAAGTGTTTTTAGCATTGATATCTCACATCGTTCCCTATCCTGATAGCATGCTATTTTTTTTTAAGTCTTCTTAACCAGCATATTGTGGTAAAGGAAAAATGTAGCACTGTCAGCTAAGCAGGAGAAATTCTGTTTTTTCTCAACTTTTTATACATGCTTTTCAAGGAAGGCGAAATCAGTATCAGCAAAAGTATGCTGATACTGATCATGGACATGATCTCATAATAATCCATGGCATACCTCACAAAGGATTGGATCTTGACCCGCTCAGCAACGAGCTTTAAGGCTGCCGTATGTTCCTTATACTGCAGTCCATGCTGCAAAATGCTGACAGATTCCTGCTGCAGGTACTCCCGAAATAAGGGATTGCCCACTTCCGTTTGGTCCCTAAAAACCTGCTGGTGCTGGGCATATTCAAACAACTTGAAAAAATTCTGCAAACCGATACTGCTCGTGTAGCCCAGGTATCGGATAGCAAGACAGACCGCAGCAGCAGAAGCCCCCAATTGAGGGCTGACACTGGT
The DNA here is from genome assembly GCF_001899705.1 of Sphingobacterium sp. 40-24. Classification (NCBI taxonomy): domain Bacteria; kingdom Pseudomonadati; phylum Bacteroidota; class Sphingobacteriia; order Sphingobacteriales; family Sphingobacteriaceae; genus Sphingobacterium; species Sphingobacterium sp. 40-24. The sequence continues at coordinate 11,185 of NZ_MKWH01000036.1, read as the reverse complement.
AATGCAAAATAAGATGGTGGGTACCATAATAATCCCTACTCCGAGTCCATGTAAAACTAAGGGTATCCAAAAATGCGCATCATTACCCTGCCCCTCAAAGGAGAAAAACATCCATTGGTGAAACAGCAGCAAGCAACAATAGCCCGAAATCCAGATCCATTTTACGGGGCGTTGCCCAAGCATCCAATACAATGAGCCTAGAACACCAGCGACAATACCAGCAATATTAAACCACTGGATATAGGACAAATGAATAGGATCGAGTTGAATAACCTGTACGAGATATTGATTTGAGATAGTCAAGGAGAAGCGCTCGATATACATCATGTACAAAATCAATAAGCCCAAGAGAAAGTTCCTGTTTTTAAAAATCGCCAAATGAACATACACACGCCTGAGCACCATTTGCCGAACAATAAAAAGAATAAGCAACGCTAGACCTACCCCTAATATGATCAGCATATGTTGATCGTTAAACCAATAAACTTCTTGTCCATACACCATTAAATAGCCAAAACTGACGATCACAAGACTATAGAAAATACAGCTTGCCCAGTCTAATGAAAACAAAGGGTAAGGGCGTATATGCCGTATAGAGCGCATCGACAGCATAATGAGCAATAAACCCGGTACAAATGATAAGGCAGCGTATAGATAGAGCTGATCAAAATTGAATGAATCGATAAATTCAGCCGTGACGAAAGTATTAAATGGGGAGCTGCAGAGTAACATACCAAAAAAGACAGCATAACTTACTTCCTTAGCCCGATCGCTTTTCAACCGTGAGAATATCATGGAGATCGATAAGTTTACGGCAGAAGCAAACAACATCCCTTGGAAAAAGCGCAGGCCATATACCCAGCTGATATCGGTGATGCTGTACATCAAAAAGCAATTCAATAGCTGCAGAAGATTAAAAATAATGTAGTACTGCTTGATGGGAAAGTATAAAAAAAAGCGTCGTTCTAAAACGTAGAATCCAACAAAACCAGCATAAAACAAAATGATCAGGAACTGAACATCACTGGGTTGGGCACCGTAAAATCCAGCGGTGACATTTGTATTTGCACCTGGCAGGAAAAATAAGACCATACTCGGCATCAAGCTGCTAAACAGGATAAGCTTGATCAACCACTCCGGTACCCATTCTTTAAAAATTCCTTTCACTAGTTCTGCTTTTTTGATACCGACACATTCACATTCATTCCCGAAAGAAGCTGTTGCGCTCCCTTTTGCCTATCCAGCTCAATGCGCACAGGTACGCGTTGTACAATCTTCACAAAGTTGCCCGTTGCATTATCTGGTGGCAAAAGGGAGAATGCAGATCCTGTAGCCGGGGAGATGGAAATAATTTTTCCATAAAATTTTTGATCCGGATACGCATCAGCCACCACCTCAACCCTATTGCCAAGATGCAAATAACGCAGTTGTGTTTCCTTAAAATTAGCCGTTACCCAGGTTGGGGTTTCTCTATTGACGATAAAGCCTAAAACTTCGCCAGCACTTATCATTTGACCTTTTTCAATCGTGCGTTTGCCAATCTGCCCATCGTAAGGTGCACGAATAACGGTATACCCAACATCAAGCCTTTTACGGCCGACAGCAGCCGTCAAACGAACACGTTCGGCATCGACCACACCTTTTTTCATATCCACATCATGCACACGCTCCTGTGAAGCCTGTAATTTATGCTTTAACGAAGCCAGCTCACTCTTATACACATCCAACGTTGCTTTTACATCCTCCAGTTGCTGTGCCGTTGCAGACTTTTCCTGAAACAAATAATTATAGCGATCATATTCCAACTGTTGCTTGGTTACCCGAGCCTCCCCGGCAGCAATTGAGGTCCGTAAAGATTCATGTTCCGCCTGGAGAATTTCCTTTTGACTATGAAGAACATTGATCTCTGCAGCTTCCTTATTGACGGATGCAGCTACCTGATCAGCCTCATATTTATATTCCTTATTATCTATAAGCAACAAGGTATCACCCCGTTTAACCAATTGATGATCGTGATAATGCACAGAAACCACATATCCTCCTACCCGAGAAACAATGGGATTGATATACTGTGTTACCTGTGCATCATTTGTGTAGGTATACCGCAGTCGCATCCATAATGCTTGAGCGCCCCATAACAACAAGGCCAACAAGACAATTCCGGCCAACCAGTTGGTGATTCGAGTGAGTTGTGCCTCCACAACTGTTCTTCGTGATTTAGGTTTCATTAGATAGTACCCTTCAAAAATTCGATAAAATAATAATGTTTCTGTATCGCAATATGTGCGGTTTCAAGATCAAAAAGTGTTTTTAGGTATTGCATATCAGCATCCAATAGATCTGTAATCAAAGCCGATGATTTAAAATACCTGTTTTTTATAATTCGTGCATTTTCCTGCGCCAACGCCTTATTGTTTTGACAGACCTCCTGCTGCTTAATAGCCAATTGATAATCCAACAAGGCCTGTAAAAGCTGATTTTCCAGAATCTCCTCTTCATGATGGTGTTTTACCTCTTGTCGATCCAATGCGATCTGTGCTCCGCGCACCACGTTTTTATTGAGATAAATTGCCGAGATCGGTATGTTTAATTTGAGCCCTGTGATACTCAGATTATACCAGCTGGGATTATAGGGATACAAGAAAACCTGTGGATTGGCAAAGGTGAATGTACTGGTCAAACCCAACTCAGGAAGATAATTTGATCGCGCCTGTTTGACCGACAACTTCTTCAAAACCACTTCCTGTTCGGATTTTAGGAGGGAAAAAGCATGGCTTCGCGCTTCGGCAACAAGCGCTTCATAGCTGGGGTTTTCCACCTGAAACTGCTCGGGCAGGGGCACAATCTCCGCAGTAATACCACCAATTAGCTGCAGCTTCTGATTTGCAGCCTGAATATCATGACCGATCTGCACGAGCAACAGTTCCCGCTTCGAAAGCTCCAACGAAATACGCAAGACGTCACTGTGCAATACAACACCCGCCTTATACAGATGCTCAATCTCCCTGAGCTGTGCCCGTTGATCAGCGATATCCTGCTCAATTAAAGATCGGTTACTATACGACAGTTCCAAATCCAAAAAAAGATTGCAAACCTCCAATTTCGTCTGCGCTGCGGCATTCTTCCAATCGATTCTGGCCAGCTCATTTTCCAATTTTTTGGACTCAATTTTCATTAGGTCCCGATGCCCATTGTAGAGGTTCAGATAAAAATCCAGGCCGCTATCGTACAAGTAATGAATGATATCATGCTGGGAAGGTTTATTTAAAAGACCCTGGTCATACACAGGCATATTACTTGCATAACTAGCAGAAGCTCTGGCGGAAATCTTGGGCAGCAACTCCATGCGTTGCTGCTGTACTGCCACCTCAGTTTCTTTGAGCTGCAAATAAGACTGCTCGATGTATTTACTGTTCTGTAGCGCTTTGTCGATCATGTCTTTCAGGGACATGCGCAAAGAATCGAGGGCGAAGGTGTCCGAAATAGCGCATACTAACAATCCCATGGTTAGTATGCCTTTTGCCCAATAGGGAGGAAAAAAGTTCACGTGTGCTATGTAATTTTTTTGCGTTGCAAACTTAGACACTTATTGGAACTTGGATTTCTTCACAAACGCCAATATGTTATGGAAAAAAGACATTTTTTCATCAATTCAAACAAAAAGACCAATATCTGCCAATAAGTCCTTACAATATCCTTTTTTACAGCACATAAAAAAGGCCTTTCAAATCGTGATTTGAAAGGCCTTTCTCGATGGTATAATAATAGATTATCCATATAAGGAATCTTCTATTGCATTCCACAGCTGGATTCTTTTTTGTAGCGCAATTTTACTGATCTCTTTCATTTCCGTCCATTTAACCTCATCGTCCTTGGCAAGATCTGTGATCATCTGCATCGCCAACGGTCCATGCTCGTCGCCGTCAAGATCAATATGGCGTTGAAAATAATAAATAAAGCTATCCAGATTGGCTGTAGGAAAGTTTGTTTTAATCTCTTCCAAAATAGAGGTAAACATTCCCGGGATAAGATCTTCGCGTCCAAATGTAAATGCTGCGGCAATTTTATGCACCTCGCCCTCAGCAATCACTTCGAATGTAAAATTCAAAAAGTCTTTGATCCGCTTGTCCAATGTGGTCGTTGCAATGACATCGAATATGTTGTTCGATTTTTTGGCTTGAGCAATAAATTTGTTGACCAGATGAAGGTCGGCACCCATGGCATCCATGGCGTCCAGATACATCTCAAAGTGGCTCAAACGGCGGCCATCAATGTATTCATCCGATTCCTCAGCCAATACAATTTCGTTGATTAGATAGCGTGTTGATGGATGCTCACTCGCAAACCAAGGTAAAGTCGTACAGGTCAATTTAATCTGTAAAGCTTTTAGTAAAGACATAAAATCCCATACAGCGTACACATGCCCTTCTGTAAAAGAACGTAGATTCTTGATCGTTTTGATCTTACGATACAAAGGGTGTTGCAATAATACCTCGCGTTCGGCAGCAATGTATTCGTTAATTTCCGCAATTCTATTCATGGCGCAAAAGTATTGTCTTATCTCTGTTTTTAAAAGTATTTTCGATGAGATTACAGTAACATGATAAATTTTTCGCCCAGCTATCCGCTTCATAACCAAATCACAGCCAACAACGCGCCTCGCTTTTGACCTCCCTATTCCTGTTGTTAGCGCTCATTTACCCTTAAAAACAAAAATATTTTTTATTATAAAAAATAATCTACTATATTTGTAGAGTATTCAGAATTGCATGATGCAATACCAACCGAGTGGAGGCACCGCGGTGGTAAATTAATACGGGTTTCGACCAAAATAAACGTCACAGAACGATTATTTTCCCAACAAGATCTGGATACAGTTTATGGTTTAATCCTTTAAATTTTTAAATTGTATGGCTACTACAACAAATCTTTACCAACACTTACTGGAAAAATTCAGTTATTACTCAACAGATGAACTGATCCAGCTCAACAATGACACGATTTTAGGACAAGGCTGGGGTTCAGCCAAAGCAACCTTTAGAACAGCTTTGATCAGTACGTTCTCCAAAAGAGGACTGGATCTTTCCAACATCATTTCCAAGGAAGACGGTTTTACCTCGGTGAAGCATGTCCCTGTACGCTTGGAACAGAATGTCCTGATTCCTTTACAGTAATCGTTATCGGCAAAAAAAGGTAGGCCTAGCCTACCCTTTTGTCAATGAGTGATGATATTTTAACGTATGATTGAGTGAATGTGCGGTCTGCCGGGCATCGTCCTGATAGGACGATAAATCTTGGCAGGCTCTGATATCTGCTACATCCACCTTGTTTCTTACTTTGCTGATGACCTGATTTAATTCCGATTTCCAGTTGCCCGGATCGCCAAAATCGTCCACCCAATTTTTGTTGATAAACCTTTTATAGTTCAAAAGCAAAATATACAATTCCTCACCACTACCGGCGCGATTGATTGACGTGCGCCAGTTCTCTAATTTTTCTTTAAAACTCATAACCAGCAATATACAAAAAAATATTTGGATTCCAAAATAGTTGCATTTGAAACGGATAAGGATAACGAGAAATAAAATGATAAAATGATTAAACCTTCGGTGAATTATCTTGGTCATAAAGGAGGGATTCAATATAAATATCATATTATAAAACAGATACATTATGGCCTTTATCCACTTAAAAAATATGCTTGTTATTTCCTTTGCATTGCTATGTATATTGGGGAAAAGTATTGCTCAACAAGGTCGTCACAATAAAAGATCTACGTCTCAGACGACGTTTCGACATGACAGAGAAAACGATTATGTCAACATAGGCAACCGGATCTTCTACAGGGATAAGATGGTCGAAGGTGTCGATGCACGATCTTTCAAAGACCTCGGCAATGCTTATGCAATAGACAACTGGAATGCCTATTATCGTGGCGTTAAGATTAAAGATGTATCGCCACATTCTTTCCAATCACTTGGTTGGGGATATGCCAAAGATAGTTGGAATGCCTATTATCGTGGCGTTAAGATTAAAGATGTCTCTGCGCCCAGCTTTAAAATACTGGATGAAGGATATGCCAAAGACAGCTGGAATGTTTATTATAGAGGCAATCAAATAAAAAATGTATCCGCCCAAAGCTTTGTTCTTCTCGGTGACGGATACAGTAAAGATAGCTGGAAAGTCTATTATTTTGGTCAAGAGATAAAGGATGCAACTGCTTTCACATTTAAATATCTGGGTAAAGGTTATGCGAAGGATAACTGGAATGAATATTATAGAGGAAAAAAATTGGAATAGAAAATAGACCACGGGATTATTCTATCGAATAATTCCAATTTCCTAATACTTTCGGTATCTCCCAGGATTCGGCTTTGGCCTTATAATCATTAAAGTGACCTTTTTCCCAGGTGGTAATATGATAACCTTTGCAGAACTTACAATAATAGGCCCTTTTGCAGGCGTCTTTACCCATCCTGTGTTTGATACGTTTACCATCCAGTTTGTTTCTCATCCGGGATCTGAACTTAAAGTGAAGCATTGCCCATTGCGCCTCAATTAAAGAAGGAAATCCAACTTTACCAGTAGCTCGGCATTTCCAGGTATTGTCCCTTACTTTTTCCATAATCTATCTATTAAAGTTTACCTAATATATTTTATTGCTCTTTTTCTATTGGCACCTGCAACATGACCCATTCCCTGATATGCTTTGCAATCTTGTCGGACACCTCAAAATAGTACCGTCCCTCAAAAGGTATTTTGAGCACGATACGCAATCGGCCCCGTTTCAGTTGCTGGCAAGCTTGGATCATATCCAAGGGTATGGCTTTATCCCGGTCAATCTTCTGTACAAATCCCTTCGTGATATTAACAACTTCCTTTAAGCTGCGCTGCTCACCACAAGTCAGATTTTCGTCCATCGCAGTTCTTAAATAAAGGCTGACTATACCATTTTTATAAGTAAAAATCCCGATATCCTTATAGGATATCTTTTGGGACAAGATTTTATTATTGAGCAGGAATACTTCCTGTTCCAGATCCATGGATCTGCACATGGTTAAATCTATTTCATCCATGGAATCCACATCTCTATCTTCCCCTGCTGTTTCCAGGATCTCTTTCAGCTCTTCGATACCCGGAGAAAGCAGCTCAATCTGCTCCTGGAGATCTCTCGTTCTTAATTCTTGCTGGAGGATAGTTTCTTTCTGTTCAAAAATTATGAGTTTTTGCCTGTGGTAAACAGCGACATAGAAATAAACTGTATAGGACATATTCAGGACCAAAATGCCGCTAAATATGACCATTAAAGGAAACAGCAGCCATTCATCCTTCGCCTGTGGATCTGGGCCAATGATCCAGAACAATAAAAGTGTCGGAAGTATGCAGCAAAAAAATAATTGCATACCGGCGCGTTTTTCGGGGTTAACCAGCCAGTTCTGCTTTTTGTCCAATATAATGATAACCAATCTTATATAAAAGAAAATAATCGCTACCATCAATACAAAAAATAGATAGCTATAGGTGACCGGCCAGTCTAAAAGCCATTCCGCCAAGGCGCCCCGATAGCCCAGATACCAACAGAATCCTCCAAAAATGAAAGATGCAATCAACTGCCAGATCCCATCGGGATACTGCACCGTCAATGTTCTATTATCCTGATATCTATTTTTGCTAAAACTTTTCATGTACAAACGACATTTTAATAACGCTATTAAAATTTACATACTTATCAGATTTATACTTTCTTCCAATCTATCTTTCACCTATTAAGTTTATCCGGCATTACATAAATTCCTAGTACTGGAGAACTTCCTTAAAAACTCCCCTGTCGAAGAAATTTTTGTTATATAAATTTAGCCAATTATTTATTAAACAATGTCCAACTCACTTAAATCAATGCCTTTGTATCGTTTTATGGCTCAAATAATTCCCCTTCCGGATGAAAATTTAACTCTTTGTTGATAGAAAATCCTCCTTCGCTGTCAGGAAATCAGCACTCATTGTAAAAAATTGGCCTTTATTGAAATGGTTGGGATATTCACTGAAATTTCATGCTATAGTGGGTAAATTTAAAGCGTAAAACTTCACTGATTATTAAACCATAAATCATGAGGACAATAAAGAAATTTAGACTGCCATTTAGCCGCAATTATGTATTTATTGCAATTGCTGTACTGATTACCTTATATGGGATTTTCTGGGCCCGGACACATAGCGAGCGCGTCTATAGCATCGGGGCAATGATCATTCTTATCCCATTTCTGGAAATGCGTGGCCAAGAACGCGTCATGCAGCTTTTCGTTATCTTTTTTGTCTGTATTCAGGTCAGCAGCATAGCACTATTTGACCGCCTTCCCTACCAGCTGCTGATCAGCTCACAACCCTTTTGGACAGCTGTAAAAAAGGGCATACCGACAGCCTTTATCATCTGCGCGATGGCACATCTGTTTTTCTGGAGAAAGACAGACCTTTTCAAACTTTATGGGATCCAATTTCCCATCATGATCATTGCATGTACCTGGTATATCCGTATGCTGCTGATCATGGCTAATTGCCAGCATATCCCAAATGCAAAAGCTGTACGCATACCCGCCATTGTTATCCAGAAATGCCCTGCTTGCTGTGACCTATACGAACTATGGTTTTCGTTCAATTATGAAGGTGAGGAAGAAAAAGTTTCGATTAATGTCAATCCCCAACTACATGAACAGACCAACGAAGGAGATTCACTCATACTTCAGATGCATCCCGGGAGATTTGGCTGGCCGTGGTACCATAAAGATATCAAAAGGAGGTACAGATGATCGTAAGTTTACAGAAGCTGACAACGCTCATAGAAGCTTTGGTTTATCTTGATAACAAAGATATTCCAAACCATTTGGGTGAGATCGCCGAGGCCTGCAATACTAATTTTGCATTGGCACTACAAGCCCATCGGGAGATTATTCAGGTAAATAATGCCCGTCAGGCTATCCAAATTTACCATACTCAATTGTTGCGGCTACACTCTTTGTTGTATAGCTTCTGTAACGTGCGTAAAATTGTGAGTTCTGCAGCGCTATTTGCCCTAGAAGAATTACTTGAGCGAATCGAACAGCTCTTTAAAAAAGATATTGATCCCTGTACGCCGCTGCCAAAGCATTATTATCTGAGGCTGCATGAATATGTATACGAACATATGCCCTATATTCTGGATAAGTTGGCTCAGAAAAGCATACCTAAAGCCTATCTCACCGAGATCCTTTCGGGTATGGACAGCCTATTTGAAAATGGCAAGATTCCCTATATTCAATACCGACATCAGGACTACCTAACCAAAATGATCGAATCACTTTGCCAATTGGCTGAAGACAAGCGCCAGAGTAAAAACTGGCATTACCGCTTTTTGATTCTGATGGTCAATTTCAATTTTAACCACATGGGCTTCTTCAATCGCTGGAAAGAACTTTACAATTCAGACCCATCCTTTATGGATGCCTTGTTACGCTTCCCCAAACACTTCTCCTGTATCCCGGACTTTGCATATGATAGCAACCGTAGGAGCTTGCTCAAGTTGATGCGCGGGTACATGGAGGATGAAAAAATCTCTCCATCAGCAACAATGCAGGATTATCCCCAACAATTTATTCAAAGCAATTTTAATGGCAAAGAGCTCAAACTTTGGATGCATATATCTGTAAAAGCGAACATTATGTGGTCGTCAGAGAAAAAAGAAGTTGCTGAGGTATTTTCCAGGCTCGTCAAAACGAGGGAAGGCACCTTACTTTCTGCGCATAGCCTGATCCGGATGGACAAAAGCGCCGAGTTTCATACAGCGCTCCGTATCCGCAAGGTATTGAATACGATGCTTGACGAACTGAATAGACAGTTTCCTGACTTAAATAAATAAAACATAAAAATTTAAAAAACAGGGGGTATGCCACCGCTACACCTCCTAAACGTGTTCATTCTACCCATCAAAAACAGTCCTGAATAAGCTAAAACCGACCGTTTTACAAAGAATTCCCCGCTGATCTTTTTACCGCATAATACATCTTCATTACATCCCAGTCTTTATTTAAATCGAATAGAGCCAGGTGCACTTTCCAAATTAACCATTTCGCTACACCTACGCCGGCCTATTTTCCATACTACCTTTGTTTTACAGCGTACGAGAAAGTAGAAGCTGACGCTCAGGCAGGCCGCTGTATCCACTGGAGGGACAGGTACGGCGCCCTGTTTTTGAAACGAGGAAAAATAATATAACAAGGGAAAGAAATAATAAATACTGCAATACAAATAATAAAGGCTATGGAAGCGAATAAAACTGGCAACATTATATATAAGGTCATCCGGGCAGCAATGATACTTTTTTGGGTCTATGTGGGGATGGATAAACTCTGGCAGCTCGGTGCATTCAAGATTGCCCTGGAGCAGCAGCCAGTGATCAGTTCTCTGGCTCCAATACTCTTTTGGCTACTTCCGCTTATGGAAATTGGTGTTGGCGTATTGCTAGCGATACCATCAGCTAGGTTGAGTGCCCTGGGATGGAAAGTTTCGACCATACTGATTCTCGTTTTTAGTATATATATCGGTCTTGGCATCCTCAATGTATACGACAAGAAACCTTGCATGTGCACCAGTTTTTTGAGCAATATTTCCTGGACAGCACATTTGATCTTTAATCTCATTATTCTTGGCCTATCGATAACCGGATGGCGATTGCATCGTAAGACGATCAACTACGGCGAGCGGGCACTAACAGGCCGAACAAATATCGCATTATTCCTGATAGGCTTTATGGCAATGGGAACCATCAGTTACTGTAATATCCACTATACGAAGTCAAAGGATATTTGGTACGCACCAGATAGCATTTACGACTATCAACAGCCCAATACTGCCAGCAGCAATGTAAAAGGTCTGCTGGTATCTACATACGATCGGTACACAGGACCGTACCGACAATTATTTACCAAAAGTTTGCAAACTGGCAGCTTTACTAATCAATTACTGGTTTGCAATACAGAAAGGAGGGTAGCTACATGCTAACCAAATTTTTAAACAATTATGGCTACATGATATTAGGCGGAGCCATGATTATCGGATTCTCAGCATTTAAAGGTGCTGAGGCTTATGCAGGAAAAAAATTAGATCCTGTGACTATTTACTTCCATGGTAATCCTCAAGATGAGGATCAGGTTAA